>SCQD01000176.1 GCA_004299145.1 Methylococcaceae bacterium | reverse complement strand
ACAGCACGCAGCAAGTCAGTTGGAACGGAATGTCTTCTTCGGCCTGCATGGCGCGGCCGGCCGTGGAAAATCCCATGAAACGCACGGTAAACCGGTGTTTACCGCCGCTGATTTCCACGTAGTAAGGCAGGCTGCGCGATGCGGCGACGCGGATCAATTGGAAAGGTAAGGCTTTGTCGAGGTTTTGCTGATAAAACCCCGCGTCGGCCTTTTCTTCGGTGGGTATGGTGCTCAGGCGAATCAAGTGCAGGATGGTGTCGATGGCGTAGCGGATGGTGCCGAACGGCTGCAACCATAGCTCCAGATCCTGCTTGCGCTGCCCATCCGGCTGATCCAGCCAGTAGTGATAGGCGGGCAGGTCAAATACACAGGTGCCGCCGGGGATGGAACTGCGCTGCGAAATATTTTTAAACAACTCGTTTTCCATCAGGCTGCCGCCGATTTTTCCGCTCAATCCATGGATTTCCTTGGATATGTTTTCCAGGTTTTGTAAGGTACTGGTTAGCTTGCCGCGATCAATGGCCATATTGTCGGCCACCCGCGACAGGGTGGCGATGTGACGATCCAATTCCTTGAGTATTTCCGATTTAAGGTCGTTGCGACCGAAAATAGCCAGAATATCCAATAAGCTGGAAATGACGGCGCGGCTGTCCCAGACGGTGCTGCCCAGCATGAAATGGTCGGCTTGCTGAAACAGTTGTTCGAGCCGCATGAGTACGCGAATTCTCTCGTTCAACGGGAATTCGTAATAGATAAAATCGCTCAAATCGGGATGCCAGCGGGTTAGGGGGAGATGGGCGGCGTCCGTGGGGTTCATCCCTGCGGCGCAACTTTTATATATATCAGGACATTTTGACGCATCGCCTTGATTAGTCAATAGCGGCGGTAAGCGTCTTGATCAGGATGAGCAATCCTTCACGCCCGCTTATGCAGGCTGGGTGTTTGCACGCAGAAATGCCGTGAAACTTTCCTCATCGAGCGTACCGGCGGCAAATTGTTGGCGGGGACGCGCGAGGCCCGATGAAAGCAGCGTGGCGTCACGAATCCCTGCAATGCCGCCATGTAAGGCAAGCAGGCGCTCGTGCAGCGCCAGTGCGTCGCGCTCTTCTATCCAAACCGGCTCTTTCACTGGGCAAGTACGTGCAGGGTATTGCGATAGCGGTCGATAATTTCTTCCGCCTTTTCCATCTTCTTTTCGAAAGCTGGATCGTAAGGGGTGATCAAATATCCCCCGTCCGATGCCTCAACCAGGAAGAGCGGTTGATCCTCCCCGGTACGAAGACGGTTAATCACCTCTTTGGGAAGAACAACACCCAGGGAATTTCCAATTTTTCTAACTTTAAGCTCCAGCATGGCAACACCTCGGAAAAGTTATTACCATTGTAATAACATCGAGCGTGAGCGCAAGTTTGATTCACCTCGGCATTCCCCGCGCCTTGAAAAACGCCCGGCGCATCCCATATCCCTTCTGGAACCAGCCCACCCGCGAGCGGGCGCCTGTTTACTTTTTTCAACAACCAGGACCATCCCTATCCATGACCACTGAAGCCAATAAAATCACCCACGGATTCCAAGCAGAAGTGAAACAGCTTCTGAACCTGATGATCCATTCCTTGTACAGCAACAAGGAGATCGTGCTGCGCGAATTGATTTCGAATGCCTCCGACGCCGCCGACAAGCTGCGCTTCGCCGCGCTGTCCGACGACGGGCTGTACCAAGGCGACAGTGCACTGAAAATCCGCATCGAATTCGACAAAAACGCCCGCACCCTGTCCGTCATCGACAACGGCATCGGCATGAGCCGCGAAGAAGTGCAGGAAAACATCGGCACCATCGCCAAGTCCGGCACCCGCGAGTTTTTCCAGAACCTCACCGGCGATCAAGCCAAGGACAGCCAGCTCATCGGCCAGTTCGGCGTGGGTTTCTACTCCTCTTTCATCATCGCCGACAAAGTTACCCTGTACACCCGCAAAGCCGGTACGCCCGCCGATCACGGCGTGGCCTGGGAGTCCAACGGCGAAGGCGAATACACGCTGGAAAACGCCGACCTGCCCCAGCGCGGCACCAAGGTCGTGCTGCACCTGCGCGAAGGCGAAGATGATTTTCTCAACGACTGGAAAATCCGCTCCATCGTCCGCAAGTATTCCGACCACATCGCCATCCCCATCGTCATGGACAAAGAGGAGCAGCACGAGGAGGCCGATGAAGAAGCCGGTGAAGGCGAGGAAAAGCAGAAAAAAACCGTGATCGTCGAAGAAGCCGTCAACCAGGCGTCGGCGCTGTGGACCCGCAACAAGGACGACATCAGCGAGGAGCAGCACAAAGAGTTCTACAAGCACGTTTCCCATGACTTCCAGGACCCGCTGACGCACATCCACAGCCGCGTCGAAGGCACCAACGAATACACCCTGCTGCTGTACGTGCCGGCGCGCGCGCCGTTCGATTTGTGGGAACGGGACTCCAAACACGGCGTCAAACTCTATGTGCGCAAAGTGTTCATCATGGAAGACCCGGAAAAGCTCATGCCGAGATATTTGCGCTTCGTGCGCGGCGTGATCGATTCCGACTCGCTGCCGCTCAACGTATCCCGCGAAATTTTGCAGGAAAACAAGCAGCTGGAAAAAATCCGCTCGGGCGCCGTTAAAAAAGTGCTGGGACTGCTGGAAAACCTGGCGCAAAACGAGCCGGAAAAATACGCCACGTTCTGGAAAGAATTCGGCCAGGCGTTCAAGGAAGGCGTCATCGAAGACTTCAAGAACAAGGACAGCATCGCCAAGCTGCTGCGCTTCTCTTCCACCCATACCGACAACGAAACCCAGAACGTGACGCTGGACGACTACGTTGCCCGCATGAAGGAAGGCCAGGAAAAAATTTACTACATCACCGCCGAAACCTTTGCCGCCGCCAAGAACAGCCCGCACCTGGAAATTCTGCGCAAAAAAGGCATCGAAGTGCTGTTGTTGTCCGACCGCATCGACGAATGGCTGACCACCCACCTGACCGAATACGCAGGCAAGCACCTGGAATCGGTGGCGCGCGGCAATCTGGACCTGGGCAAGCTGGAAGACGAAGCGGAAAAAGCCGAGCAGGAAAAAGTCAACAAAGACTTCGAATCTCTGGTGGCACAAATCAAAACCGCCCTGGAAGGTAAAGTCAGCGAAGTTAAATTAAGCCATCGCTTAACCGAATCACCAGCCTGTCTGGTCAGCGAATCGTATGGCATGAGCCGCACCATGGAAAGGATTTTAAAATCCGCCGGCCAACCCACCATGGGCGGCAGCAAGCCGATTTTCGAAATCAACCCCAACCATGCGCTGCTGCAAAAGCTCCACGCCGAAACCGACGACGCCCGCTTCAACGACCTGACCCAGGTGTTGTTCGACCAGGCGGTATTGGCGGAAGGCGGCCAACTGGATGACCCGGCATCGTTCGTGCGGCGCTTGAACGGGTTGTTGCAGCATGTAAGCTGATCGATTCCTCTGCTCCGCCGGACAGCGGATGGCTCTGGTTCCCAACCTCCAGGTTGGGAACCCGGCCCGGGAAGCTCCGGCTTCCCGTGTGGGAACTTATCGTTCACCACGGGCTGGAATTTGTAATCCCGATCCTGCATTAGCACAAAACTGCACTAACAAATGCAACGAGGGCGGAACGGACCACCAGCCCGTTCCGCCCTCGTTCCAACCATCCCCCCCTTGGCATCCCCTGCCGCAAGCCGCATCATAAAGCCCACCGCGCATCACTGCAGCCATCGCGGCACGTTTCTTGCCTTTAACGATTATTTTTGCATTGCCATAGCGCCGCTATCCGGCGCGTTCGACCAGCGAGGGAATGGATTGATCAGACTGTTGTTGCTCACTGTACTGCTGGGGCTGTGCTTTTACGGCGCCCAGCAGCTTTGGCGCGTCCTGGCGCCACGTCTGACGGGGCATTGGCACCGCATCGGCATGATTGGTGCGATATTGGTATTGCTGCTGCTGGCGCTTAGCGGAAAACTGACGTGGTTTTTTGCCGCGTTGGGAACCGGCGCCGCCTATTTTGCGCGCAACCTGCCGCAAGTGCTGCGCTGGCTGGCCGTGGCGCGAAACCTGTGGCGGCAGACCGTTGCCGTGTTGCGCTTCAAGAACGGGCAGCGCACGGTGGAGACCGCCTGGCTGCGGATGCAGATGGACGCGCTCAGCGGTGCCGTGCAAGGCGTGGTGTTGGGTGGGCGCTTTGCCGGCCGGCCCTTGCAGGCGCTGAACATGGATCAATTGCTCGCACTGCTGGCCGAACTGCGATCCGCTGACCACGCTTCGGCGGCTTTGCTGGAAGGTTATTTGAACCGGCAATACGGCGCCGGCTGGCGGCGCGGCTCGACGCAAGACCCGCCGCGCGGCAAAAAAAGCGCCACGAACGGCAAAATGACGCGCGAAGAAGCGTATAACGTCCTCGGCGTACCGCCTGCCGCCGCACAAAAAGACATCATCGCCGCCCACCGCCGCCTGATGCAGAAATTTCACCCCGACCGGGGCGGCTCCGACTATCTCGCCGCCAAGATCAACCTGGCCAAGGACGTGCTGTTGCACAAATAGGGCTTGCCATGAATTGCGGCAGTTGAAGGGCAAAAATCCGTAATTTTTCACCGAAAAGAACACAAAGGCCCTGTTACGCTCCCAGGTAGGACGTCACTGCCATTAAGTTAAGCCAGCTGCCATAGATGTGCTGAACGAAGGGAAGCGCATCGCTCGCGACAGATGCGCCTCCTGTCGTCGGCACATCCATAACCTTTGCGCATCTTATGGTCTTGTGCGTACCTTCGAGGGCATCGAACGGTGCGCACAGCGTACCTACGGCTTTCGTATCTTGTGTGCTTTTCGTGGTTAAATTTACCCCTGCCCATCATCACGCTCAGGAATGCACCGGTGCTAAAGAGAATACGACTGCCTGTTCCGGGACTGCTCTTCACCTTAGCGGCCGTCCTTTTTATTGTTGCGGTGCTGGTGCCGCTGCCCAACGCATTCGAATCCCTGGAAGATTTCCTGCCCCTGCACACTTTCGCGGAAACCTTCGCCGTGGTGGTGGCCTGTTTGATTTTCAGCGTGGGCTGGCACGCCTATAGCCGCGAACGCGCCGGCAACGTCATCATCATCGCCTGCGCTTTTCTCGGCGTCGCCCTGCTGGATTTTGCCCATACCCTGTCCTACAAAGGCATGCCCGATTTCGTCACGCCCGCTGGCGTGCAAAAAGGCATTTTTTTCTGGCTGGCAGGACGCTTGCAGGGAACCATCGCCTTACTGGTGGTCAGCCTGCGGCCCTGGCAGCCGTTCGACCAACCCGGTTCGCGCTACGGCCTGCTGGCGGGCAGCCTGACCATCACCGCTCTGTGTTATTGGCTGGGTCTCTACCATCTTGATTGGCTGCCGCCCACCTTCGAGGAAGGCCGGGGACTGACGGCCTACAAAATTTACGCCGAGTACCTGATCGTCGGCCTGCTGGGCATTACCGCCGCGGCGCTGCTGCCACGCATCCGCGAAACGCGGGAGTTCGACGCGCCCATGCTGATGATGGCGGTGTGCATGACCATGCTGAGCGAACTGTGCTTCACGCTCTACGCCCACGTCAGCGATATATTCAACGTGCTGGGCCACGTCTACAAAGTGCTGGCCTACGGCATGCTTTACCAGGCGGTATTCGTACAAAGCGTGCGGCAACCCTATGTACGGCTGGGGGAATACGCCACCGAAATCAAACGCACCCACGCCGCGCTGGAACAGCAGAGCGAACGGCTGCGCGCCGCTCAAACCATCGCCCATCTGGGCAGCTGGGAATGGGACATCGCCGGCGGTCAGGAAATCTGGTCGGACGAGTTGTACCAGACTTACGGCTACGCCGTCGGCGCCATCGAACCCAGCCATGACCTGGTGCTGTCGCTGCTGCATCCCGAGGACAGTACCCGGATACGGCAGGCGCTGGAGTCGGCGCTGATCACCGGCCAGCTCTACGAAGAAACCTACCGCATTTTGCGGGCCGACGGCGCCGTGCGCCACCTCTATGCACTGGGAGAAGTGCGGCGTAGCGGCGGCCGGCCGCAGAAGATGTTCGGCACGATACTCGACATCACCGAACGCAAGCTGGTCGAACAAGCGCTGAGCGAATCGGAACAGAAATTGGCACTGCACATCGCTGAACAGCAACGGGAAACGGCATGTGCCTTGCCGCCGGCAGCCATCGACCAATAAACCCGAGCATGTCCGACCACGTTTTTCTTCAGCCGGAACCCCACGCACCATCGTGCGACATCGCGCTGCACGACAGCGAAATCAAACTATCGGCCGTCCTCAACACCATCGTCGACGCCGTCATCGCCATAGACACGCGAGGCATCGTCCAGCTGTTCAATCCGGCGGCGGAAAAGCTGTTCGGCTATAGTCAGGCGGAAGTGACCGGCCGCAACGTCAAGCTGCTGATGCCCTCACCGGACCACGAAGCCCACGACGGCTACCTCGCGAACTACCTGCGTACCGGCATCAAAAAAATCATCGGCATCGGCCGCGAGGTCATGGGCAAACGCAAGAACGGCGAGCTGTTTCCGCTCTATCTGTCCGTCGGCGAAGCACCGCTAGGCCAGGAGCGCCTGTTCGTAGCGGTGCTGCACGATCTGACTGAACTGAAACGGGACAAGCAAGCGCTGCAGGAAAGCGAAGCGCGCTTCCGCCACGTCGCGAAAATGGCCGGCGAATGGCTGTGGGAACAAGACGCGGAGGGACGCTACATTTATTGCAGCAGCGCGGTCAGCGACATGCTGGGCTACGAGCCGGAAGAAATCCTCGGTAAAAACTACCTCGACCTGCTCACCCCCGAGGACCGCGAGCGCTGGAAAAAAACGCCGCCGCCGAACACCCACCGCTTCAACCACCTGTCGAACCGCTATCGCCATCGCGACGGCCACGACGTGTACACCGAATCCACCGGCGAGCCGATCTTCGACGCCGACGGCAAGCTGGTGAAATGGCGCGGCGTCGACCACAACGTCACCCACCGCAAGCTGTATGAAGACGCACTCCGGCTGCGCGACAGGGCAATCGCAGCCGCCAACGTCGGCATCGTCATCGCCGACGCGCGCGCCGCCGGTCGTCCGAACATCTACGTCAACCCGGCGCTGACCCGCCTCACCGGCTACGGCAAGGAAGAATTGCTGGGCCACAATATGCGTATGTTGCAAGGACCGGACACCGATCCCGCCGCCGTGCGGGAAATTGCCGACGCCTTGCGTGCAGGGCGGGATTGCGCGGTGGTCTTGAAAAACTACCGCAAGGACGGCACCCCGTTCTGGAACGAGCTGCGCGTTTCCCCGGTACGGGACGAAGCCAGCGCTTTGACGCATTTTATCGGCATACAAACCGACGTCACGGAACGGCGGCGCGCCTCCGAAGCACGCCACGAACTGGAAATCGCCAAGCAGATCCAATTGTCGCTGCTGCCGGAACGGTCGTTGCGGGTGGCGGGCGCGACGGTCGCCGGCATTTGCTTGCCCGCATCCCACGTCGGCGGCGACTATTTCGACTATTTCCACACCGACGGCCGGCTGGACGTGGTCATCGCCGACGTGTCCGGCCACAGCGTCGGCGCCGCCCTGATCATGACCGAAGCACGTAGCGCCTTGCTGGCGCAAACGCGCTTTGCCGCCGACGGCAAAGGCCCTGCGCAAATCCTTTCGCTGCTGAACGAATTTCTGTATGAAGACCTCAGCGGCTCGGACCTGTTCATCAGCATGTTCTATCTGCAGCTCGACCTCGCCAGCCGCCGGCTGTACTATGCCAACGCAGGACACAACAGCCCGCTGCTGTCCCGCGCCGGCAGCGCCGCCTGCGATCCATTGGATGCGGAAGGGCTGATTCTGGGAGTAAAAAAAGACGTGCTGTTCGAAGAAAAAAGCCTGCAAATCGAATCGGGCGACCGTTTGCTGCTTTATACCGACGGCGTTACCGAAGCGCAGAACGAACAAGGCCGGTTTTTCGACGTACCCCGCTTGTGCGATCTTTTTTCCAGCAACCGCGACAGCGAACCGGAAATCGTCATCGACCGGCTGATCGCGGCGCTGCACGCCTTTCGAAACGGAGCGCCGCTGGAAGACGACGTCAGCATGGCCTTGCTCTGCGTGGAATAGCGCGTCGTCGTGGGGTACGCTGGTTCCCAAGCTCCGCTTGGGAACCCACGCCGCGAAGCTCCGGCTTCGCGTTCATCCAAAGTGCCACGCCATAGCGCCGTGCCTTGACGGGAAGCTGGAGCTTCCAAAACGGGGTTCCCAAGCAGAGCTTGGGAACCAGCGAATGATCCAAACCAAAATTCAACCATGCACATCACCACCGAACAAAGGCACGAAAAAACCCTGTTGAGCTTGCAGGAAGAGCGGCTGGACGCCCACAACTCCGGTGAACTGAAAGAGTACCTGCAACGGCTGCTGGAAAACGGCACCCATGAACTGATCGTCGACTTGTCGGCGGTGCACTTTATCGACAGTTCTGGACTGGGCGCCTTGCTCTCCGGTTACAAAAACGCCAACCTGCGCCAGGGCAGCCTGATCCTGACCGGACTGCAACCGCGCGTACAATCGATGTTCGAGCTGACCCGGCTGCACCGGGTCTTCGACATTTACCCCGACCTGGAAGCCGCGTTAAATCACGCCAAGGCAGGAGAACTCGCATGAATCAGACCGACATCGACCTGCAAATCGCCGTCCCGCCCCACACCCGCTATCTGAGCCTGATCGGCAACATCGCGGAACTGCTGGTGCATGAAATCAAGGAATACGCCGGCGACCTCGACCTGCTGGGCTATCACCTGAACCTGGTGCTGACGGAAGCCATGGCCAACGTGATCCAACACGCGGCGCTGTCCGAGCAGGACAACACCTTGCGCGTGCACATCCACATCGAAGGCGATCAGTTGTGCATCAGGGTCTACGACCAGGGCGCGGGCTTCGACCTGAAAGAAGTACAATCGCCCGACTTCGAAACGCTGGATGAATGTGGCCGGGGCATTTTCGTGATCCGGCAGTTGATGGATAGCGTGGATTACCACAAGTGCGCCGACGGCAATGTGCTGGAAATGCACCGGAAACTGGCACCGGCGGGGCATTGAATCATTGAAAATCCCTTTAAACTATTTTGTACAGGCAATAAAAAACCCGACCTTATGGGGTCGGGTTTTAGGGATAAGTGCCTGGCGGTGTCCTACTTTCGCATGGATTTAACCACACTATCATCGGCGCTAAGCGGTTTCACTTC
>SCQD01000175.1 GCA_004299145.1 Methylococcaceae bacterium | reverse complement strand
GCACGTTCAATACGGCGGTGAGCTATGTCACGGGCACGGCGCCGGATTATGCGCTGATCGGCGAGGTAAGCGGCGACGGCAAGCCGGATTTGCTGGTGGCGAACCGGGGCAGCAACGACATCAGCGTGTTTTTGAACGATGGGACCGGCCTCTTGCAGACCGGCGTGACTTACAAAGTAGGGAAAAAACCCAAAGCCATCGCCATCGGCGACATCGACGCCGACGGCAAAACCGATCTGACCGTGGCCAATGCCGGCAGCAACAATATCAGCCTGTTGCTGAGCGCGGGCGACGGCAGCTTTGCCGACGCCGTCAATTTCAGCAGCGAGTCCGAACCCAGCGCCATCGCCGTCGCCGACCTGGACCGCGACGGCGACCTCGACCTGGCCGTCAGCAATGCCGGCAGCGACAGCGTCAGCCTGTTGCTGGGGCAAAAAGCCGCGCTGTTCAAACCGTCGCGCACCCTCAAGCTGCCGGAAGGCTCGGCGCCGGGTTCCGTGGCCATCGGCGACGTCGACAACGACGGCATCCCCGATCTGGCCGTCGCCAATTCGGGGGCCGACAACGTCGGGATACTGCTGGGCAAAGGCAAAGGCGTGTTCAGCTCCACGCTGCGCAAAGTCGCCAGCGCCGGGCCGCAAACGGTGGTCATGGCCGAGTTGAACAGTGACGGCAAACCCGATTTGGCCGCTCTGACCCGCAGCGGCGCCAACGTACTGTTCGGTCAGGGCAACGGCAAGTTCAAAGCCAGCAACAGCTATCGGGCCGGCTCACAACCGATGGCCATGGCGGTAGGCGATTTCAACAACGACGGCAAGCCGGATATCGCCATCGCCAATTTCATCAGCGATAACGTGAGCGTTATGCTGAATTATTGAAGCCGGCAAACTTCTGTAAAGAACGCGAGCCGGCGTATTTATGTGCGCCGATGCAGCAGGTAATAAACCACCGGCACCACCAGCAAGGAAAACGCCGTGGAGGCAAAGATGCCGAAGATAAAGCTCCAGGCCAAGCCGGAAAATATCGGGTCCAGCGTGATGACGATGGAGCCGAACATGGCGGCGCCGGCGGTGAGGAAGATGGGGCGCAGCCGCGTGGCGCCGGCTTCAATAAGGGCGTCGGCCAAAGCGACGCCTTGCTCGCGCAGCTTGCCGATGAAGTCGATGAGGATGATGGAGTTGCGCACTACGATGCCGGCCAGGGCGATCATGCCTATCATGCCGGTGGCGGTGAACAGGATGGGGTTGTCGTAGCCGGCTACCGGGCTGCTGAACAGGTTCAGCAGCCAAAAGCCCGGCATGATGCCGATGACGGTCAACGGTATCGCCACCATGATGACCAGCGGCAGGCCCAGCGAGGCGGTCTGGGCCACCAGCAGCACGTAGATCATCAGCAGGGCCGCGCCGAACGCCAGCCCCAGGTCGCGGAACACGTCCACGGTGATTTTCCACTCGCCTTCACCGGCCAGGTCGACGCTGTAGCCCGGCGGCAGCGGCTTGGCCGCTTCGATGTCCCAATAGTCGAACACCGCTTCCACCGGGCTGCGGCCGGCCATTTCGGCGGTGACGTAGTTCAGGCGCTTGAGGTTTTTGTGGTAGATGGTGCGCTCGACCGGCTCTTCGGTGATCGCGCCCAACTCGCCCAGCGGCAGCAGCGCGCCGTCGGCGGCTTTGACGCGCAAGGCCTGCAGGTCGGCGCTCGCCGAGCGTTCGCTGCGCGGCAGGCGCACGCTGATTTCCAGCGGCTGGCGTTCGCCGGGAACGTGCAGGGTGCCGGCCATGCCGCCGCTCAAAGCGATGCGTAGCGTGCTTGCAACCTCCTGTACGCTCACGCCGTGCAGCGCGGCTTTTTGCCGGTCGAGCTGATAGCGCAGCTGGGTTTGCGCTTCGTCCACCAGGTCGTCCACGTCCACCACGCCGTCGATTTTTTCCACTTCGCCGCGCACGCGCTCGGTGACCGCGCTCAGTTCGTCGTAGCTGCGGTCCAGCGGGCCGTAGACTTCGGCGACGAAAGTCGACAGCACCGGCGGTCCGGCCGGGGTTTCGACGATTTTTACCTTGGCGCCGTGTTGCCGGGCCAGCCGTTCGATGTCGGGACGGATGCGCAGCGCGATTTCGTGGGACTGCTGTTTGCGCTGTTCTTTCGGCAGCAGATTGATGCGGATTTCGCCGGCCGCGCCGCCGCGCCGCAGGTAGTAGTGCCGCACCATGCCGTTGAAGTCCATGGGCGAGGCCAGGCCGACGTAGCTTTCATAATCGGTGACTTCGTTGACAGTGGCGAGATAGCCGCCCAGCGCCCGCGCCACGCCGTCGGTTTGCTCCAGCGTGCTGTCACGCGGCAGGTCGATGACCAGCAGCAGTTCGTTTTTGTTGTCGAACGGCAGCAGTTTCAGCGGCACTACGCGGGTGACCGCCAGCAGGGCGGCGATGACGAACGCCAGCAGGGTGGCCCACAAGAACCACTGGGCGCGCGCCGGCGTGGCGATCAGGCCGCCCAGCGCCCGTTGGTAGAAACGGTAGGCCCAGCTGGTTTTGAGGTCGAAGGGAGCGGCATCGCCTTTGCCGTATTCGCTTTGCAGCAGGTGATAGCTGGCCCAGGGCGTGACGGTGAACGCGACCAGCAGCGACATGAGCATGGCGATGGGCACGTTGAAGGCCATCGGTCCCATGTACGGCCCCATCATGCCGGTGATGAAGTACAGCGGCAGAAACGACACGATTACCGTGAAGGTGGCGAAAATGGTCGGCGGGCGCACTTCGTCCACGGCGGTGAGCGTCGCTTCCAGCGGCGGTTCTTGGTGCAGTTTAAAGTGGCGGTAGATGTTTTCCACGTCGACGATGGGATCGTCCACCAACAGCCCCAGCGAGAGAATCAGCGCGAACAGGGTGACGCGGTTGATGGTGTAGCCACACACCAGGTCGAACAGCAAGGTCACGCCCAGCGTCATCGGCACGGCGATGGCGACGATCAGCGCTTCTTTCGGCCCCAGCGTCAACGCCAGCAACACGATGATGGTGGCGATGGCTATCGCCAGGTGCTTCATCAGTTCGTTGACCTTGTGGTCGGCGGTTTCGCCGTAGTCACGGGTGATGCTGACGGTGACGTCTTCGGGAATGAGCGTGCCGTACAAGCCTTGCACGGTATGGATAGTGTCTTGCGCCACCGCCACGGCGTTGGCGCCTTTGCGCTTGGATACGGCCAGGGTGACGGCTTGGCGCTCTTCGCCTGCCTGGGCCGGTGCCGTGGCGTCCGCCTGACGGCTGGATGTCGCCGCCGCGCCGAAGCCGATGCGGGTATAGCTGTCGCTTTCGGCGGGAGCGTCGCTGACCGTGGCGACCTCGCGCAAATACACGGGTCTGCCGTTCGGCGCAGCCACCACCAGATCGGCCAGTTCGTCCACGCTGCGCAAAACCGGGCCGGCGTCCAGCCGGAGTACGCGGTTGTTTTGCTCGAAGTGGCCCGCCTGCACGTTGACGTTGGCTGTTTCCAGCACGCGCATGACGTCCAGCAGGGCGATGCCGTGCGCCGCCAGCCGGGCGGCATCGGGGTAAACCAGTGCGCGGCGCAATTCACCGCCGGTGACGGTGATTTTGCCGCTGTCTTTGACCTGGCCCAGCTTGTCCGCCAATTCGTCGGCCAGGCGGCGCAGGGCTGCGGTATCGTAAACAGTATTGTAAAAATCGCGGCGACCTTGTTCTCCCTCTCCCTCAGGGAGAGGGCCGGGGTGAGGGGAACGGTCATGGCGCGTGTGCTGTTCAATGTCGGGAGCGGCGCGCGCACCATGACCGTTGGCGGAGGACAACGTCAGGGTGACGATGGGCACGTCGTCGATTTCCACCGGCTTGACGATCCAGTCGCTGACGCCGGGCGGGATGGCGTCCTGGTTGGACATCAATTTGTTCCAGACCTTGACCAGGCTGTCTTCGCGGTCTTCGCCCACGTAAAAGCGCACGGTTACCATCGCCTCGCCGGCGCGGGAAGCGGAATAGACGTATTCCACGCCGTCCACTTCGCGCAAGCGGGCTTCCAGCGGCGTGGCCACCAGTTTTTCCACTTCCTCGGCGGAAGCGCCGGGCATGTGCACGAACACGTCGGCCACCGGCACCACGATTTGCGGCTCTTCCTCGCGCGGCGTCAGCAGCAGGGCGGCCAGCCCGGCCAGCAAGGAGGCGATGAGCAGCAGCAGCGACAGCTTGGAGGTGATGAAGGTTTTGACGATGGCGGCGGTGAAGCCGCGTTGGACGGTTGCGGCGGCGTTCATGATGGCGATTTCCCGGTGCGTTTATATTTTGATGCGTGAGCAGGCATCCAGCACGTAAACCGGCTCAGCAGTTGTTTTCACGCGCCACCTCTTGGCGGTGCTCGGCGATCAAGCCAAATGTTCAGGGCGTACATATTTAACCTCGGTTATTGAGCGTAACGGCGCTATTGAAGCTTAACACTCTATGCTGGCTTTAACAGGCGGGGAACTTGAGCGGCGGAAAGCTCGGGAAGCCGGAGCTTCCCGGGCCGGGTTCCCAAGCAGGAGCTTGGGAACCAGCAGGAACCAGCGGAACCCGCGAAAACTCACCTGTGGCTTACCAGCACCACATCCCCTGCCGCCAGCCCGGCCAGCACTTCCACTTGTCCATCGCGGACCTTGCCGGTACGCACATGGCGCAATATCACCCGATCCGCCTGGAGCAGGCGCACGCTTTCCAATTGCCCGGAACGGCTGACGGCGGTGGCGGGTATCAGCAGCGCCGTGCGCTGGCCGCAAGCTTGCTCCAGCCGGGCATAGGCTCCCGGTTGTACGTCGGCGGGCGTGTCCAGGCCGGCTTTGACGAAAACCGTGTGGCTGGCCGGGTCGGCCGCCGGGGCGATTTCTTCGAGCACGGCGGGGTAGCTTTGTGCGTCAATGCGTACCTGCAAGCTGTCGCCGGGTTTCAGAAAACGCGCGCAGTGTTCCGGAACGGCGGCTTCGACGCGCAAGCGCAGTTGCGAAAGCCGCCGCGCAGCGGTATCACTAAGGCTTCCTGAAAGCCGCCGCGCAGCGGTATCACTAAGGCTTCCTGAAAGCCGCCGCGTAGCGGAATCACTAAGGCTTTCTGATTGCAGCACCAGCAGCGCCGCACCGGGCATGGCGGTGTCGCCCGGTTCCAGCCGGCGCTGCACGATTTCGCCGTCGAATGGGGCGACCAGCGTGGTTTCGGCCAGGTGCGATTCGGCTTCGCTCAGCGCGGCGCGCAAGGCCGTCACCTGGGCGAAACCACGCTGGTCGCCCCATTCGACGGCGAAATCGTGCAGCGCCGGCTGGAACCGGGCGACACCGCCATGCCCGGTGCGGC
>SCQD01000174.1 GCA_004299145.1 Methylococcaceae bacterium | reverse complement strand
CTTCGATAAGCGCTTCGGTTAAATCGCTCACACTGGAAACCACCATGGTGGGTTTTCCCGCAAAATTTTTAACCGAAAAACTCTTGACGAACATTTTACGATTGCCCGACGGTACCAGCGCTTCATGCAGCGAACGAGGATTGAAATCCATGTTGCGGAATAACTGGTGGAGTGTGGGGGAGGAGTAAATATAATAAACATCGCTGTCTCGAATAACGTCGATCTTCGGGTCGAACATATGCTCGGTTTGCTCGGCGCGTTCTCTGTCCAGGCCGACGGCATATTCCAATCCGCTGATTTCGCTGGCGTGGTCCAGCGCGTTATTAATGGGATCAGTGACGGAAATCGCGCCCTGAACGCGATTTTTATCGACGATAGGGATAACCACGCGCAATCCGATAATATCTTTGCCCGCTTCCACCCCTATCACGACTTCTCCACGCCCAGTAGCTGTAGCCACGGTTTTGCGTATCAGGGAAAGATCCGCGCCAAACACGCCTAAATCATCCGCCTGGAGATAGACGGTGGCTGGAGGCGTGAAAAAGCCGAGTTTAGTAATCTGAAACTGTTTCAGCAGCACGTCCTGAAAAAAAGGCGCCACGCTTGCAATCAGCGCAGCGCGGTCATCGCGCACGAACGCAGAAACCATTGCGCCATTTTGCAACAGGGACAGCATGGCAAGCTTAAGGGTTTCCAAACGGGTTTCTACGCGGTCATTAAATAGTTTTTCAAACTGTTCGGCACTGGTTTTGGTGTCTTCGACCAGCGCATCCACTGACTGAGTATAAACATTAATGGCATAACCGGCGGACATAAGCCCCATGAAAAACACCAGTGCAATGATCATCATGCCGCGACTAATGCCGGATGACGTTACCGCTGGGCTTCCACCGGTAACATCGTCATTAATGTTTCCATTACCGGAAGGCATTATTGTTTTAACCATCACCATTTCCTTGGGCAATTTAAGCCAGAGCGGGATAGTCCACATATCCCGCCGCACCCCCGCCATAAAACGTAGCCGGATCCGGCGTATTCAGCGCCGCCCGGCGCCGCAGCCGTTCCGGCAGGTCGGGATTGGCGATGAACGAGCGCCCGAAGCCGATCAAATCGGCGCGGCCATGGGCCAGGGCTGCCTCGGCCTTGCCGCGGTCATAACCGCCGCACACCAGCAATGTTCCCCGGAATTTTTCACGCATCAGCGCCATGACGGCCTCGCTGCCGGGCACGGCGGCAAACGGTGCGCTACCGGCGTGTCCGGGCTCCACCAAGTGTAAATAAGCCAGTCCCAGCTCATCCAAGCGCTCCGCCGCGTAGCCGAACGTTTCCGGCGGATTGTCGTCCGCCACATCGTTGAAGTTACCCAGCGGCGATAAGCGCACCCCTACCCGCTCGGCGCCCCATACCTCGCATACTGCCCGCACCACTTCCAAAAGCAGCCGCACACGATTGGGCGCGGAACCGCCATAAGCATCGCAACGCCGGTTGCTGTGCGAATTAAGAAACTGATCGAGCAAATAGCCGTTGGCGCTGTGCACTTCCACACCATCGCAACCGGCCTGCAATGCATTCCGGGCGGCCTCGGCGTATTGCCGCGCGATGCCCGGCAATTCCTCTAAAGCCAAAGCGCGCGGAGTGGGGAGTGGGGCTTCGGCAATTTGCCCATTTGCATCGATAAACCTGACCTTCCCCGCCGCCGCGATGGCGGAAGGCGCCACCGGCAATCCATGACCGGGTTGATAGGCCGGGTGTGAAACGCGCCCCACGTGCCAAAGCTGCATAAAAATTCTGCCGCCCGCGGCGTGTACGGCATCGGTCACCATGCGCCAGCCGGCGACTTGTTCCGCCGTGTGTATGCCCGGCGTCGCAGGATAGCCCTGCCCTGTCTGGCACACTTGCGTCGCTTCGCTGATGATCAATCCAGCGGACGCCCGCTGACGGTAATATTCGGCGTTCAACGGAGTCGGCACATTGCCAGGCTGACCGGCGCGGCAGCGGGTCAGCGGCGCCATAACCAGGCGGTTGCGCAACGTAATGGCCCCCAAAACATAGGGAGCGAAAAGCAGGTCGGGATTAATGTTCATGATGGCAGGCCGGATTTAAGGCTTTTTCACACCGTCGGCTTTAGCTCCTTCTGTGCTGACTTTTTGGCCGGATTTTTCGAAGGCCAGCATCTGCACCAGTTGTTTGGCATTGACATATCCCGGAATGATTTCCCCGCCTTCCGTGACAATCATCGGCGTGCCGTTGGTGCCCATGGCTTTGGCCAGGTCCATGTGTTGCAGCACCGGGTTTTCGCATTCCTTGCGTTCTACCGGCTGGTCGCGCTTGGCCTGGGTCAAGGCGGTATTGCGGTCTTTGGCACACCAGACCGAGACGGCTTTGCGGTACGACTCGGAGTCTTCGCCGGCTCTGGGGAAAAACAAGTAGCGCACGGTAATGCCCTGAGCCAGGTACTGGTCGATTTCCGAGTGCAATTTGCGGCAATAGCCGCAATCGATGTCGGTAAACACCGATACGGTGTATTTGGCGGGCTTGGCGCCGAAGATGATCATCTTGCTCTCGCCGACTTTGTTGAGCGCCTGCACCCTGGCGGCGGCCAGCTTGGGTTCGGTGACGTCTTCGCGCGCTTCGATGTCGATCAGCTTGCCCTGCATCAGGTAACGCCCGTCGGCTGACATGTAAAGCAAGGTCGGCCCTACCACGACCTCGTACAATCCCGGCACTTCGGAAGGCTTGATGGACTCGGCCTGGGTGTTGGGAAATACTTTGAGCAAGGCGTCCGTGATGGCTTTGTTGGCATCGCTGCTTTTCGCCTCGTCCGCGCCGACGGCAGCGGCCATCAACATTAAACCAACGGCAATGACTGTTCCAATCCGATTTTTCATGTCTGGTATCCGGGTAAAACTCAAGTAAATAAACGCTGAATGTCCAGCAGCATCGCCAGGCCCATCAGGAAAATCAAAAAGGCCATGCCGATGCGCTGAAATAAAGCCATGGCTGATTCCGACAGCGGGCGTCCCTGGATGGCTTCCGCCAGGAAAAAAGCCAGATGACCGCCGTCCAGCACCGGTATGGGCAGCAGATTGAGCACGCCCAGGCTGATGCTGACGACGGACAGAAATTTGAGAAACTGGGTCCAGCCCATGCTGGCGGACTGGCCGGCGTACTGGGCGATGCTGATCGGGCCGCTGAGGTTGTCCAGCGCGGCTTCGCCGGTAAACATGCGGCCTATCATTTTCAGCGTCAACCAGGAATATTCGGCCGTGCGCCGCGTGGCTTCCTGCAAGGCCGGCCAGGGTCCCAAGCGGTATTCGGTCTGGATTTGCGCTTTGACGTCGTCGGGGATCAACACGGTCGCGCCGATTTTACCCACCGTTTCGTTGTTTTCCGTGACGGCTTTGGGGCGTATCGTCGCGTTCATGCGCACGCCGTCGCGCTCAAAGACCAGTTCGATGGCCTGCTCCGGCCGCTGCCGCACGTAGTCGACCCAGCGATGCCAGTTTTCGATGGGGTTAGCGTCGGCTTTGAGCAAATGATCGCCGGTTTGCAAGCCGGCCTGGGCGGCGGCGCCATCCGGCACCACTTTATCCAGCACTGCCGCCAGCTTGGGCTCCCAGGGTTTGAATCCCAGCGCTTTGGCAAACAGATCCGGGTGTCCCGCCATTTCCGGCGCAACCTGCAACACACGTTCGGCCGTGGCACCGTCGGCGGTGGTAACGCTCACGACGATGGGGCCGCTGTCGACCGACAGTTCCTGCAAATAGCCCCAGACTTGAAACCAGGTGGGCGTGGAACGCTGCGCCACGGCGGTGATTTCGTCCCCTGCGGCAAACCCGGCCTGGGCCGCCAGACCGTTGGGTTCCGGTGGCCCCAGCACCGGGCGGGCGCCGATTTCGCCCAATACCAGCACCAGCCAGATCAGGGCAATCGCCAAGCCCAAATTGGCCAGTGGTCCGGCCGCCACTACCGCAGCGCGTATCCACAACGCCTGCCGGTTGAATGCGCGCGGCAAATCGGCCTCGTCCACAGGCCCTTCCCGCTCGTCGGCCATTTTCACGTAACCACCCAAAGGGATGGCGGAAAGCGTAAATTCGGTGTCGTCGGGCTGTTTCTGGTAACGCCACAACACCGAGCCGAAGCCGATGGAAAAGCGCAGCACTTTTACCCCCAGCCGCTTGGCCACCCAGTAATGGCCGAGTTCGTGGAAGGCTACCAATACCGTCAGCGCCAACAGAAAGAAAAACAGGGTATGCATAGGTTTTAGATTGGGTCAGAAACAACTGCTCTGAATGGCGTGACATGGCAGGTATCGAGCCAATCTCGCAGGGTACGCCGTGCGTACCTTCGAGGGCGTCGAACGGTACGCACAGCGTACCCTACATCGATAAGCCGGATCGGAAAATTATTATCAAGGTAATTGTTCAATATAGTCACGTGCCTGGCGTCGGGCCGCCGCGTCGGCTTGCAGAATGTGGTCGATCGAGTCGGCGGCATCCGCCGTGAATTGCTGCATGGTGTGTTCGATAACGGCGGGAATCTGCGTGAAGCGCAAACGGCCGTCCAAAAACCATTCGACGGCGATTTCGTTGGCCGCGTTGAGCACGGCAGGCATGATGCCGCCGGCGCGTATGGCCTGGTATGCCAGGCGCAGACAGGGGAAGCGGGCGAAATCGGGCGCCATGAAATTCAACTGTCCGACCGCGAACAAGTCCAGCGGCGCGACGCCGGACTCGAAGCGCTCCGGCCAGGCCAGGGCGTGGGCGATGGGCACGCGCATGTCGGGATTGCCCATTTGCGCCAGTACCGTGCCGTCGACGTAATCGACCAGCGAGTGGATGATGCTCTGCGGGTGTATCACCACCTGAATGTCATCCGGCGCCATGTTGAACAGCAGGCAGGCTTCGATCAACTCCAGCCCTTTATTCATCATGGTGGCGGAATCGACGGAAATTTTGCGGCCCATGTCCCATTTGGGATGGGCGCAAGCCTGGTCCGGGGTGACGTCGTGCAATTGATCCAGCGGCGTGTTGAGGAAAGGACCGCCGGATGCGGTGAGCAGTATGCGGCGCGCGGCCTTGGCCCTGGAACCGGCGCGGTAATTGGCCGGCATGCACTGAAAAATGGCGTTGTGTTCGCTGTCGATGGGCAGCAAGGTGGCGTTGGCACGCGCCACGGCCTGCATGAACAACGGCCCGGACATCACCAGCGCTTCTTTGTTGGCCAACAGTACGTGTTTGCCCGCTTCAGCCGCAGCCAGGGTAGGCAGCAGTCCGGCTGCGCCGACGATAGCGGCCATCACTGCGTCCACTTCCGGCAGCACCGCCACTTTTTGCAGGGCCTCGGTGCCGCTCAGCACTTGTGTGCTGGTAAGTCCAGCGGCTTGTAGACGCGCCGGAAAGTCTTGCGCCTGCGCAGTATCCAGCAATACGGCGTAATCCGGTCGATGCTGTAGACACTGCTCCAACAATAAATCGCCGTTCTTATTGGCGGTCAGCGCCACGACCCGGTACTGATCGGGGTGACGCGCCACCACGTCCAGCGTGCTGACGCCGATGGAGCCGGTGGAGCCGAGTATGCAAATACCCTTCTTCATCGGAAAAAAATCTCCCGCAGCGCGCAACCGGCATAAAAGAAAGGCACAGCGGCCAGCAGGCTGTCGATGCGGTCCAGCACGCCGCCGTGGCCCGGTAGCCAGGTGCCGCTGTCTTTCACGCCGCGCTGACGCTTGAGCAGGCTTTCGAACATATCGCCACAAACCGATACCAGCACGGTCATCAGCGACAGCAGCACAAAATCGCCGAACACCATGCCGTCCCAGCGGTTGGCAAAGCCGTAGAAATAACCGCCTACCAGCAAGGCCAGCAGCAAAGCGCCACCCAAAGCGCCATACAGGCCTTCCACCGTTTTGCCGGGGCTGATTTCCGGCAGTAATTTGGTGAACCCCCAGCGTTTGCCGGCGAAATAGGCGGCCATATCCGCCACAGCAACCAAGACCAGCAAATACAGCACTTGCTGGGCGCCGAAATTGACGTGCAGCCAGACAAACATGATCCAGGCCGACATCAGGACAAAATAGCCCATCAGCAATTTAGCCGCTACCGGCAGCTTTAATTGCAGCAGTTTTTGCGGGAACTGGCGCAAAGCGATAGCCAGACCGACCCACCAGGCCAATACCGGCCACATGAACCAGTCGAATAAATACGCCAGCCAATAGTGATAGCTGACCATGCTCAATAAAAAAGCCCCGCAGTAAAGCCACCGACCGGCTTTGGATTCCAGTGCCGACAAGCCGGCCCATTCCCAGGCGGCCAGTGCGGCAATGCCGCCAAACACGGTGGCAAACCACAAAGTGGGCAGCCACCATACTGCGGGGATAATTATCCCGGCAACCAGCGTGGCGGTTAATACTCTGTGCGTCAAATCAGGTTTGCTATCGGCGTCGACGACGCTGTTATTGGAGTTCTTTTTCGATATTTGCATGAGATGTCTGCTTTTGAAGAATTAAACGCAAAAACGTAGGGTACGCTTTTTTATCGTTCCCACGCTCGGCGTGGGAACGCCTCCTGGGACGCTCTGCGTCCCGTCTTTGCCCGAAGGCTTAAGGCCAAACCGCGACGCAGAGCGTCGCGGGCTGCATTCCCACGCCGAGCGTGGGAACGATGAATATTTTACCGATACCACTTTAAATACCCGCCTGCACCTGCTCGCCGGTATAGCCAAATCGACGTTCACGCGCGGCAAAGTCCTGCAAAGCCAACGCCAGTTGTGCTTCGTCGAAATCCGGCCACAGGGTGGGAGTGAAATATAATTCGGTATAGGCCATCTGCCAAAGCAGAAAATTGCTGATGCGCTGTTCGCCGCCGGTGCGGATCAACAAATCCGGTTCCGGCAAGCCTACCGTAGCCAGGTGTTGATCCAGCAGGGATTCGTTGATTTCATGCGGCTGCAAGCGGCCCTGTTGCACGGCATGGGCCAGTTGCTGCGCAGCCTGAAGAATGTCCCAGCGCCCGCCATAATTGCCGGCAATCACCAAGTGCATGCCGGTATTGCCGACGGTCAAGGCTTCCGATTCAGCGATGCGGCGTTGCAAGCGTTCGTTGAAAGCGCTGCGCTCCCCGATCACCTGCAAACGTATGCCTCTGTCGTGTAATTGCTGGGTTTCCCTGGACAAAGCATCCACAAACAAATCCATCAGCACGGAAACTTCATCGACGGGACGCCGCCAATTCTCGCGGCTGAAGGCGAACAAGGTAAGTACCTTGATGCCCTGGTCGGCGCAATAGCGCACGATTTTCCGCACCGAGACGATACCCGCCGTATGCCCCGCCGTACGCGGCAATAAACGTTGCTTGGCCCAGCGCCCGTTGCCGTCCATGATAATGGCGAGATGACGCGGTATGTGGTCCTTCGCCTGATTAATCGACACGGTTGGCTAAACTGGGTTTAAGGCGATTTTCGACAACGAATATACCCTGCATATACGGATCTGCTATTTACTGCGTAGGGTACGCTGTGCGTACCTTGCGAGGCATGAAGGTACGCACAGCGTACCCTACATCTGTAGCAGGTCCGCTTCCTTTTCTTCCAACAGCTTGTCGACCTCTTTGACGTATTTGTCCGTGAGCTTTTGAATTTGCTCCTGGGCGCGGCGGTCTTCGTCCTCGGTCACCAGCTTTTCCTTCAGTGCTTCCTTGACTTCGGAAATCGCATCGCGGCGGATATTGCGCAGCGCCACGCGGCCGTTTTCACCCTCGGCACGCACGACTTTGACCAGATCTTTGCGGCGTTGCTCGGTCAGTGCCGGCATGGGGACGCGGATAACGGTGCCCGAGGTAACCGGATTCAAGCCCAGATCCGAAGTCATGATGGCTTTTTCGATGGCGGGTACCATGCCTTTATCCCAAGGCGTAATGGTCAAAGTACGGGAATCTTCCACGTTGACGTTCGCCACTTTCAGCAAAGAGCTTTCCGTCCCGTAGTAATTCACCGTAATGTGATCCAGCAAACTGGGATTGGCGCGCCCGGTGCGGATTTTGGCCAGTTCGTGTTTCAGTGATTCCACGCTTTTGACCATGCGGCCGGTCGCGCTTTGTAAAATATCGTCAATCATGGTTTACCCTGCTTCAATCAATGAACCGATTTCTTCGCCGCGCACCAGACGCATGACCGCGCCGTCTTCGAACACGTTCATGACCCGCAGCGGAATGCGATGATCGCGGCACAATACCAAAGCCGTGGCGTCCATGACGTTGAGCCGCTGGTCCAGGGCTTGATCGTAAGTGAGGCGCGAATAGAAAGTAGCGTCAGGATGTTTCAAGGGGTCGGCCGAATAAACGCCGTCGACTTTGGTGGCTTTGATGAGAATTTCGGCGTTGATTTCCACCGCGCGCAGGCTGGCTGCGGAATCCGTGGTAAAAAACGGGTTGCCGGTGCCGGCGGCGAACACCACTACCCTGCCCTTTTCCAAGTGGCGCACGGCGCGGCGGCGTATGTAGTCTTCACATACCTGGTTGATTTTCAGCGCGGACATCACCCGCACCGGAACCCCTGCGTGTTCAATGGCATCCTGCATGGCCAGGGCGTTGATCACCGTAGCCAGCATGCCCATGTGGTCGCTGGTGACCCGATCCAGCCCTTCGGAAGCTTTGTCAGCGCCCCGGATAATGTTGCCGCCGCCGATCACCACGGCGGTTTGCACTCCGGCTTGGCAAAGTTCGCAAATTTCCGTTGCGATGCGCTGGAGTATCGTTGCGTCTATGCCGCAACGGCCTTCGCCCAACAAGGCTTCACCGCTAAGTTTGAGCAGTATTCTGCGGTATTTCAATGGCGACATGGTTTGATTCCTATGGCCGGACGGGGTATTCACCCCGTCCGCAACGCTTCCCCGGCCGGACGGGGTATTCACCCCGTCCGTAACGTTTGGCGCGCATCACCAGGTAAGTTTTACAACGAGTCTCGTGGGTATATACAAACGTTTGGGACGGGGTTCAAACCCCGTCCCGCTCAGAAGAGTCTCGCGGGTGTATACAAACGTTTGGAACGGGGTTTAAACCCCGTTCCGCTCAAAACGGCCCCCCTGAAAAATCTCAGGAGCCGCGCACCTGAGCCATCACTTCTTCGGCAAAATTGCTTTCTTCCTTTTCGATGCCTTCGCCCACTTCATAGCGCGTAAAGCCTGTCACGGCGGCGCCTTTCTCTTTGAGCAAAGCCGCTACGCTGATATCCGGGTTTTTCACGAAAGGCTGACCCAGCAGGGTGATTTCGCCCAGGAATTTGCTGATGCGGCCCTGCACCATTTTTTCCACGATTTGCGCGGGTTTGCCGCTTTCCGCCGCCTGCGCGACAAAAATGTCTTTTTCCCTGGCGATCAATTCCGGCGCCACGCCGCTTTCGTCGACGCATACCGGCTTGCTGGCGGCTACGTGCATGGCGATGTCACGGCCCAATTCAGCGCTGCCGCCTTTCAGTTCCACCAGCACACCGATGCGGCTGCCGTGGCTGTAACCAGCCAACACGCCGTCGCTGGTATAGCGTTCGAAACGGCGCAGCGACAGGTTTTCGCCCAGCTTGGCGACCAGGGCGCGGCGCGTTTCGTCCACCGTGGCGCCACCCAGCGACAAGCCTTGCAGTGCTTCCAGGTCAGCCACGGGATTTGCCAGCAGGGCATCGGTAACGTCGTTGGCGAACTTGATGAAATCGTCGGCCTTGGCGACGAAATCCGTTTCGCTGTTGATCTCCACCATGGCGGCGGTTTTGCCGTCACCGCTCAGCTTCACGCAGACACAGCCTTCGGCGGCCACGCGCCCGGCTTTTTTATCGGCCTTGGCCAAACCCGATTTGCGCATATTTTCGATAGCCGCTTCCATGTCACCATTGGCCTCTGTCAGCGCTTTTTTACATTCCATCATGCCGGAACCGGTGCGTTCCCGTAATTCCTTCACCATTGCCGCAGTGATATTCATTTAAATCAAAACCTCACAACTCACTATATATTGATGTTCATAAAACCTAAGTGGCCGGGGCCAGGGGCTAGGGACTAGATTTCAGGCCGCTAAATCCTGGCCCCTAATCCCCAGCCCCTAACGAACTATTCCGCCAACTCAGTGTCGGCAGCAGTTTCGTCCATTTCGACAAACTCATCCTGCATGGCGGCCGGGCCGCTATCGGCGGTTCTGCCGCTCGTGATGGAAGCGGAAGCCGTCTGGGTATACAGCTGCACGGCGCGGATCGAATCGTCGTTGCCGGGGATGATGTAATCGACGTGGGCGGGATTGTTGTTGGAATCCACCACCGCGACCACGGGGATGCCCAGCTTGACGGCTTCGGCGATGGCATTTTTTTCATGCCCGACATCCAGCACAAACAAGGCGTCCGGCAGGCGGTCCATGTTCTTGATGCCGCCCAGGCTGCGTTCCAGCTTTTCCAACTCGCGCATCATGCCCAGCGCTTCTTTTTTGTTGAAACGGCTCAAACTGCCGTCGTCACGCATGCCTTCCAGTTGCTTGAGGCGCGAAACGGATTTTTTGATGGTGTTGAAGTTGGTCAGCATGCCGCCCAGCCAACGATAGTTGACGAAAGGCATGCCGCAACGGCTGGCCTCTTCTTCCACCGTTTTGCGTATGGCTTTTTTGGTGCCGACGAATAAAACTTTGCCCCGATTCGCTGCCAACTGTTCCATGTATTTCATGGCGTCGTTGAACATCGGCAGGGTTTTTTCCAGATTGATGATGTGAATCTGACTGCGCGCACCGAAAATATACGGCGCCATTTTCGGATTCCAGTAGCGAGTCTGGTGACCGAAGTGCACGCCAGCTTCCAGCATCTGGCGCATGGTTACGTTTGCCATTAACTAAATACTCCAAAAATAAAAATGACCGGTGACCGGTCAGGGTTAGGCCTCCACACGCCCCATCCGGTAACCGGTACTCGAAAGTTCCGGCACCCAACCGAATGTGTCGGCGTGTGTGTGGTTCGTCTTGCCAAAATTGGCGCTGCTTTATACCATGATTGGCTGTCCTCAACAATCCGCGCCCGCGCAAAACCGGCGCGACGCCTTGTTTACCCCCCTGGCCGCTAGTCGGCGAACTGACCTTGTCCTCATGAGCATTACCATCAAAACAGCCGACGAAATCGAAAAAATGCGCGTAGCCGGGAGACTGGCGGCGGAAGTACTGGAAATGATAGCCCCGCACGTGCGCGCCGGCATCACTACCGATCAGATCGACCGGATCTGCCATGACTACATCGTCGACGTGCAAAAAGCCATTCCGGCACCGCTCAATTACAAGGGTTTTCCCAAATCCATCTGCACTTCGGTCAACCACCAGGTCTGTCACGGCATTCCCGGCAACAAATCGCTGAAAAACGGCGACATCATCAACATCGACATCACCGTCATCAAAAACGGCTATCACGGCGACACCAGCGCCATGTTTTTCGTCGGCGAACCCTCCATACGCGCCAGAAGGTTGATGCAGATCTGCCAGCAGGCGCTTTATTTAAGCATCCTGCAAATCCGCCCCGGCGCGCACCTTGGCGACATCGGCCACGCCATCCAGAAATATTCGGAAAAAAACGGCTTCACCGTGGTCAAAAATTTTTGCGGACACGGCATAGGCCGCGAGTTCCACGAAGAGCCGCAAGTGCTGCACTATGGCAAAATGGGCGACGGACCGGTGCTGGAAACCGGCATGACCTTCACCATCGAACCCATGATCAACGCAGGCAAAGCCGACACCAAGGTCTTACCCGACGGCTGGACCGCCGTTACCCGCGATCACAGCCTGTCGGCCCAGTGGGAACACACCGTGGCGGTCACCGAAACCGGCTTTGAAATCCTCACCCTGCGTAGCGACGAGCGAATCAGCCGTGACCACATCGACCCTGCCGCCTTTTGACGCACTGCTGCGCCAAGCAGCGCCGCTGCAAGCCTACAAAGACCACCTGGCCGCTTTTCGGGCCGAATTGGTCGAGCGCTTCGACGCCGACGAAGCCATCGCCAACCTGCTGCACGAGCGCGCCGACTTCATCGACCACTTGCTCAGCGCCTGCTGGCCGCATTTTCTGGGCGAATACGCCGACGCGCTGTGCCTGGTGGCGGTAGGAGGCTATGGCCGGAGGGAATTGCACCCGCACTCCGACATCGACTTGCTGCTGCTCGCCGAGCGCAGCCCGGCCGACAACCCCGCCTGCTCCGAACGCATCGGCGCATTGTTGCAGTTTTTATGGGACGTCGGTCTGTCGCCCGGCCAGAGCGTGCGCACCACCGTGGAATGCTTGGAGGAAGCCGTCCGCGACCAGACCGTCATCACCAACCTGCTGGAAGCCCGCGCCATCTGCGGCAACCAGGCTTTGTTTCAGCAGTTGCAGGCGCAGTTGACGCCGGAGCAGGTCTGGCCGGCACCGGCTTTTTTCGCCGCCAAGCTGGCCGAGCAACAAGCCCGCTACCGCAAATACCACGACACCGCCTATAACCTGGAGCCCAACGTCAAAGAAGGCCCCGGCGGCCTCCGGGACATTCAGATCATCGCCTGGGTCACGCGCCGCCGCTACGGCACGTCCAACCTGACCCAACTGGTCAGCCAGGGCATCCTCAGCCAAGCCGAATACCTGGAACTGAACCGTGCCCGCAATTATCTGTGGACCGTGCGCTTCGCCCTGCACACCCTGTCCGGACGCCACGAAGACCGCTTGTTGTTCGAATACCAGAAACAGCTGGCCGACCGCTTCGGCTTTGTCTCCACGGTGGGCAACCAGGCCGTCGAACAGTTCATGCAGCAGCACTTTCGCACCATCAAAGGCGTGGAGCGGCTCAACGAAATGCTGCTGCAATTTTTCCAGGAAGCCATGCCGAACGGGCAGGCCGCAGTCGAACCCGTCGCCGTGGACGCCTCGTTCCGCAGCATCGGCGGTTACCTGGAAGCCGTGGACGACACGCTGTTCAAACGCAACCCCCTGGCGCTGCTGGAAATTTTTCTGCTCCTGCAAAAAAATCCCGCCTTGCTGGGCATACGCGCCTCCACCATCCGCCTGATTCGCAGTAGTCTGGATCTGATCGACGACGACTTTCGCTACGACCCACTCGCCTGCCGGCTGTTTCTGAAAATTCTGCGCGAACCGCAGGGCATCACCCACCAGTTGCGGCGCATGAACCGTCACGGCGTGCTGGCGGCTTATCTGCCGGAATTCGCCCGCATCGTCGGGCGCATGCAGTTCGACCTGTTCCACATCTACACCGTGGACGAGCACTCGCTGTTCGTGGTCGGCAACCTGCGCAGTTTTGCGCTGGAGCATCCCGATCCGCGCGACGAACATCCTTTCGCCCACGAAGTATTCCGGCAAATCCCCAAACCTGAACTGCTGTACATCGCCGGCCTGCTGCACGACATCGCCAAAGGCAGCGGCAGCGATCACTCCGAAGCGGGTGGACGCATCGCCACAACGTTCTGCCGCCGCCACGGCCTGGGCGACGACGACACCAAGCTGGTCAGCTGGCTGGTGCGCAACCACCTGCTCATGTCGCTCACCGCCCAGCGCAAAGACATCTCCGATCCCGACGTGGTCCACCAATTCGCCGCCGGCGTCGGCAACGTCGAGCACCTCAGCTATTTGTATCTGCTGACCATCGCCGACATCCGCGCCACCAACGAAAGCCTGTGGAACGCCTGGAAAGACGCCCTGCTCAAAGAGTTGTACGTGGTCACCCGCCGGGCGCTGCGCCGAGGCCTGCACGACCCCATCGCCCAAAACGAAATCCGCGACGCGCGCCGCCACGACGCCGAGCGGCGCCTTGAGCAGCTGGGCTTGCCGCGGCACGCCCGCGACGCCGTATGGGTCAACTTGAGCGACGAATATTTTTTACGCTTTGCTCCCGAAGAAATCGCCTGGCACACCGTCGCCCTGGCCGGCTGCGGCGCAGCCGACCTGCCGCTGGTGCTGCTGCGCCCGGAAAGCCAGTGGGGCAGCGCCGAGGTATTTATCTACTTACGCTACCAAGACCACATATTCGCCAACAGCACCGCGCTGCTGGATCAACTGGGTCTTACCATACTTGACGCCCGCCTCATCACCACCAACCATGGCTATGCGCTCAACAGTTACCAGGTACTGGAACAAAACAACGCCCCCATCGATCACCTGATGCGCCAGACCGAAATCGCTCACCACCTGCGCGCCGGGCTGCTCAATCCCAGTGAAAAACTGCCGCGCCCTGCGCGCCGGCAGGCAGCACAGATCAAGCACTTCGCCATACCCACGCAAATTTATTATCAGGACGACCCGCAAGGCCGTCACACCATCATGGAACTGTTCGCCACCGACCAGCCCGGCCTGCTCTCCAAAGTCGGCCAGGCGTTTACCCGCCACGGCATCCGCGTGCTCAACGCCAAAGTCAGCACTATCGGCAGCCACGCCGAAGACGTTTTTTATATTACCGATCGCGAAAACCAGCCTTTGACTACCGAAGCGGCCAAAGAGGGTTTGCGCGCCAGTTTGGTGGAACTGGTGGGGAAAAACTGAAGACTCGGGGCAAGCGAGTACCCCAGCTCCAGCTTGGATACCTAGCCTTGGAAGTTCCGGCTTCCTGCTTTGCTCGTTCTCATTACATTTCACACGAAAACGAGAAAATATACAATAATATAAGGCGCTAATTATGAATATTTATATTAAGCACCCAACTAATCCATTAATTGCGATTGATGTAAACATCAAAGACTCCTCAGAGCAAATGACCATAGGAGCCCTATTAAAAGCGTTAGGGTCGTTTTTCTTTGTAAAGGATGACAGCAAAAACTTTGACGTTTCTCGTTTCTGGAGGCTAAGAGATGAAAAAACCCATGAATATCTGGACGATAACTTACCTGTTGGCCAATTAAGTGCCAACGACGAGTTCACCATCGCATTTGGCACAAAAGCTGATCGAGATCTGGATGGAATCAATGCAAACGCTGCAGAGCTGAATCAAGAAGCGGAAGACGTATTGGCTTACCAGGAGCTAAAGTGAAACGTGGCGATATGTTTCGGGTTGCGCATCCGGCTGCAAGCGATCCCAAATTGACAAGCGCTCAGAGCTTGGCGGCATCCATCCTAATACGCCAGGAGTTATAGTATTCCGGCACGGTTAAGAAAACTCATGGAGAGTGTCGAGCATGGCTATACACCTTGGCCTGATAGCCGAACGAAATTTCAAAGTATCCAAGCCCATACAAACCTGCGGCGCGCTGCTCGCCGCAGCTTCCGCAATGCTCCGGCTTCGACGCCGCTTTTACCGCCTGTGCCGGGTACTTTTTCTATCCCCTGCCCTGCTCCATCCATCCCTCTCATCGGCCGCCGGCGGCAATATCGCCACGGACGGCACGCTGGGCGCGGTCCGCTCCTTCAACGGCGCCAACGTCACCATTCCCCAGCGCTTGGGCACTACCGTCGGCAACAACCTGTTCCACAGTTTTGCCCGCTTCAACGTCGGCACCGGCCAGACCGTGACTTTTACCGAAAACACCCCCGGCACGCTGCGCAACGTCGTTAGCCGCGTCACCGGCAACGATGCCAGCGAAATTGCAGGCGCGCTGAAATCGGCCATTCCCAACGCCGATTTTTATTTCGTCAACCCCCAGGGCATCACTTTTGGAGCCCATGCGCAAATCGACGTGCCCGGTGCTTTCCACGCCGGCACGGCGGATAAAATCGCTTTCCAGCACGACAGCGCTGTTTTTTACGCCGCCAACAACCGGACCAGCTCACTGTCCGCCGCCGCCCCGGCGGCTTTCGGCTTTCTCGCCAAATCGGCTGCCAACAACGGCTTGATCGCCATCGACGGCGCCACGCTGGCGGTTCGGCATCATCAAAGCCTGGATGTCGTGGCCGGCAGCATCAGCGTCGGCCACAATGCCACGCTGGCCGCGCCGGGCGGTGATATTCGCCTGGTGGCCAAGCAAGACGAGGGAGCCGTGCTGCTGGGAAAAACGGATGAGGACGCCCTGCCCTTGCCGGCTGCACACCCACTACCGGCAAACGGCGGAGATATCCATCTCGAATCCGGCGTGGTTACCACAGCAAGCGCTGCGGGTGGGCACATCCGCCTGTGGGGCGAATCGGTAGTGATCGACGACAGCCGGCTGGACGCCGGCAACCCTGACACCCCGGACGGCGCGTTCGACCATGCCGGCCAACCCGGCAGCATCACGCTCCGCGCCGGCGCGCTGCAGGTGCTGAACGGCAGCCGAGTCAGTGCGGACACCCATTCGCGGGCTCAAGCCGGCAGCGTCTCGGTTCAGGCGGACAGCGTGCTGATCGACGGCCGGGGCAGCCAGACCGGCATAGCCTCCGAAACCCGGGGCGCTGGCGATGCCGGCAGCGTCAGCCTGCAAGCCGGCGCACTGGATATCCGCAACGGCGGTGGGCTGAGTTCCAGCACCTACGCCGGTGGTGAGGCCGGCAGCGTCGCGGTTGCGGCTGATCGTGTGACGATTGCCGGACACGGCGCACAACTGACCGGCATCGCCTCGTTTGCCGCGGCATCCAGCAGCGGCAACGCCGGCACCGTCACGGTAACAGCCGGCAGTCTGGACATTCACGACGGCGGCGGCATCAGTTCCAGCACCTGGTCCAGCGGCGACGCCGGCAACGTCATGGTCGCAGCCGACAGCGCACGCATCGACGGCAATGGCGGCGCACTGGCAACCGGTATCTTCTCCAATGCCAATGCTCCCGACAGCGGCAACGCCGGCAGCGTCGAGGTGCGGGCGGGGACATTGGAGATCCGCAACGGCGGCAGAATCAATTCGGATACCCAGGCCGACGCTAGAGCCGGCAGCGTTACCGTCACAGCAGACCGCATCATGATCGATGGGCATGGCATCCCGACCGGCATAGGCTCTGAAACCAAAGGCAGCGGCAAGGCGGGTACCGTCCTGGTAAAGGCCGGCAGCCTGGACATCCGCCACGGCGGCGGGGTGAGTTCCAGCGCCTATGCCGACGGCAACGCCGGCCGCGTCAGCGTCACGGCCAACGACTTGACGATTGCCGGCCAGGGCGTGCTGCTGACCGGCGTCGGCTCGTTTGCCGCCGACACCGGCAGCGGCGATGCCGGTCTTGTTTCGGTGGAAGCCGGCCAGCTGGACATCCACAACGGCGGCGGCATCAGCTCCAGCACCTGGTCTACCGGCAGCGCCGGCAATGTCAGCGTTAAAGCGGGCAGCGCGCTGATCGACGGCAGGGGCGGTCCACTGGCGACCGGCATTTTTTCGGACGCCAGCCTCGGCCACAGCGGCGACGCCGGCACCGTCTCCTTGCGCGCCGGCCATTTGGAGCTGCGCGACGGCGGCAGATTGAGTTCAAACACCTATTCCCAAGGCAGCGCCGGCACGGTATCGGTCGACGCCGACACGCTGATGCTGGGTGTGGACTCGTTTATCGGCTCCGCCTCGCGGGGCCGCCATTCCAGCGGCAAAACCGGCAACGTGACGGTGACGGCCCATGACTGGCTGCGCCTGGATCGCGGCAAAATCAGCATCGAAAACGAAGCCAGCCTGAACGGCGCGGCTGCCATCAGGCCCGGCAGCATCGCCGTCACGGCGCCGGACATCGACCTGACGGACAGTGAAATCACCACCCATGCCACCGGCAACGTCGCAGCCGGCAACATCGTCATCCAGTTTGTCCACGGCCTGCGCCTGGACCCGTCCTACATCCGCACCACCGCCGGCAGCGGTAACGGCGGCTCCATCACCATAGCCGGCGGCGAAACGGTATATCTGCAAAATTCCGGCATCCGCACTTCGGTAAGCGGAGCCGACGGCAATGGCGGCGATATTCGCGTGACGGCGGCGAACCTGATCATGGCGAGCGGTTTGGTGCAAGCCAACGCCGTGGGCGGGAGCGGCGGCAACATCACACTGAGCCTGCATGCGCTGATACCCAGCGGCAGCACGCTGTTGCGGGGCGGAGAACAACCGCTGGACTGGTCGCCCGGCGCATTCGGCTACAACGTCATTCAGGCGGCGTCGGCAACGGGCATCAGCGGCACGGTGAACGTCACGGCGCCGCAATTGAACCTGAGCGGCGTATTGGCCAACCTGGGCGGCCCGCAATTCGACGCCGACGCCATCAACCAGGGAAATTGCGAGTCAGCGGGCGGCGGCAGTTCGCTCATCCGGCTGGGCGAAGGCGGCTTGCCGCCGCGAAGTGGGGATTGGTGGATGTTTCCGTCCAAGCCGGATTAAAAAAGCGGTTCAAATAACTAAAACGCCGAACCGCGCTATAATCCGACACGTAAAATATCGATGCTGCGTTAACTATGTACATAGTTACCAGCATGCCCAGGATGTCGGAAGGTAGTCCACTCATGGCAAACCAACATGCGTAATTTCCGGGTGTTCTTTTGGTTAAGCAGTCGCCCTTTGTGGTTATGCGCCGCTATCGCACTGCTGACCCTGGCCTTGCTGTCGGCCATGCGCTGGGGTGGCGTTTTACAAGCTGTTGAACTAAGCGCTTACGATTGGATGCTGCATTGGCGTCCGGCTGAGCCCAGCGATTCCCGCATCGTGTTGATCGGTGAAACGGAAGCGGATATCCACCGCTACGGCCATCCCCTTTCCGACCAAGTACTGGCCCTGGCCCTGCAAAAGCTGCTGTTCGCCGGAGTCCGCGTGATAGGCGTGGACAAATACCGTGACGTGCCGGTGCCGCCCGGCACCGGTGAATTGGCGAATCTGCTGAAAAGCCACGGCAATATTGTCTGGATCCGCTATTTGGGTAGCGGCGGACAGGATGCCATCGCCCCGCCTGCCGCGCTGCTGAACAGCGAACAGGTGGGGTTCAACGACGTCGTCGTCGACCCTGACGGCGTTACGCGCCGGGGCTTGCTGTATCTGAGCGACGGCAACGACACTTATCCTTCTTTTCCTCTACTGGCGACGCTGCACTATCTGGCGCGGCAGGGCATACGCCCCGAGTCCGGCGAGGCGGGCCATTTGAAACTGGCGGCGGCCACGTTACACCCACTGACCAGCCAGACGGGCGGTTATGCCGGCATCGACGCCGGCGGTTATCAAATCATGCTCGACTACCCTGGCTTGCACGGCAGTTTTTTTACTACGTTCAGCCTGGCGCAACTACTGGATGGCGAGATTCCCGCCGCGGCGCTGCACGACAAGCTCGTGCTGCTCGGCGGCATGGCGCCCAGCCTGGGCGACTACCGCCAACTGCCTACCGGCATGCAGCGCTACGGTGTCGAGCAGCACGCCTACGTGGCCGGCCAGCTCCTGAGCATCGCTTTGGACGAGCGCCCGCCGCTGCGCTTTTTGCCGAAAGCGGCGGAGTTATTCGGATTGCTGCTGTGTTGCCTGGCCGGCAGCGCGGGCGGTTATCGCCGCAACGGCAACCTGCTTTACCCGGCGGCCAGTCTGGCCGTGCCGGCCTTGATCGGTATTGCGGGCGTCACGGCGTTGCGTGGCGGGTGGTGGATTCCTTGCGTGCTCCTGCTGCTGGGCTGGCTGGCCGCTTTGGCGCTGAGTTTTATCGGTTTTGCCGCGCTGGAGCACAACGAGCGCCGCCAATTGATGCGCTTGTTCGAACGCCACGTTTCACCGGAAGTGGCGGCAACGCTGTGGGCGGCACGCGAGGACTTTTTCAGCGGCGGCGGCGTCAAGCCGGACCAGTTGGTGGCGACGGTTTTGTTTACCGACCTCGCCGGCTTTACCGCAGTGGCGGAAACCATGGAGCCGTTGCCTCTGATGCAATGGCTGAACCGTTACATGGACGAGATGAGCCGCGTCATCGTCGAGCAGGGCGGCATGATCGACAAATATATCGGCGACGCCATCATGGCGGTGTTCGGCGTGCCGGTAAAACGTGCAACCGATGCGGACATCGCCCAAGACGCCGTGCAGGCCGTGCAATGCGCTTTGTTGATGGGGGAGCGCCTGCAGGTTTTGAACGAGGACTGGTGCCGGCAAGGATTGCCGGCCATAGGCATGCGCGTGGGCATCCATACCGGGCCGCTGGTCGCCGGCAGCCTGGGTGGTCCGACGCGCCTGGAATACACGGTCATCGGCGATACGGTAAACATCGCCTCGCGCCTGGAAAGCTTCGATAAGCATTTGGCGGCACCCCGGCGCGAACAACCGTGGCGCATCCTGATCGGGCAGGCCACGTTCCACTATGTGTGCGCTGGTTTTCTAACGGAATCCGTGGGTACCTGCCAGCTCAAAGGCAGGCAAAACTCGATGCAGGTTTACCGGGTAGTAAGCCGGCTGTAACCGTAACCATGGCAACAGGAGTCATTCCAATGAAACAACGACCGGCACAATGCATGACGCAATGCTTGATATGGTTGGCTTGCGGGAGTTTCTGGTTCAGCGCGGCGGCGCTGCCTGCCGAAGGATTGCTGATCTACAAGCCACCCGCCGTGGGAGCGCCATCCGCTCGAAGCGGTGGCGGCACGCGGGCGCTGATGGCCGACCTGCCGTTGCGATTGCTGACACCCACCGGTATCGGCTGGACCAGCCGGGCCAGCCCGATACTGTATTGGTATTCGGGTAAAACCGGCGACCAAGTCGCTGAAATCGCCCTGATCCGGCAAGACGACAACCAAACCTTGCTGGAAAAAACGCTTTCGGTGCAGCGCCCGGGCATTCAGCGCATTCGTCTCGGGGATTACGGCCTGTCCTTGCCGGCCGGCACGGTATGCCGCTGGTCGATGGCGCTGACCGCAGATCGTTCAGGGAGCAGCAGCGACTGGTTCGCCGACGGCGCCATTTTGTATCAACCCTCGGACACCGCAACGATGTCGGCGGCGGAGTTTGCGGAAAAAGGCTATTGGTATGACGCGCTGGCAAAACTGCTGGAAAATGGCGCAGGCGGCTTTTCTGATCAACTGGAAGCCTTGTTGGAACAGGGCGGCGTGGCGCTTCCTCCTGGGGCAATGCTGTTGAATTAAGCCGCCGAGACTCGCGCCACGGCGGGGGAAGCCGGGGTCCGGATGCGCTGGCTTTGCTCGCCGGCTACAGCGTGAAACTGCTGTTTTCCCTTCATGATGCCCCTCATGCCGGGACCATTCAGCGGTTGCAGCGTATCGCGTATGCCAGGGTCCAATCCGCTGAGCGCAGGGACGACAAGAATTTCATAGGCCTCGCCGAGACCTGAAAGCTTGTCGCATGCTGCTCGATAGCAACTGCCGGCCAGCACTTCAGGCAAAACGATCAGAATGTCGACATCCGAGTGACCGTGAAACCGCTCCGTCGCATAGGAGCCAAACAAATACACCGGATAAGCAAAATCCTTGAAAGCCCGCCTTAAATAAGCCAGGATTGTTTCTTTTTTTTTGATCCTTACCTGCTGCATCAGGTTGATATTACTCATAAACCTGCCCGAAACTACGTAGCGTCCGATGAAAAGTGTCCATGGCGGATTGCGCCTGTTTTTTAGTGATGATATCGACCGGCGCGTCGCCTGCGGCGGGGTAACGGGCGATGGTATTGAACTGGCTCAGCTCTTTATATAAGTCGATGAGCGCTGCATCAAACGCCTCAGTTTCCAATATTTGGTTGCAAGTTCTGGCCAATTCATGCACGGAATGGGTGTGCCGTATGGGTTGGCCGGTGTCGCTGATCATGAATTTCAACAGTTTTTCCACCGCCTGTTGTGCATGGTAGCAAGCTCCATCCCATTTGCCTGCGGCAAACAATATGCCGGCCATGTCAAAATCATTCAGGCCTTGCCTTAACCAGGCATATTGGGCGCCATCCTGTAGCGCCAGCTGTTGCAACCGGTCCATGTTCATGAGCCGATTATCCAGCCACGGCCAGGCGTAAAGCCGCAGCCTGAGCCGCGCGCATCGATTGCTTCATGTCGCGCACCGCCTGATCCAGCCCCGAGAACACCGCTTGCGCGATGATGGCGTGGCCGATGTTCAACTCGACGATCTCCGGCAGGCGGGCGATGTCCTCCACATTGGCATAATTCAAGCCATGGCCGGCATTGACCGACAAACCCAAAGCAGCCGCCTGTCTGGCGGCGGCTTTCAGACGCGCCAGCTCCAGCAGGCGCCGAGCTTCGGTTTTGGCGTCAGCGTAGTGCCCGGTGTGCAATTCGATCACGGAAGCGCCGGTTTTGGCCGCCGCCTCGATTTGTGCGAGGTCGGCATCGATAAACAGCGACACTTCGATACCCTCGTTCAACAAGGTTCCCACCGCCGCCTGGATGCGTTCGAACTGTCCTGCCACGTCCAAACCGCCTTCCGTGGTCAGTTCCTGGCGTTTTTCCGGCACCAGGCAACAGGCTTGCGGCCGCACCTGGCAAGCGATGCCTATCATGGGATCGGTCACGGCCATTTCCAGATTCAGCTTGGTCTGCAGCATTTCCCGCAGCAGGTGGATGTCGCGATCCTGGATGTGGCGGCGGTCTTCGCGCAGGTGTGCGGTAATGCCGTCGGCACCGGCCTGTTCGGCCAGCAGGGCTGCCTGCAAGACCTGTGGATACAAGGTGCCGCGCGCTTGGCGCAGCGTGGCGACGTGATCGATATTAACGCCGAGGCGGATCAGGGGATGGTAGTCAGGAGGATTCATGCGATTTTTGACGAAATAATTCACGGCTTTTGAGTGGGCGGCCGGCCAGATGGTGATGAATCACGCGCCGCAGCAGCCACTTGGCTTCGCGGCGGGTGGCGGCATCATCCAGGCGGCCTTCCCGTAATGCGATGAGGGTGATTCCACGGATGCTGCCGGCATCAGCCCGCGCCGCTATGGGGCCACGATCCGGGACATAATGGTAAGACTGGCCGGGCTGGATGTCCCGATGATGCTCCGCATCACAGTGCAATTGTAATCCGTAACCCAGTTCCTGCAGCAAAGTCAGTTCGAATGCGCGCAACAGCCGGTCTTTGTCGCCGGTTACCGGCAAATCCGCCAACAAGCCGGCATAGCGCTCAAACAGCAGCGGCTGGGGGTCATGGCGATGCAAAAAAGCTTGCAGCAATTCGTTTAAATAAAACCCGCAATACAGCGCCACGCCTTGCAGCGGCGGCGACGGTGCCGCCGATTCGACGCCGGTCAGCAAGGGCAGCTCGCCTTTGCCGGTCCACGACAGCAGCAAGGGGCGAAACGGCGGCAAACTGTCGACCCGCGCCGTCTTGCCGCCGCGCACGCCCTTGGCCAATAAGCCGACTTTACCGTATTCCCGGCTGAATACGTCGACGAGCAAACTGGTTTCCCGGTACGGCCGGCGATGCAGTACGTAGCCCGGTTGCAACTGGATGCGATGGGGATGGGATGCCTGCACGGGGTGATGCAATCAGCTTTTGATGCCCACGCCCCGCTGTAATAGGTAGAGGGCAAACAACGCCAGCAAAACGGTAAATCCGCCGCTGATGGCAAAAGCCTGCCACAGCGGAATGTCGCTGATGCCCAGAAACCCGAAGCGAAATGCGTTGACCATATAAAGAATCGGATTTCCCAGCGACAAAATCCGCCAGAAATCCGGCAACATATCCACGGTGTAAAACACCCCGCCCAGATACACCAAAGGCGTCAACACGAAATTGGGGATAATGGAAATATCGTCAAAGCTGTTGGCGAATACCGCATTGATGAATCCAGCCAGCGCAAACAGCGTGGATGTCAGCAAGAATACCGCCAGGGTGACCCCGTAATCCTGGATCGACACCTCGCTGAACAATAAGGCTATCGCCATCACGACGCACCCCACGACCAAACCGCGCGCCACGCCGCCGAAAACATAGCCCGCCAGTATCACCCACGGCGGCACCGGCGCCACCAGCAATTCTTCGATGTGGCGCTGAAACTTGGTGGAATAAAACGAGGCCACCACGTTGGAATAGGCGTTATTGATCACCGACATGAGCACAATGCCGGGCACGATAAAATCGATATAGCGCTGGCCGGCCATGTCGCCGATACGCTCGCCCATCAGTTGGCCGAATATCAAAAAATATAATGCCGTAGTGATCGCCGCAGGCAGGATGGTTTGCGGCCAGATGCGCATGAAACGGCCGATTTCCTTGCGCACGATGGTTTGAAAAGCGATGCGGGTATTCATGGCGCTATGCCCTTTTGGCCTTCCACCAAATCCAGAAACAACTGTTCCAGGCGGTTATGTTTGTTACGCATGCTGACCACGGTAATGCCTTGAGCATCGAGACCGGCGAACAGGTTGTTCAAACCCAGTTGTTTGGGTACGTCGGCGGCCAGGGTGTGCGGATCGCTCAACTCCAATTGATAGCCCGCTACTGCCGGTGTTTCGGCGCGGGGGGCGGCCAGGTCCAATATAAAGCTATCGGTGTGCAGTTTGGCCAGCAGCGTGGTCATGGCGCTGTTTTCGATGATCTGCCCCTGATCGATAATGGCGATATTGCGGCACAAGCTTTCCGCTTCTTCCAGGTAGTGGGTGGTAAGGATAATAGTCGTGCCTGCACGGTTGATCTGGCGCAAAAAATCCCACATGGAACGACGGATTTCGATGTCCACGCCGGCGGTGGGTTCATCCAGAATCAACAAACGCGGCTGGTGCACCAAAGCGCGGGCAATCATCAAGCGCCGCTTCATGCCGCCGGACAGCTGACGCGAGGCGGTATCGCGCTTGTCCCACAAGCTCAGCTGGCGCAAATACTGTTCAGCCCGTTGCATCGCCAGCCGCCTGGGAATACCGTAATATCCCGCCTGATTGACGACGATGTCGAAGACTTTTTCGAACTGGCTGAAGTTGATTTCCTGCGGTACCAGGCCGATGCAGCTTTTTGCCAAATCCCGCTGCCGGTCCAGGTCATAGCCGAATACCGACACCGTGCCGGCGGTTTTGGTAACCAGCGAGGCGATAATGCTGATAGTCGTGCTTTTACCCGCGCCATTGGGACCCAGCAAGGCAAAAAAATCGCCTTCATCCACGTCCAGATCAATGCCGTTCAGTGCGGTAATACCATTTTTATAAGTTTTGCGCAGATGGCGCAGAGACAGGGCTTGCATGGCTTGACGGCGTTTCGGATCAAAATGGCCGATGATTTTAACAGATGACCATTGACAAAATGTTCCCCTTTCCACACAATTGCCTACTCACCAATTTATTCGTATAGGTTAAGGGGACAAGCTTTGGCTAATATTGCATCCGCGAAAAAACGCGCGCGCCAGGCGGAGCAGCGCAGAGAACACAACGCTGCCATGCGCAGCCGGCTGCGCACTCACGTCAAGAAGGTGCTCGTAGCCGTACAAACCGGCGACGCGACCGTTGCGCAAGCGGCTTTTCGTGAAGCACAACCGATCATCGACTCCGCAGTCAACAAAGGACTGATTCACAAAAACAAGGCTGCTCGCCACAAGAGCCGCCTGAATGCCAAGGTGAAAGCACTGGCGTTGGCTGTCTGAGTCCATTCGTGATCGATAAAAAAGGCCGGCCATCCGGCCTTTTTTATTGCCTGAAATCTGGCCTCGAACGATGTGGTCAGAAGCAATCTGGGTAATGCTACAATTCGCGGCACCAGCTTCAATGACTTCAATGCAAACCTCATGAGCAGCGGACTGACAGAAAGTTCAACGACGCGCGCGTCGACCCTGGATGACGACGCCCGGGTAAGGCTCAAGGTATTGCATGACTTGGTACACGAAGCCTCGACGTTTGCCGGCATTTACGCGCAAATAGAACCGCAAATCCTCAATGTGCTCAACGCCGAGCGCATGACCATTTATCAGCGGCTGAAAACGGAAAACGACATCGTCTCCCGCTTCAAGACCGGGTCGGACGTCAAGGAAATCCGCGTGCCATTATCACCCTCCTCTATCTCGGGGTTTGTGGCGCTTACCCAGCAACCGCTGTTTCTCAACGACGTTTACGATGATTCCGCGCTGAAAAAGCTGCATCCCAACCTGCGTTTCGATCGCAGTTTCGATGAAAGAACCGGTTTTCGCACCCGTTCGATGATCGTGGTACCCATCATGATCAACAAAGCGCTGCTGGGCGTGTTGCAGATCATCAACAAGCGCAACGAAGGGGCTTTTTCGGAGATGGATGGCAAAATCGCCATGCACATCGCCAAAATCATCGCCTCCAAATTTCAGGAAGACGTCAGCGCCACCGGCGCCGCATATACCTATCTGGTGCAGCAAGGACTGATCGGCCACGACAAGCTGGAGCAGCTGCTGGACGAAGCCGCCAAGCGGCGGGTGCATCCATCGCGCTTGCTGATCGACGAGATGCACATCCCGACGGAAGCCATCGGCAAATCGCTGGAAATGTTCTATCAGGTTCCTTACCAGCCCTACGATCCAGCCATTCTGCTGCCCGTCGATCTGATGGCGGACGTAAAAACCGCCTATTTGAAAAAACTGCTGTGCATTCCGCTGGAAGGCAATCGCAAGCGCGTCACCATCGCCATCGACGACCCCTCCGATCACAACCGCATACTGGAAATTCAGCGCGTGCTGCGCGCCGAGAACGTCGCTCTGCGCGTATCCCTGCCGGAAGACATCCTGCGCTTTCTGGGGGAAACCGGCGCCGGCGCCACCATGGACCTCAACGCCATCATGGGCCAGTTGGAGGAAGAAGCGGCGGTGGTCGGCGAAGAGGCGGAAGACAAGGAAGGCGGGCTGGATGAAAACGCCGCGCCCATCATCATGCTGGTCAACAAAATCATCTCCGATGCCGTGACCATGAACGCTTCGGACATTCACATCGAGCCGGGTAAGGAAAAAGCGCCGACCCAGGTACGCATGCGCGTGGACGGCAATTGCCGGCAAATCCTTCAAATTCCGTCCACGCATGCCGGCGCCGTTTTGTCGCGCATCAAGATCATGTCGCGCCTGGACATCGCCGAACGGCGCAAACCCCAGGACGGCAAGTGCAAGCTGAAAATCGGCAATCGCCAGATCGAACTGCGCGTCGCCACCATTCCCACGGTAAACGGCGAAAGCGCGGTATTGCGCGTATTGGCGGGCGCCGGTGCGCTGCCCATGGAAAAACTCAATTTATCGGCGCGGAATTTTGAGCAAATCCAGGAGCTGACCAGCCATCCGCACGGTATTTTTCTGGTGGTAGGCCCCACGGGTTCCGGCAAAACCACGACCTTGCACGCGATTCTGGGCCATCTGAACCAACCGGATAAAAAAATCTGGACCGCCGAAGATCCCGTGGAAATCACCCAGCCTGGATTGCAACAGGTGCAGGTATTGCCCAAAATCGGCTTCGACTTTGCCGCCGCCATGCGCGCGTTTTTGCGCGCCGACCCGGACATCATCCTCATCGGCGAAATGCGTGATCGCGAGACCTGTCATACCGGCGTGGAAGCCTCGCTCACCGGACATATGGTGTTGTCCACGTTGCATACCAACTCCGCCCCGGAAACCATTACCCGTTTATTGGACTTAGGCCTGGACCCGCTTAACTTCGCCGATGCGTTTTTGGGCGTATTGGCGCAACGCCTGTTGCGCACGCTGTGCCCGGATTGCAAAGAACAATATACCCCTGGCGATGAAGAAATCAGGCGGCTGATGCATTATTACAGTGAAGAACTTTTTCCTGAATTGAATATGCCGCCGGAAAACATCAAATTATGCCGGCCCAATTCCAATCCGGATAAAAAGTGCGACAAGTGCGGCAACAGCGGTTATCGCGGCCGTACCGGCATACACGAACTGCTGGTCGCCACGCCAGCCATGAAAGCGCTGATTGCGCGGCGCGCGCCGGTGGGGGAACTGCGCGCGCTGGCGCTCAAGGAAGGCATGCGCACCCTGTTTCAGGACGGCATCTGGAAAATTCTGCGCGGTCAGAGTGAACTAACGCAATTGTTGAAGTGCACCACGGTCGAATAACGCATTAAGGCTGGCGTTCGATTTGCTGGTTGCGTGTCCGTGGGTGCAACTGGTTTGACGCCATAGCGATTTCCAGCAATGTTTCCAGGCGTATCACCCGTTCCGTCAGGTGTTCGATTTTTTCCTGTTGCGCCTTGATGGTGCCGGCCATGCGTTCCACCTTGTCATTCATCTTGATGACGGTGGTGACGGCATCCCACATTTTTTCCGATATCCCCATTACTCACCCCCCTCGCCGCGACTCCATGGCGGCGATCCGCTGGTTGGAGGCCTCCACAAACGCCAGCGCATCGTCAATGGCTCGTTCCGCTTGTGTAGTGGTTTTCTGCATCTGGGCCACCATTCCTTCCAACAATTCGTCGTCTTCCCGCGCCTGGTAGGCGGTGGCTGCGCGGCGAAAAAACTCCCCCAACGACACGCCGCTTTGTCGGGCTTGCCCGGCAAAGCGGACTTTTTCATTGGCGGACACTAATACGGAGATGCGTTCGGTAACGATGGCCATGGGAAACTCCGGATGATCATGTGCAACACACGCGCATTATAGGCAGCGCTGAGAAAGGTTGGGTATTTTCCTTTGCGGAAATAGCCTTAAATCCGTTGCGGCAAACAGCCTTGAGCCGGTTGCATTCACCGGCATAATTCTCTATAAGATGGCCTCCCGGCCCTTTTGAGCATCAACGCCTGCGTGGCTTGGGCATCATTGGGTTTACAACAACAACGAGGAGGCACTATGAAAACATTGCGATCCATTATCTCGGCACTGCTGCTGACCGGCACCACGGTGGCGATGGCGGGAGGCAACTGGCAAACCCTGCCGGAAACGGCCCCGGCACCAGCCAACAATCCCACCACCAGCGCCAAAGCCCATTTGGGCAAAATGCTCTATCACGATCCCCGTCTGTCGGCCTCCGGCACCGTGGCCTGCGCATCCTGCCACAACGTCATGGCCGGCGGCGAAGACAACCGCGCCGGTTCCGTCGGCATACGCGGCCAAGTGGGTGGGCGTAGCGCCCCTACCGTGTGGAACGCCGCATTCAACTCCGTGCAGTTCTGGGATGGCCGCGCCGACAGCCTGGAAGCCCAGGCCAAAGGCCCAGTGACCAATCCCATCGAAATGGGCATGAAGAGCTGGGACGACGCCATCGCCGCGCTTAAGCAAATTCCCGGCTATAAACCGGCTTTCTCCGCCGCATTCAACAGCGACGAAATCACCCAGGAGCGCGTGGTACAGGCTATCGCCGCCTACGAACGTACCCTGATTACACCCAACAGCCCTTATGACCGCTACGTCAAAGGCGACAGCAGTGCCCTGACCGACCAGCAAGTGCGCGGCATGAATACTTTCGCCGAAATCGGCTGCAATCACTGTCATGGCGGCCCGGCATTCAATGGACCTGCCCTGCCCCAGGGCCAGGGCTTCTTCATGAAGTTCCCCATCAACCCGAACCCCGAGCTTGAATCCAAATACGAGCTGTCGGCCGATAGCGGACGCGCCCAGGTTACCAAGAGCGCGGACGACGCACACTTGTTTAAAGTGCCGACTTTGCGCAACATCGCCCTGACGGCGCCGTATTTCCACAACGGCAACGTCAAAACTCTGGACGAAGCGGTCCGCGTCATGGCCAAGGTGCAGTTGGATAAAAACCTGGACGACAAACAGGTCGGCGACATCACGGCTTTCCTGAATGCGCTGACGGGCGAATTCCCGCGCCAGGACATGCCGCGCCTGCCCGCCACCCCCGGCAAAACTTTCCCGTTTGAATAAAACATAGCCGGACAGCCCACAGGCCGGCGGGAGTATTGCCTCCCGCCGGCCTGTTTTTTTGCCCGCACGCCACAGCCTGCGGTTGCCAGGCCGGTTGCCTGCGTGCCACAATTCCCTACTATCCTATTCAAGAATTAACGGTCAAACCACTATGGAAATCGTACTCGCCAATCCACGCGGATTCTGTGCCGGCGTGGATCGCGCCATCGAAATCGTCGAGCGGGCCATTGAAGCTTTCGGGGCCCCCATTTATGTACGGCACGAAGTCGTCCACAACCGTTACGTGGTGGACGGCTTGCGCGAGCGCGGCGCGCTGTTTGTCGAAGAATTGAGTGAAGTACCGACCAATTCCACCGTTATTTTCAGCGCCCACGGCGTATCCAAGGAAATTCAGCAGGAAGCCAAGCGGCGCAAGCTGCGGGTGTTCGACGCCACCTGCCCGCTGGTCACCAAAGTCCACATCGAAGTGCACCAGCACGCCGCCCAAGGCCGCGAGTTGATTTTTATCGGCCACGCCGGTCACCCGGAAGTGGAAGGCACGATGGGGCAGTACGACAACCCGGCGGGCGGTATTTACCTGGTGGAGTCGGTAGCCGACATCCCCAAGCTGCCGGTGAAAAACCCCGACAATCTGGCTTACGTCACGCAAACCACTTTGTCGATCGACGACACGCAGGGCATCGTCGATGCCTTGCGGGTGCGTTTTCCCGCCATCGTCGGCCCGCGCAAGGACGATATCTGCTATGCCACGCAAAACCGCCAGGACGCGGTCAAAACGCTGGCGGCCGATTGTGAGTTGATTTTGGTGGTGGGGTCGCCCAACAGCTCCAATTCCAACCGGTTGCGGGAAATCGCCGAAAAACTCGGCCGCACCGCTTATTTGATCGACGACGCCGCGCAAATGCATCGAGAATGGCTGCAAGGCGTGGCGCGCGTGGGCGTCACGGCGGGTGCTTCGGCCCCGGAGATTCTGGTCAAAAAAGTGGTGGCCCAACTGACGGAATGGGGCGGGCAAACCCTGGTGGAAAATCAGGGCATCGAAGAAAAAGTGGTGTTTTCTTTGCCTAAAGAATTGCGCGGATAAAAATAATCGCGGGGTACGCTTCCCGATCAGCGAAATCGGACGGTTGTTCCTGGCCTTAGTCATTCCGCTGACGTGGCGGCTTTTTGCCCAGGGCGATGGGACGGATCACATTTTCCACCGGGTTGTTGTCGATGGGCAGGTGGCCGGTTTCCGCATCGCGAATCAGGGCGGGCCAACGCTTCAGCGTGAAACAATAGGGGTCAAGCCTTACAATTTACATTGAAAATGTCAAACGTAAGGCCTGACCCCGTCTTTCAGCCGAGGGAAGAGCGAAGCGAAGGGTTTCGCCCTGCCCATCCTATGGGTCCTTTTCTTTACCCATTGAATTTACTGACCAATGGGAACTTCTCTGGATGGCGAATAGATTCAACGGCCAAGTCCACGTCAAGCTCGGGCCAATACAGGTGGTTTGATGAAGGGAACTCGACGTGCAGAATTTTTCCGACGCCGGCATCCCGAAACCAGGGAAAATCGGAAAAAGGAAGAAACAGCTCCTCATCCCCCAGCAAAAGCCAGAAGCCATGCGGAGAAATATTGGTAACTTCAACGGGGGAAGTGCTTAAGCCAAGCGTTACGGATGTCATTTTCGTAGTCCTGAACCAGGCGGGGTGTATCATTAATTTCGCGCCGGGAAAACCCGACGCACTGGGCTAATTCAATGGTGGGCTCAAGCCAAAACTTTGCTTCCCCGTTCTGGCCTTGAACATGGACATGCATTCTTGGCTCTTCACGTGAGAAGAAGTAGAAACGGAAACCATCTTCTCGAAATACTGTAGGACTCATGCTCGAAATAGAAAAACTTGGCGGATGTATTTTTGCATACTTCTGTACTTATAGAAAAATAAATCCGCCACCTTTTCCCCGGATTTTTCTCCACTGGCTTCCGAAGTATGGGGATCATCCATGGCAGTTTTTCGTGATGGCAAAACTCCAAACACGATAGCCAATTCCGTCTATTCGGCAAGCGCTTTAAGCAGCCGTCCTGGAGACTGGGGTCAATTCTCACAATCCAACAAAAGATTGGAAGGCTATAGCTGACCCCGATGCCCCCCCTTGCTCAACCGCCCTGTATTTGGCGAGTGTAAGCAACTGATCGTCAAGATTCAACGTAGTGCGCATGATCTCCCCCTATATCGTGGCTGTAACGACAGGCTAGCAACGGGTGAAGTAAGATGTCAATTTTTTAAGGGGTCTGACCCCTTTTATGGACCCCTTTTATGAAGGTTTGATTATCCGTTATTGGCCCAAGGATAATGGCATGGACTCCTCCCCTCCCCAAACGGCATCGCGATGTGCCAAAGTGGGAGAAGTTAACCACCACTTGAAACAGGCAGAGGAGAAGTCACCATGAAGCTTACAACGATAGG
>SCQD01000173.1 GCA_004299145.1 Methylococcaceae bacterium | reverse complement strand
GAGGCTGAGTGTAGGATTTTCACGACGACATCGTGATAATTCATATATAAATCAAAGACTTATTATACAACGCCGCTATGTTTTTGGGTAGTGGCGAAATCTGACAAAGTAGAATTAAGAAGCTATTTTCGACATCCTAGCCCCTAGCCCCTAGCCTCCAGTCTCCAGTCTCCAGTCTCCGATCATCCGGGTTGACGGGTTGACGGGCCGTGGTTCCCGTCTATTTCAACTGCAGCACCAAACCGCCGGTCGCGGCTGAGTCGGCCACCGGTACGATTTCCGTGTGGGTGAAGCCGCCGCTTTTGTGCGTGAACGGCACCACCGGGCTGCTGCTGTTGAACGGCACGGAGGCGGTGAAACCGCGCGGGTCCGCCGTGGTGGCGAAAATGCCGGTCTTGCCCCAGGCTTGCGTGGTGTTGACCGCGTTGGCCACCGTCGGGCTGCCCAAGTCGTCCGCGAACGCTTTCAACAGCTTGGTCTTCAGCGCCCATTGCGAATCGTTGGCTTTGTTGAGGCGGTACAGCACCGCGCCTTCCGCCCAGTGTGGATAGACGCCGGCCGCGACGTTTTCCAACGTCGGCGCATAGCCGTCGATTTTGATGTAGCGCCAAGGGTCGCCGCCGGCGCCGTCCGCGGTCACCGAGCTGTTGCGGTCGGCGCTGTTGATGGCGATGCCCCAGCGCTTGGCGTAGCCCGCGCCGTCCTCGACGTTGTTGTAGCCGGTCGCATTGGTGCCGTTCTGCCAGTCTTTCAGCAAATTGCCGGTATCGGAAGCCCCGCCCGGCGATTTGACGATGGGCAGGGTGGCGTCTTCATCCACCGCGCTGTCGGCCGTTTTACTCGCCGGCGGGAAAGCGCTCTTGGCATCGGGATAATTGAGGAACTTGGCATAGGCAACCGCGCCTATCGCCGCGCCGTTATTGCGCCGCCCTACCGCGACCGGCGTCAGGTTGGTGCCGGTTGTGGCTTCCTTGTAGGGGGCGGACACGCCGGCGTCGGCCAATATGCTGCCGTCCAGCAGCGATTTGACGCTGTCGCCGTCGGTTTTATCGACGATCTTGATCTGGTCCCAGGCGCCGATTTTGCCCGCCAGCAACGAAGCCAGCACGTTGCGGTTGAGATTGGGCAGGCTGGCTTCGTCATAGCTGCCGATGACGGTATCGCCGGCCAGCGTGCCGGCCCGGACTTGCGCGGCTTGCAGCACTTTGTACAAATCCAGCGTGACCGCCACGCCGTAGACCAATCCGCCGGTGGATACCACGGTAAAGGCATTGCCGCCGGTTTTGGGGACATTTTTGATCGTCTTGGGCCAGTCGGCTTCGGGCAGGCCGCTGGTCAGCTCGTTGACCGGTTCCGGGTAATTTTCCGTGCCGGGCTTCAGCAGAATGTCGGGATCGACGCCCAGAAAACCGCCGTCGGAGACTTTTTTGGTCAGGTAGGTGGCGGCGTTGGTGTTGTCGATATTGGCTTTCCACTGCTGCGTGCCGTTGCTGTCCCAGGCTGAACGCGGCAGTCCGCTGACTTTCAGGTGTTCTATGGCGATGCCGCTGACCACTGGAACCACGCCGTAGCCCGCCGCGCCGTAAGAGCGCTTTTCCAGCAGAATTTTCTTGCCGGCCAGTCCCGAGCCCAGATTGGCGTTGCCGGTGAAGTAATAGGCGGTCCAGCGCGCGCCCACCGAGCCGGTCGCGGGGTCTACGTCGCTGAAGGTATCCAGGCTGCCCGGCGCCGCCAGCGTGGTGGCGACCACCTGGCCGTAAGCTTTGTCCTGCGCCGCGCCGCCCGAGGTGTAGACGGTGATGGTGGGCGTGCCGTCGGACCACGGCGTGAGGGCGTGGGCGCTGGGGCCGGCCAGCAGCAGAGCGATGCTCAGGGCTAATGTGTTGGATTTTTTCATGAGTGTGCCTTTTCCAGATTGAATATCGAGTTGCCAGTCGCAACCGTTGCACATGGATAAGGGCAGTAATTGTGCCAAACGGCAACCGCATGATTTAACTGCGTTTTTTTTTGCGTTGAGGTGGGCAGGTGTTGATGGGCCAGCAAAAGTTGCTGATGCTGTGTTGGTGGAGCAGCAGGTTGTATATGCAAAAAACGCATAATAAAATTCATATTTATCATTTTCAGTTATTTATAAGGATTGCTAGAGTAGCCGGCGTTGCCACACCCCATCACATTGCATCGCATGGATAAATACAGGGATTCCCAAAAAATCGACGATTTGCTCGGCGAACCGCTGATCACCTTGCCCGATCCCGACTCGCACGCCATTTCGATCAGGGCCACGGCGCTGGTTTTTGCCGATCCCGCTTCTATTCGCCTGCTGGAATACATGGGGCGCATCGCACCCAGCGACGCCACCGTGCTGATCATCGGTGAAACCGGCACCGGCAAAGAGCTGGCCGCGCGCCAGGTGCACAAAATGAGTCTGCGCAAAGCCGGGCCGTTCATCGCGGTCAATTGCGGCGCGTTTTCCGAATCGCTACTGGAAAGCGAGCTGTTCGGCCATGAACGCGGCGCGTTTACCGGTGCGTTGAACGCGCGTAGCGGCTGGTTCGAGGCCGCCGGCGGCGGTACGTTGTTTCTCGATGAAATCGGCGATTTGCCGCTGTCCGCGCAAGTCAAGATCTTGCGCGTGTTGCAGGAGCGGGAAGTGGTGCGCCTGGGGTCCAGGACGAGCATACCGATCGACGTGCGGCTGGTGGCGGCGACCAACGTCAACCTGGCCGAAGCCGTGCAGGCGGGGCGCTTTCGCGAGGATTTGTACTATCGCCTGAACGTGGCGGCGCTGGATTTATTGCCGCTGCGCGAACGTCCCGGCGATATCCTGCCGTTGGCCTGGCATTTCATGGAGCGTTACGGCAAGCGTTTGAAGCTCAGCAGCGTCGACTTGAGCAGCGATGCCGAGCGCGCATTGTTGAGCTATGCCTGGCCCGGCAATATTCGTGAATTGGAAAACGTGATTCACCATGCTTTGCTGATCAGCAAGAACGGCAAAGTGGGCGCCGCCGATCTGCACTTGAACCCCGGTTTCGGCGTGCCGCACAGCCTCCCCGCCATCACCGGCGTATCGTCGGCGCTCAAATCACTGGAAAAAGCCTTGGCGGCGTTGTACGAGCAACCCGCCGATCACCTGTTCGATACCATTGATGCGGCGGTGATTCGCACCGCCTATGCCTATTGCGAGAACAACCAGGTGCAAACCGGGCGTTTGCTCGGCATCAGCCGCAATATTCTGCGGCATCGGCTGAAGCGGTATGGGTTTTTGGTGTAGCCCCGTTATCATCGGGTAGCTTGCAGGTCTTCCAGCTTGAATTGATAGCTTTCCACCGCATTCTGGGTATCGACTTTGGCGATGCCGGTAACCGGTTCCAGTTCGGCCAGACTGTCCCAAACCCCCTTGTTTTGGTATTGCTCCAGCAAAGCCTGGTTGGTTTCCAGCAATTGGCGGTTTTTGCCCGAGCACTGGGCTATCCACTGTTCGCGCTCCCGGACGGCGGCGACCAGCAGGCCGTTGTCGTTCTGGATGAGCTTGGCCGTTGCCACGATTTCCTGCAACTTGCGGTGCAGCCCCTGGACTTGTTCGCGTTCCCCGCTCAGCTGGGATTCCAGCGCCTGATTGGCGCTGCGCAGGCTGTCGGCGCCGGCTTTGTGCCGTTGCAGTTCGCCTTGCAGCGGTTCGACCTGTTTGGCGATGCCTTCCAGTTTATTCACCTGCTCCTGTAGCGCGGATTTTTCCGTTTCCAGCGCGCGCTTTTCGTCGGTCAGTTGGCGAATGACGCCCTGGGCTTTTTTCAAAGCCTGCTGCGCGCCCGATTCCTGCTTGGGCGCCGCCGGCAAGGCTTGCGACAGGCAGAGTAGCAGTAAATATATACAGCGCCGCCACGGTGCCACGGGTAACACGGGACGCAGAGCGTCCCGAACTGTATTCCAGAAGCCTTGGTTGGTCCGCTTCGCGGCGGCTTTCCCACGCAGAGCGCTCGTCTTTATATACAAATGCGTGGTTGTCTCTGTTTTGCAACCCTCCGGGGTTCCCTCATTTTGGCATCGCGGGGAATCATTGGGAGATGTGTATAACGATAAGCGCAGAGCGTGGCGATAAATCCTGTACATGGTGTTCCCCTTACAAACGCACGTTCAAATCCAGGGTGGCGGTGTCGATGTTCAGCGGCGGGCCGTCGACGGCCTGGGTGCTGAACCAGCGCAACATCAGCCAGGTGTTTTTCGCCAAACCGTAGTTGCCGCCTATCATCCAGCCTTTGGCGTCGGTGCCGCCCTGGTGAAAAACCGTATCGGTGAACGCATCCAGCACCGCGTCGCGCTGCACGTAGCGGTAAGCGACGATGGCGCTCCAGTCTTTGAAGCGCTTGATTTCCTGATCGCCGACGTCGAGCCGGACCTGGAAAGCGTTGGTTCTGGCTTTATTGTCCTTGCCCAGATAAGCGGGGAATTCGCGTTCAATGCGGCCCGCGTCATAACCCAGATTTTTCGCATAATCCAGCGACAACAGCGCGTGGGTCGGCGCGAAACCGGCGAAATCGTACATCACCGTGGCGTCGAAAATTTTGAAGCCGGAAGCCAGGCCGAACAAGCAGCCCTGGCCTTGCAGGCTCTGGCTGTCGCCGCAACGGCTGTTGAAGCCGTCGTTGCTGTTGATCGGCACCATGCTGTTGCCTTTCTGGCTGAACTGCGGCGCCGTCCAGTCATGGCGGAAACTGTCCCGCGCATTGGCGCGCGCTGAAACATTCTGGTAATCGTAATAAGCGGCGGCAATTTTCAGGCGGGAGTCGTCGTGCACCAGCCAGTCGGCGCCGAGCTGACCACCGAACAGCCATTTGTCGCTGGTGGAAAAATTCACTTCCTGGATGGGGAATGCGCCCAGCGTCAGGAACAGCGAGTCCGGTGTCTGCGGCCCCATCTGTAGGCCGAAGCGCCCGTTGGCATCGGCGGCGCGGTAGTTTTTCACCGCGGCGTCGTCCTGGTTCATTTTCCAGCGGAAGGTGCCGGCCAGGCCTTCAAAGCTGAGATCGGGGCTGAACTGCATTTCCGTCGATACCCAGGGATTGGCGATGCGGCCGCCGTACAGGCTGAACCAGTCGTTGCCCTGGCGGTCGAGGTAATCGTATTGCATGAATGCGCGGTCTATCGCCACCTGGTAGGACTGGCCGGTATTGCCCAGGGTCTGGTTGCTGGACACGGGGCTGAACTGGTTGCTGGTCGCCAGGCGCAAGCCGGCTTTCAGGCCGTCGGTAATCTGCGCGTCCAGCCCCAGACGAAAGCGTTCGCGAAAGCGCAGGCGGTCTTTGCCGGTATTCAGGAACGCTTCGTTGTGGTTGCGCGCCGCCAGCACGCCGCCGTCGCGGTTGATGTTCGGATAATCCGGGTAGGTATTTTGGACATTGCCGGCGCCGAAAAAATCGTCCTGGGCGCGCAAACGCACGTCGGCGGACAGCTTGACGTTGCCCAGCCATTCCGGCAGCGCGGCGGGTATGCCCCATTTTTCCTGTTTGGCGTCGGCTTTGACCTGCCGGGTCACTTGGTCGGCGAGCCCGGCCATCACCTCCTGGCGGATTTCTTCCTTGACGAACTCCGGCACGTGGGTGACGCGGATGCGTTTGGCGGCGGGCGCCGGCTCGGCGGCGGCATCGGTGGGGGCAACGGGAGCCGCGCCGGCTTTCGCCGCTTTCAGCAGGCTGTCGGCTTTTTGCTTATCCAGCAGCCCCTGTTGCACGAACACGTCGAGCAGGCTGGCCGTGGTGTTTTTCAGCTGTTGCAGCTCCGCGCGCTCTTCGGCGATGACTTGCCGGAGTTTGAGCAGGTCTGCTTTTTCATCCGCCATGGCCGGCGTCACGAGCGTACTTGCCAGCAGAGCGGCCAGGTATTTTTCGGTCATTGTCGTGTATCGGTGTTGTGGTTGAGATTTGCTGGTTTCTGGTTCCCAAGCTCCAGCTTGGGAACCCGGTGCGGGAAGCTCCGGCTTCCCGTGTTCCTAGGCGGGACGGGGTTTGAACCTCGCCCCAAGCGTTTGTATGCATCCAAGACGTTTGTCGTAAACGTGAAGCGATGGTGTGTACAAACGTTACGGACGGGGTGAATACCCCGTCCGGCTGAGGTCCAGCTGAGAACGGCACTGGCGATGCATAGGTCCGGCACGGGAAGCAAGAGCTTCCAGGGCCGCGTTCCCAAGCTGGAGCTTGGGAACGAGATCGATCGCGCTCCCAGGGGGCAACCCTACATCCTTGAAATCACCCGCACTTTCAACGGCTGCGGCATGTTCGGCGGCGGCGCTTTGGGCAGGCTGAAACGCACGCCCGCCAAGGCGGCGCGTAGCGCCGCATCGACCTCCGGCTTGCCGCTGGAACCGGACAGTTCGGCGCGCTCGACGCTGCCGTCGCCGCTCACCCAGACGTTCAGCTGCACGGTATACGCCGCCTGGCGCGCGCCGCTGTCCGCCGGCAATTGCTGCTGCAAGGCTTCTTCGAGGCCGCGCTTGACCTGGCCGCCGTACCAGAGGATCGCGCTGCCGCCGCTGCCGCCCAATAAGCCGCGCCCGCCTTTTTTGCCCATGAGGCCGAAACCGTCCGCACCGGCACCGCCTTCGGCATCCAGGCCCAGTTCCTCGCCGACCGGCTCGTCCGCCGGCTCCGGCGCGGGTTCCGGCTCTGGTTCGGGTTCAGGCTCCGGCAGCTTTTCCGGCTCGGGTTCGGGCTCAGGCGGCTTGGTTTCTGGTAGCGGCGGGGGTGGGGGCGGCAGCTGCACCAGCGTGACCTGCTGAATCTGCTTTTTGGCCTGCGCCGGCTTGCGGAACGTGTCTTGCAGCAAATACACCGCCAGCGCGATGAGCAGCGTCAAAGCGATGCCGATCAGCAGCGGCAGGTGATTCAGCCAGCGTCGGCTTCTATTCATCACCGTTTTCTCGTTCCCACGCGCCGCGTGGGAATGCATCCTCGGCGCGCCGCGCCGCATAAGTAACGGCGGTTTCCTCGTTCCCAAGCTCCAGCTTCCCGGGCCCGAACGGGCGGACAGACAGGAAGCCGGAGCTTCCAAGACCGGGTTCCCAAGCTGGAGCTTGGGAACCAGCGGAAGCTGGAGCTTGGGAACCAGCGGGACATCACCTCCCTCGGCACTTACTTCACCAACTTCTGCGTCACCAGCCCCAACTGGCTGATTTCCAGGCGGGCGATGACGTCCAGCACTTCGACGACTTTTTCGTAGCTCACGGCGGCGTCGGCCTTGACCACCACCGGCAGGTCGGGCGTGGCGGCCTTGTATTGGCCCAGCCGGGTCTCCAGGTCCGCCAGCGACACCGGATAAGTGTCCAGGTACACCGCGCCGTCCTTGGTGATGGAAATCGCCTTGGTCTTGGGCTTGGACAAGGCCGGGGTGCTGCTGGCCTTGGGCAGGTTCACGGTAATGCCCTGCACCGTCGCGGTGGTCATGATGATGAAGATCAGCAGCAGCACGTAAGCCACGTCCAGCATCGGCGTGATGTTGATGTCGTCGTAAACCTTGCCTTCTTCGCCGACTTTCATGAGCGCGTCTCCTGCTGCCTGGCAATACGTTCGGCGATCAGATCGATGAATGCGTCGGGAAACGCCACGGTCAAACCATTATTGCCGCGCCGGCGGTCGGCGACGCGCTTGGAGATCAGCGCCAGAAACTCGTCGGTGAACACGTGCATGTCGGCGGTCAGGTCCTTGATCTGCGTAAGCAGGTAGTTGTAGGCGAACAAGGCCGGGATGGCGACCGCCAGCCCGGCGACGGTGGCGGCCAGCGCGCCGGAAATGCCGGGCGCTATCGAGTTGATGTTGACGTCGCCGGTGGCGGCGATCACGGCGAACGTGATCATCACGCCCATCACCGTGCCCAGCAGGCCCAGGAACGGGCCGCCGGAAATGGCGATGGTCAGCAACACCATGTTTTTATTGAGCTTCTGAGTTTCGCGCACCACGGCGGCATCCAGCCGCGCGCGCAGCAGGTTCAGCGCTTCCGGGGTGAGGATGGCGTTGATGCTGCTGTCGCCGAAGGTTTGCTTCAGCTCGTGCACGCCGGCGTGGTAAACGTGATAGATCGGCGAGCCCTGAAAATGATCGTGCTTGCCGACCACGGCGGCGAGAAACTCGGAATCGCCGATTTCCTGCTCTTCCGCGCTTTCCTCCCGATCCAACGCGCCCGGGTCCGAGGCATCGACGTTGCGGTACTGTTGCAGAAACGCCTGGTTGTCGCGGCGCGCCTGCTTCAGCATCAGGCCTTTGCCTATCATCACCAGCGAGCTGATGACGAACATCACGCCGCACAGCGCGATCACCACCCAGCCGTCCACGGTCAGGCTTTGCAGGATGATGACAAAATAATTGGGGCCGTCGCTGCCGCCGGACTCGTCCTGGCCGAAATTGACGACGTTGAAATCCGGGCTTTGGCTGCGGAACTGGAACTTGATCCAGTCGGCGCTGCGCGCCTGTTTGGCGATCTGCACTTCATCCAGCAGGCCGATAAAGCCATGATCGACGTCGGCGCTGCCTATCATCAGCGCCGGCTGCAATGCGCTCAGGTGGATGGCGCTTTCGGCCACGCGCTGACCGTTCAGGTACACGGCCAGGCTGTTTTTCTCGGCGACCACGGCGAGGTGCTGCCATTGGCCCAGGGTGATGGGGGTCGACGCGGTTTGCACCTCCGTGCCGTCCACGTCCTGATAACGCGCGCTCAGTCCGGCGTCCTGCACCACCAGTTCCAGCCAGCCGGTGCCGGCTTTGGCCTGCACCAGCACGGCGCCGGGCTGGGCCTGGTCGATTTTGGCCCAGGCGCTGAAAGTCCAGCCGCGTTCGGGGTCGATGGCCAGAGCCGGCGCGGCATCGACGCGGATGCCGCCCTGGCCGTCGAACCGGGCCGCCGCGCCTATCCAGCCGACCGGCTCCAGGGCGGCTTTGGAAGCGGCGGCGTGCAAGCCATAAGCGGTGGCGTCCTGCGGTAGGGTTTCGCCTTCATTGAAATGAAACACCAGCGCCTGATCGGCGTCGTAAATGCCTTTGGCGTCGGAAGCGTCGGCGACGCCGGCGTTGCCGTAGTACATCGAAAAAGCATCGGTACTGACGCCGCCGCGCACGGTCGGCAGCTTGACCCAGACCAGGCCCAGCTCCGCCGGCGCATCGATTTTTTCGACGTGGTGCTTGAGCGCGGTTTTATCGTCCAGCATAAAGCGCAGGTCTTTGCCGTTGTCGGCGAGTTCGGCGAAGAAACCGAAGTTGCCGGTATGCAGGCGCAGCAGCAGCGGCACGTCGCTGAGTGTGGCCTGCACGTCCGCGCCGGAAGCGGCGGCGTCGACGGTCAAGGATTTGCGCGACGACCAGTCGCCGTTCCACCAGGCCAGGGCGATGGCCGGCATGACCAACAGCAGCAGGCCGAGTTTGAGAGCGGTGTGTGTGGTTTTATTCATTGGTTTTAATCGTGTGTTTGCTCATTTGCTCGTTTTGCTCGTTCCCAAGCTCCAGCTTGGGAAAGCCGCCGCGAAGCGGAATAGTTAAGGCTTCTGGAGCGCGGACGGGGAAGCTCCGGCTTCCCGACTTCGGGGGTATCCACGGCCCTTGGGTATACAAACGTTTGGGACGGGGTTTAAACCCCGTCCCGCGCTGTGTCCGCGCCAGTTTCGCGGCCAGGAAGCCGGAGCTTCCTGGGCCGGGTTCCCAAGCAGGAGCTTGGGAACCAGCCAACGCACTCCATAGTCACCCCCCACATCCCGGCTTCTCCTCGCGCACATCGGCGACGCTGCAATCGCCGTAGCCCACGACGTCGGCGCTGAGCAGGCTGACCGTGGCTTTTTTCGCTTCACCGCTCTGGGCCTTTTTCTCGTCGTCTTCGCCACTCTGCATGGCCGATTTGGCCGCGCTGGTGGCGGCGGCGGCCGCGCCGCCGGGTACCACCGGCGGAGCTACCGCCGCTGGCACGCCGACCGAACCGCCGGAAGCCGAGATGTTGGAAGCACCGACCACGGCGGTGGCGGCGATGACGATGCGCCCGCCGCTGATGCCGGCTTCACCGGCGTCGACGATGCCGACCGGCGCCGCCAGATAGACGTTGCCCTGGCGCCGGGTTTTATCCTGCGGATTGATGGTCTGGATGCCGCTGCCCGACACGATGGGCGGAAAAATCGTGACGATGTTGCCCTTGGCGTCGACGCTGGTGATCGGCGCGGGCGCGGAAATCGCCGACTTGGCGCCTTTGCCGGCGTCGATATTGCCTTGCGAGGACCAGATGGCGATGTCGCCGCCGCCCATGGTGAACACGCGCGACTGGTTGACGTTGAAATCGTCCCGGCTGAACGCAGCCACGTCGCCGGCCTGCTGGGCGACGATGCCGAGCTGGTCGGCGCCTTTCTGGATGCCGCCGACTTTGCCGGCCAGACCGACGTTGACCGCTCCACCCGGCACGGCCAGATGAATAGCCCCGCCCGCCAGCGTTTTGATCTGGCTGAATACCAGGGAGAGGTCGCCTTGGTAACTGTCGAGCGTTTGAATGCCCTCACCCCAACCCTCTCCCGCGGGGAGAGGGGGCGTAAGGTTGGGAAACAACGCCGCAATCGCATCGAATCCCTGCTGATAGAAAGCTTTGCGCTCAGCTTCCGGCGCCGCGGCGGCATGGGCCGAGGCCAGCTTGATTTCGTTGAACAGCGCGTCCAGCAAGAATTTTTGCTGGCCTTCCGCCGGCAATTGCTGGAGCCAGGCCAGTTTTTGCGCCGGCGCCAAACCGGCCAGCCTATCCACGCCGTGGTCGTCGCTGAAGCTCAGCCGGTCGAGATAGTCGCTGCCGAGGGTGAAGTATTGGTCGATGAATCCGGCGTAATCCGGCGGCTGGGTGCTGCCCACCAATAGATCTATGCCCGCGCCGCCCTGGTCCGGCAAAGCCAGGTTTTTGGTGTTGCCTATGCTATTGATGCCGGCCGAACCACCCAGGCTGACGTTGCGGCCGGCCTGAATCTGCAATTGCCCCGGCCCGCCCAGTTCGATCTGCTTGTCGTTGGCCTGCACGATGCCGTCGCCGTCGATCAGCGCGTCGAAGCTGATGTCGCGGCCCGCCGTAATCCGCGTCACGTCGTCGACCGACAGGTTCTGCCCGGACAAGCTCAAATTGACCACGTCCCGGCCGGCGCGGAACTCGGCGGCCTGCGGCAGGAAAAACGTCACTTCCGCGCTGGAGCTGAATGCGATGTCGCCTAGTTTGGCGATGATGGTGGGTTTGGTGGTGACTCCCCTGGGAGCGCGGGCATCTTGCCCGCTCCCTGGGGTCGCGGCCATCTTGGCCGCCGGGCGGGCGGGACGCCCGCGCTCCCAGGGGTTGCCGTGCAACGGCACGGCGGCATGGATCAGCGTGGCGTCCGGCGTGGACGGGTCCAGCCGTTCCCGCGTTCTTATCAGCCCGTCGCTCAGGCTGCCTTCCAATTGCTGCGCCGGGGTGTTCACGCCGGGCAGGAAGGCCGGATCGGCGTCGGACATATTGATGTTGATCAACTGCGCGGCGTCGCTGTCAGCGCCGATGTTGCGGTTCGCCAGCAGGCTCAGCTCGCCCGCCGCCGAGGGAAACAGCGTCAGCGAGCGGTCGATGCGGATATCGCCCGAGTAAGCCGCCGCTTGCAACGTGCCGGGATAAACGGCGTATTCGAAACCCGACGCCAGGCTGGTGTCGATGTTTTTGGCCATGCGGATGGCATCGACGTCGTTTTGCAGCACGACGTTGCCGGCGACGGCGTTCAGCGCGACGGCGCTGTTGGCGCCGTAAGTGAAAAAGCGCGAATCGCCGCCGGCGCCCAGCGGCAGTACGCTGCTTTGCCGCAGCACGGTGGGGTTGAATGCCGAGCCGACCACCACGTCCTGCCGCGCCGTCAGCGTAAAGCGCGCATCGCCCAGTTCCAGCAGCGCGCCCAGGCCGTTGGCCGACTTGCCGATGCTGCCGCCGGCTCGCAGCTCACCGCTGCCGAGGCCGACGTAATATTCGCCGCCGACGATGTCGTTGCCCGCCGCCACGCGTAAATCGCCGCCGCCGTCGACGAGGGTATGGTTTTGCGTCCACTGGTTGGCCGCCTCGCTCAGCGTGCCGAACGGCTTGCCGCTGGTCGGCAGCATCACCGACAGATCGCGCACGTCGCCGCCCGCCGTGACCGTGACGTCGCCGCCGCCCAGCGCGCCGACGTTCTGGTTGAAATAGCGCAGGCCCTTGGCGGAAATATTATTGACGGCGCCGCTGCGGTCGCCGCTGACGTTGATGCCCCAGGCGGTAGGCCGGAAGTTGACGTCGATGACGCCGCTGCGCACCTGCCAGTCGCTGATTTCCTGACCGGTGGCGATGCCGGTGATATTGCCGCCGGCAGTGAGCTTAACGGCGCCGCCCTGGGTCGGATATTCCGCCACGCTGAACGCCAGGCCCAGCAGGGTTTCGTTGAAATAGCCGTAGCGCAGCAGCGTATTCATCTGTGCGGGATCGAGGCGGTTCAGATAGGCGGCGTCGGTTTCGCCGTCCAGCCTGGCCGGTACGCCCGGCACCGCGCCGCTCAGCAATTGGCCGCGGGTGTAGTCGGCGGGCCTGCCCATGGTGTACACCGCTGCCGCCGCGTTAGGGTCATAACGGTTGCCGGCAAACTGAATATCGCCGCCCGCTTGTAGTGCGATGGCGCCGGTGCCGGTACGGACCATCACTTGGCTGTCGACTTTTTGCCCATAACCGAAAGGATCGGGCGCGCTGTAGCTATGGGCCAGCGTGAGGTCGCCGCCGGCGATCAATTGATAGCTCCACGAGCGTCCGGGTTGCAGCAGATCCTGCAACTGGGTCGAGGTCTGGCCGGGAATCAGCGCGGTGGCGAAGGCGTCGCTCAGCGTGGCTTTGACGTTCAAATCGCCGTTCGCTCGCAGCGTCAAAAAGCCCGGCAAGGTTGCCGCGCCCTCGGCATCGTTATAGCGCCAGCTCAGCAAATCCCAGCGGCTGGCCAAGGTCAGATCGGCGTTGCCGCGGATTTCGAGGCCGGGCAGCAGTGGGATGGCCGCGCCGGACGCATTGGCCGGGCTGATTGCGGTCGCCATGAAACGGCTGGTGTCCGACTGCCAGGCGGCGATGGCGTCCGCGTCGATGACCGACTGACCGTCGTAAACGCGGACGGCTTCCAACACGGTGCGTTCGGGAGCGGCGCCGACGATGCGGGTGTTTATGTCGGTGACGGCGACGCTGTGCTGCGCGTCGTCGCGGCCGGCGCGCAGATGGACGGAGCCGCCGGCGCCGCCCTGGCCGCCGGAGACGTCGATGACGGTGCCGGTGTGGGAGAGGTCTAACCCTGGGAGCGCGGGCGTCCCGCCCGCACTGCGGCCAAGATGGCCGCGGCCCCAGGATGCGGCCAGGATGGCCGCGCTCCCAGGCACAGCATCCAGCATCACGCTGCCGCCGTCGGCACCGGCCGCCGTGGCGTTGGCGGCGATCTTGCCGGTGGCGCCCAGCGTGATGCCGTTGCCGCCATGGATCGACACCTCGCCGGCCCGGGCGCCGCTCGCGTCGATGCCGCCGTCTATCGTCACCCCGCCTTGATCGGCACGTAATACCAACTGGTGAGCGGTGACCGTGTCGTCGGCGGTAATGGCGATGTCGCCGCTGCGCTGTTGCAGCGTCAGCGCCGCGCTGAAACCCGCCGCCGCCAGCTTGCGGTTGAGCGCCGAAAAGCCGCCCGCGCCGAAGTTGTCGACGTCGAGCTGGAATTGGCCTTGTGGCGGTGTTGCCCCGTCGAACAGGTTGTTTTCAGCCATATCTTTGCCCCCGGTCTCCTCACCACGAGGCATCACGCCGGAATCAGCCGAATCACCCGCAACGCCGCCCAGCGCGGTAATCGTTCCGTTCCACAAAAACCGGCCCTGGGGCGCGCTGATCTTCAGCAACCCGGCGTCGCCGAAGGGCAGTGCGTCGCTGGCCGCGCTGCTCAGATCGATGCCGGCGCCGGCGGCGAGATCGACATTGCCGCGCGGCGCCGCCAGCGACACGCTGCCGGCGGGTGCATAGCGCGTCAGCTCGGCAAAGGTCAGTGCCCGGCCCGACACGTCAATATGGGTGCCGCTGTTCAGCGCGACATCGCCTTGCGTGGCGGTAAGTTCCAGCCTGCCGGACGGCAGATCGAAGCGGCCGCTACCGGCGATGCTTGCGCCGCTGATGCTCAAGCTGGCGCCCAACCCGCTGCTCCAGGCCGGGTCGGCGCTGCCGGGGGAGGTGATCGTCACCGCATGCTCGCCGGCGTCGATGCGGGTGGTGGCGCCGGCAGCGCCGGTGTAGTGGCCGGCTTGCAAGTGCAGATCGCCCGCAACGCTCAAGTTGCCGGCGGCGGCCAGACTGGCCTGGCCGGTGAGCGGGTCCAGCGTCTGGCCCAGACCTTTAATGGCCGTGGTGGCGCGCAGATCGACCTGGCCGAAGCCGGTGATCGCGTAATCGCCGCTGGCCAGTTGTATCTGGTCGGCGTGTAGCAGCAGTTGGTTCCGCTGGTTCCCAAGCTCCGGCTTGGGAACCCGATCCGGGAAGCTCCGGTTTCCCGTCTGTTCGAACTCGGGAAGCCAGAGCTTCCCAGTCCTCGTTCCCAAGCTGGAGCTTGGGAACGAGCGGAAACGAGGGAACCCGGAGGGTTCCAAGCTATTAGCCGGGGGTTGAGCGCCAGCGACACCCCCGGATGGGATGGTGGTTTGATCCATGCGACCCTGGAGGGGTCGCAGAGATTCGCGCTCCGTGGCCCGCTGCGACCCCTCCAGGGTCGTGGGCTTCATATCGATGTCCGTTACCGGGGGTGTCGCTCCGCTCAACCCCCGGCTAATGGCTGGCAACCCTCCGGGTTGCAAAAACATAAAGCGCTGTTCGAGAGTTGAAAGCCCTTGTGTCTGAAAACGAAAGTTCCGCTGGTTCCCAAGCTCCGGATCGGGTTCGGGAAGCCGGAGCTTCCCAGTCCTCGTTTCCAAGCTGGAGCTTGGGAACGAGGAACGGGTACCATCACCGCTATACCCCAACCGCAAAACCTCCGCCGTCAGCGTGGCATCGGCGTTGCCATGGCCGTCGATGGCCGCGGCGTCGACGGCGAGCAGGCCGGCATCGACGGCGACGTTGCCGTATATGTCCAGGTTGCCGGTACTGCTCAGCTGCAATTCGTCCAGGTCGAAATGGGCGGAAGACAGCACCAGGCCGGTCGTGCCTTTGGGCGCATCGCCCAGGCTGATCTTGCCGGCCCTGAGCGCCAGCGAGCCGCCCCGCATGTCGATGGCGCCGTCGAATACCGTATTCTGCGTGGCGTCCAACAGCATCGAGTTGTCCGATGCCAGCCGCGCGCCGCTTTCGACGATCAGCGTGCCGGTTTTGCCGGTGACGCGCCCAACACGGTCGATGTCGGCCTGGCCGGAGGCGGACACGCGCAGCAGCACGCCGTCACCGCTGTTTTGCCCCTGGTTGGCTACCTGTAAATCGACGCCGCCGCCGCCGTTTTTGCCGGTGCTGCTCACCAGCGCGCCGGATTCCAGCTTCAGCGTGTTTTGTGCGGCCAGCAGGATTTCAGCGCCGCGCAATGCCGCGTTGCCGGCGATGGTCAGCGTTTGCGCCGCCACCGTTACGCGCCGGCCGTTCGCGCTTTGGCTGCGCACGCCGCCCAGCAACAGGCTGGGGGCATTGAGCTGGTTCAGCGCGTCCGCCGGCAGGTAGACCGTGCCAGCCGCCGCTTCATCATCCTCTCGCCGCCCGATAATCGCCAAGTGGGTGGCGCTGATGTCGACCTGTCCCCCCAAGCCGCCGCCGGCGGGAGCCGCCGCCAGTTCGGCGCCCAGCGTTAAACCGGTCTGCGCGCTGAGCGCCAGGCTGCCGGCGTCTTGCGGCAAAGCCCGCGCGCTTACGCCGCCGCCGGCTGCCGCTTGCTCGGCGAAAAAGCGGTTCGCCAGATAGTCCGTGTACTGCGCACGGGTCCGCGCCACGGCACCGGGTTCCACGGCAAAGCCTTGCCAGCGGCCATCGCCGGTTGCCGTGCCGGCGGCGCCGTAACGGCCCGCGATGAGGGTGGCGCCCAGCAGGTCGGTGCTGGCCTGGCCGGGCAGCCGGTCGCGGCTGTCCGCCTGCGGCGTCAGCAAGTAAGCCCCCGGCAGCAGCGCGTAGTGCGCCGGCAGCAGCGTGTACCAGCCGGCCGCCAGCGCTGAACCGCTGCTGAGGTAAACGCTGTCGCCCACCTGGAGCCCCGCCGCGGCGAATTCTTTGGGATCGTAAGGCGTCAGCGCGTGGTTCAGCGTCGGCAGCACGGCGTATTTGGGCGTGTAGCCTGCCGCACTGGGATCGAGCACGTCGACCGAGCCGCCGGGGCCGGCGATGAATTCATAGGCGTACAGATCGCCGCCGCCGGACAGCTCGACTTTGGCGCCGTCCTGCAAGGCGATGTTTTTGCCGGTCAGGCTGATATGTTTTTCCGGCGGGTGATCGATGGCGAGATTGGTGTTGCCGGTGCTGTCCAGCGGATACAGCCAGTTCATGCCGCCCGAGCCCTGGCCGAACAGCACGGTCAGGCCGGCGCCGGATACCGAGGTCAGGCTGCCGGGGGCCAGCGTCAGCTGCCTGGCCGCGTCCAACACCAGCGTACCGAACGGCGCTTTCAACACGCCGCTTTGCTGGATGTCGGCTGCGCTGAGCGTCAGTTTGCCGGCGGCGGAATACACCGGCGACGGTGCCGCGCCGCTGTTCGACAGCGTCAGCGTTGCCTGATCGCCGCTCAGGTTGATGCGGTAATCGCTGAGCGTGGCCGGATAGACCTGGCTGGCCTGGATCGTCAAGTCGCCGGCCAGTTTCAACTGACCCAGATAATCCTTGGTGTCGGAGCGAACGCGGATGCCGATGGTGCGCACATCGCCCTGGCTGTTCAGGTGGACTTTATCGAAGCCGTTGAAGCTCAAGCCGCCGATCAGATCGATGCCTTGCGCGCTGACGCTGAAACTGCCGGAGCCGGTTTTGGGGGCCGGGGCCAGCGTGCTGGAAAAGCTGCCGTCGCCCAGGTCGGTATCGATGCGGCTGCCGCTGGAACCCAACGCGGCATAATCGGTATGCAGGCCGATGATGCCGCCCGCCGTTTTCAGCTGCGGCGTATCCAGCACGATCTGCCGTGGCGCGCTCAATTGCACGTTGCCTTTGAATTGAATATTGCCGGCGTAGGTGCCGTCGGCACCCAGCACGTCGGTTTTGAAGCGCAATGAGTCGAAACCGGCGTCGTTCAGTTGTGCGCTGTTGAACCAGGCCATACCGCTGGAAGGCGAGGAAGCCGGATGGCTGTCCGTGTCGCTGATCACGATGCTGCGCGGCAACGCGGCGTCGACATCGTCCGGGAACAGACCGTCGCTGAGCGGAATCAGCGGCTTGTTGCGCAAGTTGCGGTTCAGTTCGACCGACAGCGCACCGCCGGCGGCGCCGTCGCCGCCCTTGGCCAGCAGGCTGCCTTCGGCCAGCATGCCTTCACCGGCGCGCAGCGTGATGTTGCCGCCGGAGGAGACGATTTGCTGCCTGACGACCGGCAGGCCGGCGGCGGCGCTGTATTGAATGTCCAGGGATGCCGCGGTGCCGGAAACGTCGATCAGCGAGCCGGGGCTGCTGACGATGTAACCGCGCCTGGCGGTCAGCGTCACGTTGCCGCCGGACAGCACCTCGCCGGTTTTCAGGCCGGCCTCGTTCAAGGTCGGCTTGAAAGCGCCCGGCGCCAGCAGGCGGCTGGCCGCGCCCAGCTGGATGCCCTGGGTAGCGAAGTAACCTTTGTCGCCGGCGCTGGGGGTATTGATGTTGAGGGTGATGTTGCCGCCCGGCGCGACTATCGTGCCGTCCACCTGAATCGAGGTATCGGAGTCCAGTTGCACCGCGCCGTCGGCATCGGTTTGAATCAGCGCGCTGAGGCCTATCGTCAGACTTTGCTCGCGGTCCTGCGCCAGCAATTGGCTCAGGGACAGCTGGAGGTTGACCGGATTGCGCACGGCGTCCGGCAAAGTGACCGGCGTGCTGAAGTCCAGCAAGCGCACGCCGCCGGCTTGCTGCGCCGCCGCGCCGCTCAGTTGCAGGTTTTGCTGGCGCAGGGTCAGCGCGGTATTGTCGGCCAGCGTCAGGCCGTAGCGGTTGGAGGTCAGGCGGTAATCAGCAAAACCGCCTTGCCGGAAAAAGTCCGGGGTGAGTTGTAGGGTACGCTGTGCGTACCGTTCGCCGTCGTCGAAGGTACGCACCGCGTACCCTACGGAATTGGCGGGAGGCGTCTCGCTGATCACCACGGCGCTGGTGTCCAGGCTGAGGCTGCCGCCCTGGGTCAGCCCCCAGCCCGCCAGCGCGCCGTCCAGGATCAGGCTGGACGGCGCGCCGCCGCCGTCGTGCGTGGCGGCGGTCAGCTGGATGGCGCCGGCCTGGCCGGCGTGCAGCCTGGCGTCGACGTCCAGCCAGGCGCCGCCGCTGACGTCGATGCGGCTGCCTTGGTCCAACTGCAAATCGCCTTGTTCGGTCACCAGGGTGACCTCACCGCCGTGGTCGGCTATGGAGTGCGCCGGCAAGCGATAGCGCGACGGCGCTATGGCTTTCGTAGCGGAGGAGGTCTGTTGAACCAGCGCCGGTTGTGAATCAATCCAGGACTGTGGGCCAGTAGGAAACCGCATGGCTGCGAAATCCAAAGCGGCGTCGCCACTGCGTTCTGCCGCCGCGCTCCATAGTTCGGCGTTACCTTGTTGACTGCCCAAAAGATCATTCACCCAACGCCCCGCCACGTCGATCAGGGTGGTAGCGCCCAGCGTGATCGGGCTGGGCAGCCGCGTGTCGGCGGCGCTGACCGGTTGCAGCGTCACTGTGCCGGACGGCGCCACGATGGCGCCCTGAATATCGAAGCCGGCTGCCGCCAGGTTCAGGCTGCCGTTGTCCGGCAACTCCAGGCGCGCCCCACTCAGCAGGCTGACGCTGCCGTTGGTTTTGAGTTCGACGTGGCTGATGCCGGAGCGTTTGAACCAGCCGGCGTCAATAGTCAGCGGCGCTGTTTCCGCAGAACCCTCGCTCCAGTCCCCCTCCGCCGGGAAAGGGCTGGGGTGAGGGTTCTGCCTGAATACCACATCCTGCTTGCCCAGCAGGTTGTTGTTGTTTAAATCGAGCACCCAGGTGCTGCCGGCGGCGCGGCTGTCGGCCGTGCGCTGCAAGGGACCGGCCACGGTGCCGCCGTCCACCGCGCCGTCCAGCCAGGCCTGGTAGGCGGCGATGTGCAGCGTGCCGCCGGCCTTGCCTTCGAGATAGCCGGGTTCAAAGCGTTGCAGCGCCAGACCGGGGATGGTCCAGTTCTCGGTGATGCCCCAGTGCGGATGCGTTTCTTGCGCCTGGCCCAGGATGGCGTCGTAATGCCGGTTGGGATCGGCGTGGGCGATGTCGAACACCTGGCCATCGGCCACCAGTTGGGTGGTGGCAATGGTGCCGCTCCGATAGGCGATGGAGCCGCCGGAAATGTCGATGACGCTGCCGGACTGCGTGACCACGTCGCCGCTGGATTTGAGCGTCACCGTGCCGCCGCTGGTGCTGCGCTCGTCGATATTGCGGGCGATGCGGTCCACCGCGCCTTTGATGTCGGCCACGGGAATGCCGGCGCTGGTCAGCGCGCCGCTGTCGGCGTCGTAAGCCAGTTTGGCCTCGCGCAGGTCCACCGCCACCGTTTGTCCATACAGCACGCCGCCGCGCTGCGCCGGTGCGTCGCGCAGTTCGTTGGCACGCAATTCCACTTGAACGACGTTGCGCTGCACCGGCAGGCTGAGGTTTTTCACGCCGGCGGCGTCGATGCGGCTGCCCGCTTCCAGCACCACGCGCGCATCGCCTTTGATGCCGGGGTCGGTGGGATCGTCGACGGCGGCGATGTCGATATTGCCGGATTGCGCCTGTATGGTGGCGCCGGCCTGCACCGTCACGTCGTGGCCGCTGATTTCGACGTGCGAGCGGTTTTGCGTCTGGGCGTCGATGGCGGTGGCGGTTTTATCGGCGTCCAGCCCGACCTGGGTCAGGCTGCCGCCGGCCAGGTGCACGCCGGCTTTGCCGCCCAGGCCGTCGTCCAGCGCCTCGGCGCGCACGGTGGCGGCGGGCAGCAGTTTGCCGCCGCTGCCGGAAGGGTCTTGTATGCCTTCGCGCGCCAGCAGCCGTACCGAGCCGTTGAGGCTGACCGAGGTGGTCGCCGACACCAGGCCGCGCTGATTGACGGCAAAGCCCAGCAGGCTGGCGTTGCCGCGCTCGGCCAGCACTTTGCCGACGTTGTTCACTGCGCCGCCGCTGCCGACTTCCACCAGCAGGCCGCGTATGCCGGAATCGGCGCCGGCTTCCTGCAAATATACCTTGTCCTTGGCCGCCGCCAGTATCGTTTGACCATCCGGCGTGCTGATGTCCCCGGCGTTGTCGATGACCGGCGCGGCGAGGATGACGCGGCCGCCGGGAGCGTTGCTGCGGATGCCGGCGCCGTTTTCCAGCAGAATCTGGATTTTGATTTTTTGGCCCTGGCCGTCCAGCAGGTACGCGCCGTTGTTATCTTTGAGATAGACCTCGCCGCTGCCTTGCAGCGCGGCGGAGCCGTCCAGGTCGAACGCTTGGGTGATGCCGTTCTGGAACACGGTGTCGCTGATGCCCAGCGTGGTGGCGACCAGCGCGTTGACGTTGACCTGGGAATCCTTGCCGAACACAAAGCCGTTCTGGTTGACCAGATAGACCTGGCCGTTGGCGGTCAGCGTGCCGAGGATGCGGCTGGGGTCGGCCTGATGGATGTTGTTGAGCGCGACCGAGGAAGAGGAAGGCTGCTCGAAGCGCACGCTGTTGCCGGCGCCGATATTGAAGCGCTGCCAATCCAGCGTGGTTTTGTCGCTGAGCTGTTTGATGGTCATGGCATGGCCGGCGATGGCCGCCGTCGCCTGGCCCTGGGTCGCGATGTCGACGGGGGTTTTCGACAGGGTGACGGGGGTGAGCGGCACCGGCAGTTCGGCGTAGGCCGGCGATACGCCGGCACCCATCGCGACGCTACCGGCGATGATGGCGCGGATGGTTTGCGCCAGTAAGCCCGTCATTGCATCGTTCCCACGCTCCGCGTGGGAACGCAGCCCGGGACGCTCCGCGTCCCGTATAGCTAGGTGGGTCGGGGACCCTTCCTTTACCTGTATAAAACCTGATGCAACAGCAACACCGGCGTTAAAAACGTTACGAAAGCCGCCGCGTTCTCGCGGAAACACTAAGGCTTCTGGAAACGGGTTACAAACCCGTTCCGGCGTGTTATCGCCATCCCGGTCGATGTCGCCATTCGGGACGCGGAGCGTCCCATGGATGCATTCCAGAAGCCTTAGTAATTCCGCTGCGCGGCGGCTTTCCCACGCAGAGCGTGGGAACGATGCAAGCCGCCGCGAAAAGTTAAAACTCATAAGCCACCCGAAAATCCACGCGCTGCTCGCCGGCGGCGACGCTGCTCTGCGCGTACAGCGGATAAGCCCAGTCGAACTCCCCCTGCCAGTGCTTGAACAGTTGCATCCTCAAACCCGCGCCGGCGCCGGCCAGGCGGTAGTGCTCCGGGTTGCGCGGCAAGGCGTCCTGTATCCACAAATAGGCGTAATCGAAAAACACGTGCGCTTTCAGGTTCTGCAAAAAATCCCAGTCTTGCGGCTGGAACGACGGGCTTTGCAGTTCCAGCGAGGCATTGACGCCGTTATCGCCCAGTTGCTGCGTCTGATGGTAGCCGCGCACGCTCTGCGGTCCGCCGACGGCGAACTGTTCGTTGCTGATCAGCGGCGATGCGCTGATCTGGCCGGCGGCGCGCGCCGCCAGCCGCATGTCCCACGGCAGTTCATGCCAGTGCTTCAGTTCGCCGCTGAGATAGGCATAACCGGCCCTGGCTTTGAAACGGCGGTTTTCGAATTCCTGCTGGTCGCTGCCCAGGCCGTCGACGGAGAAATGCAGCGCCGCGCTGAACGAGGTCAGCGCGCCCGCGGCGCGCCAGCTGCCGTCGTAGCCGATCTGCCAGGGGGCATAGCTGACCGGCGAGGTTTGTTGATCCTGGCCTTGCTGGGTGACGCCCTGATTGAAGCTTTTGTAATCGATGCCCAGCGTCAGGCTGTGGTTGTAAATTTCGCCGCCGCTCAACGGTTTGATCAGGCGCGCGCCGTAAATCGAGCCGGTGCCGACCACCGACAGGCCGCCGATGCTGGTGCCCATTTGGGTATTGGAACTGATGCCGATGCCGTACAACGCCAGGCGGGTATCCGCCCAGCCGGTAGGCAGCACATAAGTGCCGGACCAGACTTCCACTTCGTCGTCATTTTCCGGCGCCACCTGGAATTGCAGCGATGCGCTGTGGAAGCGCTGCCACAGATTGTCGTAGCGCACGGCGCTGACCATGCGGGTGCGGCTGGTGTTTTCCGAATTGCGGCCGTTGACTTCCACGCTGCCGTGCAAGGGCAGTTCGTCGGTGACGCGCAGTTCCACCTCGGTTTTGCCGGGCGTAGCGCCGGCGCGGAAAATCGGCGTAATCTGGCGGTCGGCGGATTCCTGGCCCAGGATGCCCACCTGTTCCTGCACTTTCGGCATATAAGGCACCTGGCCCGCCGCCAGCGCCGGCACCTGTTCGCGGATTTTGTCCAGGTGAAAATAGCGCGAGCCGGTGATTTTCAGGCGCTCGATGGCGCCTTCGACCACTTGCAGCCGCACCACGCCGGCCACCACGTCCTGTTCGGGAATGTCCACCAGCACGGTCGGATAGCCTTTTTCCTTATATAGGGCTTCCAGCGTCTGCCGCGCCTGCTCGACGTCGCCGACGGTCTTGCCGGTGCCGAGCAGCGGATACAGGGTTTTTTCGACCACGGTTTGCTCCAGCACGGTGTTGCCGTCTACTTGTATTTCCAGCATATCGAAGGAGGGTAAAGCGTCGGATTGTGGAGGCGCGGCCACGGCGGGCTGCTCCTGCGGCCACGCGGGGGCCGCAAGCAACAAAGCGCCGGTCATGAATGCGTAGCGGGTCAATGGCTTCATGGATTGCATAACCTCTATGGGCAAATCCTGTGCCAATGCATATGCTGTTGATTATGTTGAAGTTTATTTTTGCGAGTGAGCGGGATTGCTGCTACGGCAGCAGCTTGTGCTGATGGGCTGTTGCTGGAGCAACAGCGGCGCCTGCTGCTCGCTACGCTCGTGCGCTCGTTGCGCTCGTTCCCAAGCTCCTGCTTGGGAATGCGGCCTGGGAAGCTCCGGCTTCCCGAGCCCGGCATTCGATAAACACCAGCGTCGGCGAAAGAGCAAGCTGGATGAGGATATTCATCCCTTCCGTGACGCTTATGTTGCCGACGGGCTGCAAACCGGCGCGTTTGCTCCATTGACGCCGCCACCAACGGTGCGGATGGGGCATGGGGCGCATGCCCCATTCGACGAGATAGTCTTTAACTTTCCCTCCTCGCCGCCCGGGAAGCCGGAGCTTCCCGGGCCGGGTTCCCAAGCTGGAGCTTGGGAACCAGCGCAACGCACTGATGGCTATCCTGGATCGCCGGTTATGTACCGCATCCGATGCGCTAGGCATCGGATGCGTTCCTCTGTTTTGAGCGCGGTGGCGACACGGGACGCGGAGCGTCCCGGGCTGCGTTCCCACGCGAAGCGTGGGAACGATAAACCAGCATCACCCCAGCCATAACCCCCGCTTACTTCAACTGAACCTGTAACCCCCCGGTCGCGCCACTATCCGCCACCGGCACGATTTCCGTGTGCAATACGCCGCCGCTGCGGTGCGAGAAAGGCACGACCGGGCTGCTGCTGTTGAACGGAATGCTGGTGGAGAACCCGCGCGGGTCGGTGGTGGTGGCGAAAGTGCCGGTTTTGCCCCAGGCCTGGGTGGTGCTGACCACGCCGGCCACGGCCGGGCTGCCCAGACTATCGGCCAAGGCTTTCATCAGCCGGGTTTTCAGCGCCCATTGCGCGTCGCTGGGCTTGCTGCTGCGATACAGCACCACGCCTTCCGACCAGTACGGGTAAACGCCCGCCGCCACGTTTTCCAGGGTCGGCGCGTAGCCGTCGATGCGGATATAGCGCCACGGATCGCCGCCGCTGCCGGCCGCCGTTACCGAGGTGTTTTTATCGGCGGTGTTGATCGCAATGCCCCAGCGCTTGGCATAGCCGGCGCCGTCGGCGACGTTGTTGAAGCCCAGGATGTTGGTGCCGTTCTGCCAGTCGTTGAGCAGGGCGCCGGTGTCGGAAATGATGATGGGCTGTTTGACGATGGGCAGTGCGGCGTCTTCTTCCACCGCGCTGTGCGCCGTTTTGGCGGCGGGTGGGACGGCGTTGGCCATGCCCGGATAGTTCAGAAACACCGAATAGGCCAGCACGCTGGTGGCCGCGCCGTTATTGCGCAAGCCCAAGGCCACCGGCGTCAGGTTCGAGCCGCTGGTCGCTTCCTGATAAGGCGCGCTCACGCCGGCATCGCCGAGAATGTCGCTGTCCAGCAGGCTTTTCACGGCATCGCCGTCGGTTTTGTCGACGATTTTGATTTGATCCCAGGCGCCGATTTTGCCGGCCAGCAGCGAGGCAATCAGCGTGCGGCTCAGGCTGGGCATGTCTTTTTCGCTGTAGGCGCCGATGACGACGTCGCTGGACAGCGTTTGCGTCCGCTTTTGCGCGGCTTGCAGCACCTCGTACAAATCCTGGGTGACGGCCACGCCGTATACCAGACCCGCCGTCGGTTTCACCGTGAAGCCGTTATTACCCGTGGTATCCAGCTTCGTCAGATTCAGCGGCCATTTCGTTTCCGGCGCCCCCGTGGTCAGCTCGATCTGCTGGTCGGGATAATTTTCCGTGCCGGGTTTCAGCAAAATATTGGGGTCGACCGCGATGACGCCGCCGTCGGACGCTTTCTTGGTCAGATAGGTGTCGGCGTTTTCCGCGCTGATGGTTTGTTTCCATGCCTTGCTGCCGTCTGCGCTCCAGGCGCTCGCGGGCAAACCGGCGATATTCAGGTGTTCCAGCGGGATATTGCCGATCAAGGGCACGACGCCATAGCCCGAACCGCCCCGGGTGCGCCGCAGCAGCAGGATTTTTTTGCCGGCCAGGCCGCTGCCCAGGTTGCTGTTGCCGGTGAAGTAGTGCGCCGTCCAGTTCGAGCCTACGGAACCGGTGACCGCATCGACGTCGTTGAACGTATCCAGGCTGTTCGGCGCCGCCAGGGTGTTGGTGACCGCTTCGGTATACGCCTTGGTTTGCGCCACGGCGCCTGACAAGCGGATGGTAAGGTTCGGCGCGCCGTCCGCCCAGGGGGTGAGCGCATGGGCGTTGTGTGAGCCAAGTAATAGCGTAGCGATGGTTATGCAAGTCGCGGCGACCTTGTTCGTCTTCAGCCTTCGGGGTAAACCCGCCGGGAGCGGAAGCCGCCGCGTGGATGAATCACCCAGGCTGCTTGAACATACGCTCGCCCGCCGGGTGCTTGGCGGGACGGTCCAGCATGATTTGGCTGGGGGGTATGGAACGATCATGGCGTGCTTGGCGCTCCATGCCAGAGACGGCATGCGTGCCATGATCGTTAGTGTGTTGGATTTTTTCATGGGAGCTTTCCTTCGAAAGTTGAATAAATTGCCGTGGAGCGTGGAGACAGCAAAGCCAAAGCCGGCTGCCTTGCATATTTGGCAGGCAGCTTGCGTGCCAAAACCTAACGTTATTTATTCAACTATATAAATCAATAGACGGCAAGCATTGTGTCGCTGCCGCTGCTGATTTTCCGGTGTATGCAACGCGACAAATACGCGCAATGCCGACACAGCGCGGTGCGTTTGCGACAAGGGGCGTGCTGGGTGGGGGTATGAAGCGAAGCCGTGCTCGTTCCCAAGCTCCTGCTTGGGAATGCGGCTCTGGAAGCTCCGGCTTCCAGAGCCGGCATGCTGGAGCCATGCGATAAATTCAGGAGCGCCATTTCCGGGAGGCGCGGCAAAATTACTGATCGAACGTTTCAGATGATGCTTGTTGTGCGCGGGGCTCGACAGCTTTACCGTTAGTGCATTGGAGTCTATGCGAGTAGGTTTTGGATGAAATTCATGATACCTAGTTAGTGCATCTTACGCTAACATAGCTACCGTGCCGGTTTTATCCAGGATCGTGTGCGTCGAAGTGTAATGCATTGTAGTTTTTAGAAATGCCTGCTTTGTATAAAATAAATGCATGGTTAATGATGAGTTGCTACACCGATCCTGATTTTTTATGCTATTTTTAATTGAGTATTAACAGAGATGGAGCCAGGAGAATTTTCGACATCATCAAAGGCTTTCACCAAGAACCCTCTTGGTATAATTGCACTATTTATTTTTCTTGTATATTCGATTGCATCGCTTGTACTAGGTGTGTCTGCGGATGCTTTGAATGTCGAGCAAAAATGGGCGTTTGTTCTGTTTTTAGTTGTGTTTCCTCCTTTAGTTTTGTGTGCTTTTGTATGGCTGGTCGCTAATCATGCAGTAAAGCTATATTCTCCATCTGATTTTCAGGATGAGCGAAGTTATGTAGAACTCAATCAAAAAATAGAGCTGGTTGAAATCAAGCAAAAAGCTGCTCAAGTTGACCCAAGGGGGGATATTAGAGAGGCGCAGAAAATATTAAATCAACTTCTCGCTATGGGTCTAATAGATGCGGCGAAATCCGTTGCAAAAGCCTTTCTAAAAGTTGGTAGGTATTCAGAGAGTTTGTCATTATTCGAAGAGATTGGGATATATTTGAGGCGAGCTGGGAAGTCTGATTGCAAGATGCTTTCTTACAAATCGTACTGTCTAATTGGATTGTGCAAATATTCAAATGCCACTGATTTATTGCTCCGTGTGCGGCAAGATTCGCCAAGCGATTTTGATTTTTGGCCTAAGGTAGCCTTGTCCTATTGCTTGGAAAAGGAAGGTAAAAAGCCAGAAAGCGATGAATTGTTACGTTTGGCAGTCATGGATATACAGGCCAAGGGGTACATTAATGAAGTAAGAAATCGTTATCCAGAGATTTCGCAAAAATTTATTGATTATTTGAGTGGGAAAAATGACAATGGGTAAAATGAAATGCCTCTAATTTATGTAATTGGAGATGGTGATAACATTCGGCAAAGAATGGAGCAACAGCTGTTATATGGAAAGCTAGACGAATGTAAAAAGGTATCTGAGGCAATTACGGCCGGAATGAGGTGTGTCAATGATGTGATAACGGCGAGGAAAGGTTGGGAGGTTGTTTTTTGTGGGGGTGACGATATTCTAGTAAAAGTTTGCGCATCAGATTATGATCCAAATCTAATTCGTAAAGCAATCGATGAATTTGAGCGATGTTCAAAATCAACTATATGCTTTGGTTCAGCTAGCTCTCTTCAGGAGGCATATTTAAACTTAAGACGTGCAAAATCGTTTGGTGTTGGTATATTGGTATGCGAAACGGAAAAATCAACGCAGTAAAAATCAGTAGCTTAACTCGCCTCCTTTTCGTGGCATCAACAGGCAACTTTTTTCATGATTAACGCATCACTCATTTCGCAAGTAAAGTCGCTCACTGTTGCTGAGCGCATTGAACTCATAGGGGTTGTTTGGAAAACCCTGGCTCCCGGCGAAGTACCCGTGTCAGAAAAAGAAAAGGGGTTGTTGGACGCTCGCCTGGCGGATATGGAGCTTAATCCCAATGACCAGAGCCCTTGGTCCGATGTTCAGGCGCGTCTTAGGCAGCAATTACCTTGAGTTTCGCTGTCTATGTCCGCAGAGTCGCTGAGCTGGAAGTGGCGGAAGCGCAAATATGGTACGAAGAGCAGCAGGCTGGCTTGGCTGCCAAATTTCACCATGAACTGAGCAAGGTTTTAACTCGGCTCTCGGAAACGCCGTTCATCTATCCTGTGGTATATCGCAACATCCGGCGTGTAGTACTGGATCGCTTTCCCTTTCTGGTTTGGTATGAGGTGCGGGGCTCGGTGGTTACTGTTTTGGCGTGTACTCACGGCAAAGTGGACCCGAATAAAATTCGGCGCCGACTGCGATAAGCAGGGGCAGATCGCACTCCTCAAGCAGCAAGGCTTGCAAAAACATTAGCCATTGGACAAAGCGTAACTAAAAAAGTTTAAAAACGCTGTAAGTTGCTTTAAATATATATAAACTCGCCGGTGATTTTATATGAATGATGTGAAAGAATTTTCGCCTTTCAAACTTGCGGTTGGCGCAATTGTAGGCGTCATATTACTCAACTTTATACTTCGTGTTATCCTCAAACTTGAAGGGGCACCCGTTACGTGGTTTATCGCGGGTATCGTTCCCTGCATGGTTTTTCTCTGGGTTGTCAAAGTCGTGCGGTGTGCGCCAACCAAATCCGAGTTGTCACGTTTCATACTTTTCTACAGCGGAATGATTGCCGCTCTGTGCCTCATCGCTATTCTACTCGCCTACTTAAACGGTTCCATTAACGCTGCCGGTATCGCTATCCTCTTTTTGCATTATTTGCTATACCCGTTTTGTGCACGCTTATTCTTTTCACCAAAGCCGTTTGAGAGTGCTTTCAAAAAAAAGAAATACCACCATAGCACGTAGACTGGGTTAGCGGTCCTCCGCGTAATCCAGCAATGGCGTGTGGTTATGCTGGAATTCGCCGACTCATACCAGCCTGCAATGGACAGCTTATATACATCGAAAGAACAAAATACATGAATAACATTATTGAAATAATATTTGAAGGTATAGTCGAAATACTCAAATTCGTACTATGGTACCTGTTATGGTGCCTTATGTTATTTAACTTTGGTCGTATATTTTTGTTGCTGGCGACATTTGGCAAATACCCCCGTGGAGTGCAAACAGAAAATGATGTCAATTTTATATCAAGTGTAGGGCTGGGCGTCTTGTTTGCTATCTGGTCATCAATAGCAATTTATAATAATTGGGGTAATCTTGTTGGTATGGCAGTATGACAAGTTATTCGCTTGATATGGGTTGGTTGTCAAAATCCAACAAATTGTTGAAAAGTTATATTAAGTGGATGGCGCTAATGCCTGCATGTGATAGCAACCTGGGAGTTTGCCATGGCTAATCTGAGCATCCGAAAACTGGACGACGAGACCATCGCGCGATTGCGCATCCACGCCGCCCATCACCGCATATCCATGGAAGAGGAAGCGCGGCGCATTCTTCGACAGGCGGTCACTCCCTCCACACGATTGGGGGATCTTGCCGTGCAGTGTTTTGGCGAAAAGTTCGGGGTTGAATTGACGTTTCCTCAACACGCTCCACACGAACCGCCGAGTTATTTAAGCCACTCCGTCGACGCATTTGGGTGATCTTGAATATTCGCTTAAAAAATAACTTACTACAGTCCGTTCCATAACGATCACAACGAGAAAATTTATGAATCGTTTATCCACCATGATCTATTGGAAAAAAGAGCACTTTTGGCTGGGGAAACTGCTGGAGCACCCTGAAATCATGACGCAGGGCGAGTCATTGGAAGAGCTTGAGGAAAATATCCGGGATGCCTACCTGGCTATGGCAATGGATGAGGTCCCGGAAAATTACCAGATGAAAGAAATTGTTTTGTGAACTGATGGTTTCCTTAACGTAGCTGGCGTCATTATCCTATTTTTTCAATACTTGCTATGCGCCCCCCTGGGAGCGTGGGCATCCTGCCCGCAACCCTGGGGGGGCGGCCATTCCTTCGGCAAGCTCAGAACAGGCTCTGACCGCAGGGCGGGCGAGACGCCCGCGCTCCCAGGTTACCCTGCTGGTCAGGCAGCAACACCCAAAATGACCGCGCCGGCTTTAAATACGGCGGTAGCGGTACAGCCCAGTGACAAATTCAGCGTTTCGATGCTTTCATTGGTTATCGTCGCCGTTATCGAATCCCCGCCCGCCAGTTCAATCACCACTTCCGCGTTGACCGCGCCCTTCTGGATGCGCGCAACTTTGCCCGTCAATTGATTGCGCGCGGAAACGCGATAGCCGCCAAAATCCGTGATGAGCACGATTTGCGGAGCTTTGACCAGCGCCACCACGTCCACGCCGTTTTTGATGCCCAGCGCTTCGGCGGATTCTTTGGTGATGGTGGCAACGATGTTTTCCCCTCCTTTCAAACCTACCACCACGGTGGCGTTGACGGCGCCGACAGCGACAGCGGTGACTTTGCCGAAAAATTGATTACGTGCGCTTGCTTTCATGATTAACCTCTTGAATAAAAAAACAGTATCGGGGTCGCTCGCCAGTCGTTGATTGATTTGCTCAATAAACTGGGCGTGCTCGTTTCTGATTTGGATAAATAATTGCAGAATTTTTTTGCCCGCCGGCGTCAGGCGGGTTCCACCGCCCAGGCGGCCACCGATTGCCGTAGCAACCAATAGCTTCGGTGCCAGATTGTTGGCGCGCTCTATCATCTCCCACGCTCCCTTATACGTTAAACCGACATCCTTGGCCGCCTGGTTGATGGAGCCGGTGTGATCGATGGCGGCGAGTAACCGGAATAACCGGTCCCCCAAACCGCCCAGCAGGCGTATATCGCCGATTACCAGAGCGGGAAGTTGAGCCGGACCCTGGTGGAGTATTGCAACGTCCTTCAATGAAGTATTGGGTTTTGTCGGCATGGTTTTGCTGAAGCCTTAAATCGATCGGGTTTCGGCTATCCATGAGGCATAGCCGCAGCCGATTATACCCGGCACGGGCATGGCTTGCGGCGTATCCGCGCTGCTCTTGGGGCTGCGGGCAGCCTGCCTGCAATCCTATCAATATGTTTATTAGAAATAATCAAATAGATTTATATTCTTTGTGGTTATGTGGCAACCGCTTATGATGTTGCCCAGACAGCGCGCGGACAGGTTGCAACCGAACTTTGTTCGCCGCGCCATGCGTTATTTCGACACTACCCCGTCACACATAAGGTAACAGCCCCATGAGCCGCCATTCGCTCTCTCAAACAGCGACCCACGTAAGCGATGTGCTGTCATCCAGCGCATTGCACGTACTGAATGCCTTGCAGGGCATTCAGTACGGTTCGGTGGAGGTCACCATTCACGATGGGCGCATCGTGCAAATCGAGCGTAAAGAAAAGCTGCGCCTGGATCAGCCGGTCGCTGCGCGCCAGTGATGAGGGCACCGGCCATGCAATTGGAACAATTGGTGACTTTATTCAACAAGCGCTTCCAGCAGGAGCGGAATATCGCCGAATACCCGCTGCGGCTGGCGCGCGGCAAAGTGGAAGGCAAGGTCGGCGAATTGCGTTTGACCAGCGTGTTGAAACCGCTGCGTCTGGCGGACAGTCCGCTGATCGTGCAAGGTTGGGAAGCGGTGCTGCGCGCTTTTGTCGAGAGCGGCAGCCCGCACGCCATCCTGGATGTATTCGCGGGTGCCGAGGACAGCTCGGTGATCAACCTGGACCGCCTGTGCCGCACGGTGCACATGCTGAATTATTTGCCCAAGGCCTGGGACGACGGCGTTTTGTTCCTGGAAGTCAATCCGCGCCACGTCTTGAGCGTCAAGAAAAATCACGGCGCTTACTTTGAAGAAGTGCTGGCCAGTTGCGGGTTGACGCCCAGGCAGGTGGCAGTCAGCGTGCCGTTCAGCCACCTGAGCAACAGCTACCAGTTGGCGCTGGCGCAAGGCCTGAACAACTATCGCAGCCGGGGTTATCGCCTGGCGGTAAAACTTGATCAAACCCGGGTCGAACAAATCCAGCAGGCAGCGGTATTCGTGACGCGCTTGTTGCCCGACTACGTCAAGCTGGAGCCGGCTTTTTTGCACGATGCGGCGGGTCACGCACTGTCCGAACAACAGCACGCAGCTGCCTGCCGGTTGGTGGCCGTCGCGCGCAGCGCCGGCGGCCTGGCGATCCAGAGCGGCATCGAAACCGCCGGGCATCTGGCCGAGGCGCTGTCCTGGAATGCCCATCTGCTGGAAGGCGAGTACTTTGAACAAACAGCGGCGCAGCGTTTGCGCAACGCCGCTTGACCGGAGATCGATGCATGCTGCAAGCCGCTGGTTTATTACTCAAACGCCCTTCGGTATTGCCGGGCTTCGGCCTGACTTTGGGCTACACGCTGGTCTATCTGGCTTTGGTCGTATTGCTGCCGTTGTCCGCGGCATTTTTAAAAACGTTTGCGCTGTCGTGGGAGCAGTTCTGGCACACCGTGACCGAGCCCAGGGTGCTGGCGTCTTACCGCTTGAGTTTCGGTGCGGCGTTGGCGGCTGCTGCGGTGAATGCCGTGTTCGGCTTGCTGGTGGCCTGGGTGTTGGTGCGCTATCGCTTTCCCGGCAAACGCGTGGTGGACGCCTTGGTCGATCTGCCGTTTGCCTTGCCCACGGCGGTCGCCGGCATCTCTTTGTCCGCCGTGTATGCCAAAAACGGCTGGATCGGCGGTTTGCTGGCGCCGCTGGGCATCAAGGTGGCTTATACGCCGCTGGGGGTGTTCGTGGCGCTGACCTTTATCGGCCTGCCTTTCGTTATTCGCACCGTGCAGCCGGTCTTGGAAGATTTGGAAATGGAACTGGAAGAGGCCGCCGCCAGCCTGGGAGCCACGCGCCGGCAGACTTTCATGCAGGTGATTCTGCCGGCGCTATCGCCGGCGCTGCTGACCGGTTTTGCCCTGGCATTCGCCCGCGCCGTGGGGGAATACGGTTCGGTGATCTTTATCGCCGGCAATATTCCGCTGGTATCGGAAATCACCCCGCTGCTCATCATCACCAAGCTGGAACAGTACGACACCGCCGGGGCCACCGCCATCGCCGTCTCCATGCTGGGGGTGTCTTTCGCGCTGCTGTTGCTGATCAACTTATGGCAGTGGTGGAGCCGGCGCCGTTATGGCATGACGGAATAGCGCAAACACATCGCTGGTTCCCAAGCGGAAAAGTAACTTTTACGAATTCTAACGCGCTCAACTCACCAAGACGTAGATCATGAAAACCGCTGTATTACACCAAACGCACGTTTCTCTGGCGCAACCCACTCGCCAGGCCATGACGCCCCAGGCCACCACCGAGCCGGTGGCGGTACGCTGGGCGCTGACCGGCTTGGCACTTTTTTTCCTGGGGGTATTTCTGCTGGTTCCGCTGCTGGCGGTGTTTACGCAGGCTTTGGCCAAAGGACTGAGCGTCTACTGGACGGCGCTGTCCGAGCCCACCGCCTGGTCCGCCATCAAACTCACCTTGCTGGTCGCGCTGATCAGCGTGCCGCTCAACCTGGTTTTCGGCGTCAGCGCCGCCTGGGCCATCGCCAAGTTCGATTTTCGCGGCAAAAACCTGCTGCTCACCCTCATCGACCTGCCGTTTTCCGTCTCGCCCGTCATCGCCGGCCTGATCTACGTGCTGCTGTTCGGCATGCCGGGCTGGTTCGGTCCCTGGCTGGCGGAACATGACGTCAAGATCATTTTTGCCGTGCCGGGCATCGTGCTGGCGACCACTTTCGTCACCTTCCCGTTTGTGGCGCGGGAGCTGATTCCGCTCATGCAGGCCCAGGGCAGCGAAGAAGAGGAAGCCGCCCTGGTGCTGGGCGCTTCGGGCTGGCAGACCTTCTGGCGCGTCACCCTGCCCAACGTCAAGTGGGGCTTGCTGTACGGCGTGATCCTCAGCAACGCCCGCGCCATGGGCGAATTCGGCGCGGTGTCGGTGGTGTCCGGCCATATCCGCGGTCTGACCAACACCATTCCGCTGCACGTGGAAATTCTTTACAACGAATACAACTTCACCGCCGCCTTTGCCGCCGCCTCGTTACTGGCGTTGCTGGCATTGGTGACGCTGGTGCTGAAGACCCTGGTCGAAGGGCATTTGCAACCGTCCCATTAACCACGAGAGCCAACCATGAGCATCGAAATCCGCAACATCGTCAAATCATTCGGCGCCTTCAACGCCATCAAAGGCATCGACCTTACCGTCGAAAACGGTGAACTGCTTGCGCTGCTGGGGCCTTCCGGTTGCGGCAAAACCACGCTGCTGCGCATCATCGCCGGTCTGGAAGCACCGGACCAGGGCAGCATCCTGTTCGACGGCGAAGACGCCACCGAGCGCCAGATCGGCGAACGCCAGGTCGGCTTCGTGTTCCAGCATTACGCCTTGTTCCGCCACATGACGGTGTTCGAAAACGTGGCTTTCGGCCTGCGCGTCCGCTCGCGCCGTTCCCGTCCACCGGAAGAAGCAATCCAGCGTAAAGTGCACGACCTGCTGAGCCTGGTGCAGTTGGATTGGCTGGCAGACCGCTATCCGGCCCAGTTGTCAGGCGGTCAGCGCCAGCGCATCGCCTTGGCGCGCGCCCTGGCGGTCGAACCCAAAGTGTTGTTGCTGGACGAGCCTTTCGGCGCGCTGGACGCCAAAGTGCGCAAAGAACTGCGGCGCTGGCTGCGCCATTTGCACGACGATATGGGTATTACCAGCGTGTTCGTGACGCATGACCAGGAAGAAGCCCTGGAGGTCGCCGACCGCGTGGTGGTGATGAACGGCGGATTGATCGAGCAGGTAGGCACGCCGGATAAAGTCTATGACGAACCGGCCACGCCGTTCGTGTACCAGTTTCTCGGCAACGTCAATCTGTTCCACAGCCGGGTGCACGCCGGCTGGGCGCACATCGGCGACTACCAGGTGGCGGCGCCGGAATTCGCTGACGCTGAACACAGCCCGGCGATAGCCTACGTGCGGCCCCAGGACATCGAGATTACGCGCAAAGCGGATGGGGTTTCGTCGATCAGTGCGGTGGTCAACCACATTCAGGCGGTCGGCCCCATCGTGCGGCTGGAACTGGACACCCATGATGGTGACCCGATCGAAGCCCAACTGAGCCGTGAGCAGTTTCGGGAACTGGCGTTGCACAACGGTGAAGAGGTGTATATCCAGCCGCGCCATTTGCGGGTGTTTTTGAACCGCAATGCGGAGGCTGTTGCGGGGCAGAAGTAGAAATGGTTGCCTCGCGGTAATCCCTGGGAGTGCAGGCGTCTCGCCTGCACGGCGGCCAGGATGGCCGCGCTCCCAGGGGGGCGCTTACGCCTCGCGTTTGTAGGTTCTTTATGGTTTTTTCCGCAGGCTCAAAATGACCCAAACCAGCCACAGGGTTGCGGTCAGCAAAAACAACGCCCATAGCCACTGCGGCCATCCCCATTGATCAATCGGCCCCGTTGGCAAAGGGTCGATCAGCATTTCAGTAACGGCGCGCAATAACCGAAGTATCAGTTCTATGGCTTGGAAAATTCCATCGCCTTTAGCCAGGTTGATCATCACAGGAAGCTGGTATTACTCAAGCATATCGTAGCGCTTTGGGGAGATTTGATCGGGGATGAAGACAGTTTTCCCAACCCATCTTGGTATGTGGCGGAATTCAGAGCCACTGAGGCGCGATTTCTCGCCGGCAACCTCTGCGGACTAATTGGCATTGTGCGCAACAGGCAAAACATAGCGGGCCAAGATTGCCAAAATCTCAGTATCGCAAGCTCCGCAGCCTGAAAAGGAATTCGTTGAATTCAGGGTTGCCGTGGAGTTTGGCGTTTTGTTCAGTCTATTGTCACATACCATCCTCACCATGGGGCAGCGGTAAAGACAGAAGCGTTTTTCTCATTCTGCTGCCGTGAAAGCCGCCATGCTTGCTAATAACGGCCGTCTAGCCGTTGCCCAGCGCAATGGCCTGTCCGCCGGGCTTCTGGAATGACCAAGGCTTGAGGTAAGCTGTTGCGTCAATTTCGACCATAAGATCACACACCATGAATGCCATGACTTTTGTTTTTCTCGCCGCGCTGGCTGTGGCTTTGCTGCTGGAATCCTGGCTGTGGCGCCGCCAGGCGGCCCACGTGACGGCCCATCGCGGCGAAGTGCCGGGCGCTTTTCGCGACAGTTTTTCCCTGGAAGCGCACCAGAAAGCCGCCGATTACACGCTGGACAAGGGCCGGCTGGGCGAAATCGAACGCTGGCTGGGTGCGGCGATTACCCTGCTGTTCACGCTGGGCGGCGGCATCGATTGGATGGCTACCGCCTGGAGCGCCACCTCCTGGCCGCCGCTTTGGCAAGGCGTGGCGACCATCGTCAGCTTCATGGTCGTGGCGCAGATGCTGGATTTGCCCATCGATATTTACCGGACTTTTGTGCTGGAACAGCGCCACGGTTTCAACCGCAGCACGCCGCGCCAGTTCGCGGTGGATTTTCTGATGCAGTGGGGCTTGACGCTGGCGCTGGGTGTTCCGCTGCTGTGGCTGATCCTGTGGGTGATGGATGGGGCAGGGCAGGGCTGGTGGCTGTGGGCTTGGGCCATCCTGATGGGCTTTTCGCTGGTGATGGCCTGGGCGTTTCCCACTTTCATCGCGCCGCTGTTCAACCGTTTTACCCCGCTGGAAGACGAGGTATTGCGCCGGCGCGTGGAAACGCTGCTGGAACGCTGCGGTTTTCACAGCAAGGGCATTTTCGTCATGGACGGTTCGCGCCGCTCCGGCCACGGCAACGCCTATTTCACTGGCCTGGGCAACAACAAGCGCATCGTGTTTTTCGATACCTTGCTGAACACTTTGGATCACGATGAGGTGGAAGCGGTGCTGGCGCACGAGCTGGGCCATTTCAAGCGCCGCCACGTGGTGAAAATGCTGCTGGTCAGCGCGACCATTACCCTGGCCGGTTTCGCTTTGCTGGGCTGGCTGGCGGGCAATGACTGGTTTTACCACGGCCTGGGCGTGTCGCAGCCGTCCAATGCCGCGGCTTTGTTGTTGTTCGTGCTGGTGACGCCCAGTTTGTCGTTGTTTTTGCAGCCCTTGCTGGCTTTGTATCAGCGCAAAAACGAATTTGAAGCCGATGCGTTTGCGGCGGAATACGCTAAAGCCTCGGCGTTGGTCAGTTCCCTGGTCAAGCTGTACCGCGACAACGCCAGCACCTTGACCCCCGATCCGCTGTATTCGGCGTTTCACTACAGCCACCCGCCGGCGGCGGAACGGATTGGGCATTTGCAGGTGGGGGGGTAGAGCTTTACGTACAAGGAAGCTGGAGCTTTTCAGGGTGTTCATCCATCGTCAAATGGCCAGCAATACCTTTCATGGTACCCCTGGAAGCTGGAGCTTCCGGGGCGGCGTTCCCAAGCAGGAGCTTGGGAACGAGCGTAATCCACATTTATTGCGGTAATGCCCTGATTTCCAGGCGTCCGCCTGTCGCCCTTCGTTGCCAGCGGCGTGATGCGCCGGCGGCGTCGGTCAGTTCCAGCACGTCGTTGTTTACCGCCAGGCTGGCGCCGTCAAAATCGCCGGGTTTGAGCAACAACGCCGTCGCGTGTTTGCCGCCCGCACTCAGCAGTGCGGAGCGGTCCAGCACGACGGCGGCATCGTTGGTTTCCACCCAGCGGTTGAGCAATTGCTGGACCAGCCAGCCTTGCAACCCGTCCGGCGCAGGTTCGGCTTGCAGCCACAGCAGCTTCCACGGCGCCAGCCGGGCTTGCAGCAAATCGTTGGCGGCCAGCAAATCGGGCAGCAGCGCTAGAGCGTTGCAAGTTCCGTCAATGCCGACTTTCAGCAGCGCCGCTTCAGTTCCGCCGGTCCACAGCTCCGTTGTCAGGCAGGCGGTTTGGTGTTTGGTTTGCTTCGACATTCCCCCGCCCGGCTGAAAGCCGCCGCGTCCTCGCGGAATGACTAAGGCTTCTTGAAGTTTAGCGTCTTCGACGGTCAGTAGCGGCAGGGTTACCGCTTCGTTTTTCCACTGATGCCACAGCCATTCCTGTCGCGCCCGGTGCTGGTTGCGCAACGTGCCCGAGGGTGTGCCGTCGGTGGTCAGCAGGTATTCGGCGTTTTGCTCCGGCGCCGCCGAACGCCGTACCGCAGCGCCGTAGTAATAGTAGAAACAAGCGTCGTTGAAGGCGACGCTCAGTCCGTCGAGCCGGCGTAGCGCCTCGAAATAGGCACTGTGTTCGAACTTGAGGCCGCGCAACGGCTTGAACACCGCTTCGTTGGCGGCATACCCGCCCACGACCAGGGCGGCGCTCCACAGCAACACCGCCCGCCAGGGGTAATCGCCCAGCCGGCGCGCCGCCGGCCATGCCGCCAGTGCCAACAGTACGAACACCGGCACCAGAGCAAGAGCGCCATAGCCATGCGCCAATACGGCCAGCGCCAAGGCCAGCATTCCGCCCAGTCCCAACCAAACTAAGGCAACCCAGCGCTCAACCCGTTTGCCCGTGCTCCAGGCCAGATCGCCCAGCCATAACGCCAGCCAGGGCAATACCGGCAGCAGGTAATGGGCTTGCTTGGTTTTGAGCAGGGTCAGCGCGATGAACGCAATCGCCGCGTTGACCAGCAAAAACGCTTCCAGCTTGTCGGCGCGTTTTTGCCAGGCGGCATATAGCGCCAAGGGCAGCAATGCGCCCAAGGGCAGGGTGCTTTCGAACAGTTGGCCAAAATAAAACCACCACCGCTGCGGATGGGTGGCTTCCCGGCTGTCGAAGCGCATCGCCAGTTCGTGGCGAAACACTTCCAGCGCGTGTGGTTCCAGCCACAGCACGGCGGCATACCAGGCGGAAGCGCCGACGGCGAACAGCAGCAGGCCGATGAGGTGCTGGGAGCGCGGGCATCCTGCCCGCGCTCCCAGCCAATAAGCCGGCCAAGTGAACAGCAAAAACACCGGGCCTTTTACCATGAACGCCACGGCGCTCAACGCATAGGCCGCGAGCAGCCAATGGCGCCGAGGTTGGCGCAGGTCTTCGTACAAACAAAAAGTCACCGCCAGACAGGCCAGCGCCAACAGGCTTTCCGCATCGGCCAGCGTGGCGCGTTGCCAGAACCCCGGCAGGCAGATCAGCAGCAAACCCGCCAGCACGGCGGCGGCAAAGGGCGGCTGGCCCAGCCGTTGGGCGCGCCGGTAGGCAAATCCGCCCAGCAGCAAAGCCGTCGCCAGCGCCGACAGCACGCTGGGCAGGCGCGCCGTGCTTTCGCTCACCTGTTCGCCCGATCCTGCCAGGGCGGCGATGGCCCAGTAGTACAGCGGCGGTTTTTCAAAGCGCGGTTGCCCGTTGACGGTGGGCACCAGAAAATCGCCGGAGTTGAGCATTTCGCGCGCCACTACTGCGGTGCGGCATTCCGACTGGCGCACGAAATCGACGCCGGCCAGGCCGTTCAGCGTCAGCGCGAGCGCAGTCAAAGCGAGCAGTGCGGCCGCGTAGCCGAATAATCCGCCGCGCATGGGTATCACTTACGCATCATCGTTGCGGAAGCGGCTCAGCGGCGAGTTGCTTGCAAACAATAGCCACTTGAGCGCCAGTCCCAGCGCGCCGAAACTGATGGCCGCCAGCGCCATGTATTGGGCGGCGTGGGCGGCATCGGCCTGGATGAGCCCGGCGCCCAGCAGGGTGGCGGTGACGCCCATGGGCAAAAAGCCGAGCATGCTGCCGATCCAGAAATCCCGGTGGTTGACCGGCGTCAGGCCCAGCAGCAGATTGTTGTAAAAGCCGGCCATGGGCAATTGGCGGATCAGCAGCACCGCCAGTATGCCGCGCTGGTGCATCTGGCCGGTAAAGCCGCGCAAGCGCGGAAAGTGTTCCAGCGACCAGGAACGGCCGCCCCAGCGCACGAACAAAAAAGTGGCGTAAGAACCCAGCAGCGTAGCCAGGTGGCTCCAGGCCAAGCCCCAGGTAAAACCGAACACGAATCCGGCCAGGGAGCATAGCAACATGCGCGGCACGCCGATGACGACGGACAGCGAGGCCAGCAGCACGTAAACCGCCGGCGCCCAGTAGCCCAGCGCCGCCAGCTGCGTTTTGATGAGTTGCCCCTGGCTCAGCCAATCTTTCAACGGGGTGAGGTAGACCAGCAGGCCACAGCCCAGCAACAGCGCCAGCATGGCGGTTTTGGCGAGGATGCGGCGGTAGGGGTGGCGGTCGCCGTTTTTTTCGTCGAGGTTGTTCAATAATTCGGGTGGCATTGCGGCATCATTCATGGAATCGGTCATATCTCCGGCATAGCGAATAGTCCACATTATCCTGGAAAATGCATCGGCCCGCTGATTCATGGCGGTTGGGCGGTGGCAAAGCCCAGGCCGGCAGCGTTGGCGCCGGTTGGGCCTTTGTTACATAATCTCGCTGGAATGGATGTTTTTGAATGGATATACCACCACCTGTTTGGCAACACACTCCGTCAATGGTCAAATCGACGCCGCAACGGCAATCCTGGGAAAACATGTCGGTGGCGGCGCTCAAGGGCGCGGGCGCGGCGACGCTGAACAAGCTGGAAAAGCTGGATATCCGCACGGTGCGCGACCTGCTGTTTCACCTGCCGCTGCGCTACGAAGACCGCACCCGCGTCACCCCGATTCGCCAGTTGCAACCCGGTTTGTCCGCCTTGGCGCAAGGCCAGGTGGAAACCACCGAAATCGTCGCCAAAGGGCGGCGTTCGCTGGTCTGCCAGATCGGCGACGGCAGCGGCCATCTTTACCTGCGCTTTTTTCACTATACCCAGCGCCAGCGCGAACAGTTGACGCGCGGGGCGCTGCTGAGCTGTTTCGGCGAAGTGCGCAGCGGTTTTTACGGCTGGGAAATGGTGCACCCCGAGTACCAAGTGGTGGAAGCGCTGGACGTCACGCCGCTCGAAAGCGGCTTGACGCCGGTCTATCCGCTCACCGAAGGCCTCAGTCAACACACGCTGCGGCGGCTGGCGACCCAAGCCGTGGCGCTGCTGCACGAACACACGCTGGCGGACTGGTTGCCGGAGGTTATAGCCCAGGCGCAACGCTGGCCCAGCCTGAATCAAGCCCTGCTCACGCTGCACAACCCGCCGCCCGGCACCGGCAACGGCTTTACCACAGCGCTGGACCAAGCGCGCCGGCGCCTGGCTTTTGAAGAACTGCTGGCGCACCACCTCAGCCTGGGCCGCTTGCGCGGCCGTATCAAGCAACAAGCGGCGCCGCTGTTGCAGGCCCAGCCGGAAGTCTTGCAGGAATTTGCCGCCAAACTGCCGTTTGCCCTGACCGCCGCGCAGCAGCGGGTGATCGCCGAAGTGAGCCGGGATCTGGCATCGGGCCAGCCCATGCTGCGCTTGCTGCAAGGCGACGTGGGCTCGGGCAAGACCGTGGTGGCGGCTTATGCGGCGCTGATGGCGCTGGCCGGCGGTTGGCAAGTGGCGCTGATGGCGCCGACCGAACTGCTGGCGGAGCAGCACTACGGCAGTTTCAGCGCTTGGCTGGAGCCGCTGGGCGTGCGCCTGATCGGCCTCACCGCCCGCTGCAAGGGCGCCGCCCGGCGCGCGGCGCTGGAAGAGCTGGCGGCGGGTGGCATCGGCGTCGCCGTCGGCACCCACGCCTTGTTCCAGGAACAAGTGCGCTTCGCCAAGCTGGGCCTGGCGCTGGTGGACGAGCAACACCGCTTCGGCGTGCACCAACGGCTGGCGTTGCGCGAAAAAGGCGTCGCCAACGGCGTCTGTCCCCATCAGCTCATCATGACCGCCACGCCCATACCGCGCACGCTGGCGATGCTGGGCTACGCCGATCTGGACGTGTCGGTGATCGACGAACTGCCGCCGGGCCGCACGCCGGTCACCACCAGCGTGATCGCCGCCGGCCGCCGCGACGAGATCGTCGCCCGCATCGAGCAATGGGTGGCGCAAGGCCGGCAGGTGTACTGGGTGTGCACCCTGATCGAAGAATCGGAAGCGCTACAGTGCGAAGCCGCCGAAGCCACCGCCCTGCGCCTGACCGAAGCCTTGCCGGCGGTGCGGGTGGGGCTGGTGCACGGTCGCATGAAAGCGGCGGACAAAGACGCCGTCATGCAGGCGTTCAAAGGCAAAGCGCTGGATTTGCTGGTGGCCACCACGGTGATCGAAGTGGGCGTGGACGTGCCCAACGCCAGCCTGATGATCATCGAAAACGCCGAGCGGCTGGGGCTGGCGCAGCTGCACCAGTTGCGCGGCAGGGTAGGGCGCGGCCCCGGCGCGGCGCACTGTCTGCTCATGTACCAGCCGCCGCTGAGCAACCTGGCGCGCGAACGGCTGGGGATTTTGCGCGAGACCGGCGACGGCTTCCGCATCGCCGAAAAAGACCTGCAACTGCGCGGCCCCGGTGAAGTGCTGGGCACGCGCCAGACCGGCCAGATCCAGTTTCGCATCGCCGACTTGAGCCGCGATGAAAGCCTGCTGGACGCCGTCAAAGCGGCGGCGGAAAGCGTGCGGCAAGAGCATCCGGAGCGGGTGCTGGGGTTGATCGAACGTTGGCTGGGAACGGCGGCGCGCTATGCGGAGGCGTGATTTGATTGTTTTTTCGGCAAAACCGTCTTCAAATAATCCTCTGTTGCCTCAAAAATCGGCTCAGCCTGGTTAAATTTTTTCATCAGTGGAATCACTTTGGTGCGCACACCCATGCCTCGTGAATCAACATAGGCATAATCACGAAGGATTTCCATAATCAGTGTGTTTCGTGGTGATCGTTGTCCTGCAACCATTTTGCTAATAGTCATGGAGTTTTGAAGTTTGCCGGGGCTGATAACTTCTAATCGGTCCGAATAATTTGTTACTTCTATATCTACTGCCCTTGTCCAGTCACGATGCGCGAGGGCATTGATTACCGTTTCACGAACTGCTTCCCAAGGATAAAACTCTATCTTTTCTCGGCGCATATGTTCATCAATACCAGCAGCCTCTTGGGTAATGAAAGGAACTATGGCTGCCGCAAATTTTTCAATCAGACCATCATCGACCAACTGTTTTTTCCCTGCATCGTTGACTTTCCATCGCCCAACTAACGGAGCATCCAACACTATATCCAGCAAAGCCCGATATTCTTTTTCTGTTCCGGCAAAGGCCATCACGCGCAATCCGGCCTGTCGAAGAAATCGCCGTGGATTGATTCCGAAGCAGATCAACCCGGCTACTGAGCACACCGTATTTCCCAAGCCGTCGGAAGCCATCAGGCCGAAACCCATTAGCCGCTCCTCCCATTCCGAGCCGGACTTGGGTATTTCAGGGTCACCTACGATGGCTGAAAAATAGTAACTGAGCCGATCAATATCCAGATTATCCAACGAAGTTCCTGCCACAGGAAGCACTTCAACACGCAGTAATCCACCGCTTTCAAAAAGCCGCAATTGCTGTTCTCGGGAGGCCTTTTCAGAACGGTCTCCCATACGGATATAAATCTCCTCCCTGTTGTCGTGTTTAAGCATGTACGGTTTGGAAATGCCAGGCGCAATCGTAATGACAGCAACCCGGCGCTGATCATCGATTTTTATCTCCTCATAAAATGGGATAATTTGAGGAAACACTTTGTCACGAAACACATTCAGAACCCATTCCTGAGTATTCTTTTGCTGGAGTCCCGATATCGTCCCATCATCCTCGACGCCGAGGAGCAGCCTGCCGCCTTGAAGGTTTGCCAGTGCGACTATCTCTTTAGCCAACTGTTCGGGGCGAATATCATCCCGCTTAAATTCAATCCCGGAGTTTTCGCCGTTGGCGATGATTTCCAATAATTCGGTTTTCAACATGGCGTGTCTCGGTAATCGTATATAACTTTGCGTTGATTTAAGGCGGTTTTATCGCGGACGGAATGTATCAATGACTTTGAGACACCAAGGTGATTTATTTTTGGCGCGTTCCTGGTAGACGGCGGCGGCTTGGCCGGAATGGACGGCAGCCGGGGTCACACGCCGATGCCCGAATGACAATGGGACTGGCTGTACCACGGGGAGAAGCGTTGGCAATGACTACGGGCATCCTCGATACAACCGAAGCGGGTCGGGAAAGCCGGCCGGTACTTGAGCGTTTTGAACAGGGTCTCAGAATGGGGGCTGTCATCCGAGACAGCGGTCGCTGTCGAGTTCATCCAGCGATAGGTCAGTTGCCATGAGCCTGTTCTTCGATCATTTTGTTGAACTCAGTCTCGACCTTGGCTTTGAAGTCGGCTCCGATTTGATTCCGTAAAAGCCGTTCGTGGCGTGGCCCGTGGCAGGGCTCAGCACGAACGGCTTTCTGTTGCAGCGATTGGGGGATGGTTCCTGTTTTTCCGGTCTACATCTGCGATTGGATATAGTTGGGCAGGCCGATTTTGTCGATGAGACCCAGCTGGATTTCCAGCCAGCGGGTGTGGTCTTCCTCGGTATCCTTCAGCAACCCTTGCAGAATATTGCGCGTTTCATAATCCTGCACTGTTTCGCAATAGGTGATCACCTCGCGCAATTCGCTGATCACCCGGTATTCCAAATCCAGGTCGTTGCGCAGCATTTGCGTGACGTCCTGGCCGACGTGCAACGGGGCGCGGGAGCCGACGTCGGGCGTGCCTTCCAGAAACAAAATCCGCCGCACCAGATGGCTGGCGTGGGCTTGCTCTTCCTGCATTTCGTGTTCCACGTGGCTGTGCAGTTTGCTCAAGCCCCATTCCTGGTACATGCGGGAGTGGATAAAGTACTGGTCGACGGCGGTCAGCTCGCCGGCCAGCAAGTGATTGAGGTGTTCGATGACTTTGCCGTCGCCTTTCATGGTGTTGCCTCTCGTCGTGTTGGCCGGCCCGAATGGCCGTAATTGCGTATACTATCCTGCTTTTTTGGCGTTACCTAGCCATTTCCCCGCAAGACCATCACCCTATCATCGCAACCCGGTAACCGAACCATGACTGAAATCGAATACGAAGTGCGCGAACAAGATTTGTACGCCTTCAACGAACACTTGCTGCAAGAATCCAAGCCCATGCAAAAAGCCCTGCGCCTCCACCAAGTGGTGGTGCCGGGCATATTGTCTCTGTTGGTACTGGGGCTGTGGTTTTATCTGCAAGCCGTGATTCCCGCCATCATTCTCATGGTCGTGGCGATGGTGTGGGCGGGGGCTGCGCCGTATATTTTCCTCTGGAGCGCGCGCCGCCAGCTGCGCAGTTTGTATACGGAAGAAGAAAAAGTTTCCGCCCAGGGCCGTTATACCTTGCGCGTCGAGCCTACCAGCCTGGTGGAAGTATCGCCCGACGGCCAGTCTGCTCACGTCAACTGGAGTTCGGTGTTGCGCGTGGAAGCCACCAAAAATTACGCCTTCATTTTTCTGTCGCTGAACACGGCTTTGGTCGTGCCCCGCGCCACCATCAAAAATGGTGATTTGCACGAGTTTATCCGCGAGGCCGACGAACGCATCGCCGCCGCCGAATAAAGCCCGCCCCGCCCCATGATCAGCTTCATCGATGCCGCGCTGCGGCGCGGTCCCCGGGTTTTGTTCGAACAGGCCAGCTTTACGATCCACCGGGGTGCCAAGGTCGGCATCACCGGCGCCAACGGCGCCGGCAAGTCCAGCCTGTTCGCGCTGATTCAGGGCGATTTGCACGCCGATCTGGGTCAGGTCGACGTGCCTGCCCAGCTCATGATCGCCCATGTGGCCCAGGAAACTCCCGCTCTGGAACGCAGCGCCATCGATTACGTGATGGACGGCGACGCCGAACTGCGCCGGCTGGAAGCGCAATTGGCCGAAGCGGAGTTGCACAGCGACGGCCTGCGCCAATCGGAAATCCACGCCCAACTGGACGCCATCGCCGGCTACGCCGCCCGGTCGCGGGCGGCGCGCTTGCTGCGCGGCCTGGGGTTTTTGCCCGGCCAGGAAGAGACCTCGGTCCAGCAGTTTTCCGGCGGCTGGCGCATGCGGCTCAATCTGGCCCAGGCGCTGATGTGCCGCTCCGATCTGCTGCTGCTGGACGAGCCCACCAACCACTTGGACCTGGACGCGGTGATCTGGCTGCAAGAATGGCTGAGCACGTATTCCGGCACTTTGCTGCTGATCTCGCACGACCGCGATTTTCTGGATGATGTCGCCAACCAGATTCTGCGCATCGAAAACGGCCGGGTCACGCTCTATACCGGCAACTACACGGCGTTCGAAAAATTCCGCGCCGAAAGCCTGGCTCAGCAGCAAGCGTTGTACGAAAGGCAGCAGCGGGAAGTGGCGCGCATGCGCTCTTTCATCGACCGCTTCGGCGCCAAAGCCACCAAGGCTACCCAGGCGCAAAGCCGGCTCAAGGCGCTGGCGAAAATGGAGCTGATCGCCGCCGCCCACCCCGACAGCCCGTTTCAATTCGCCTTTCCCCAGCCGGAAAAACTCCCGGAACCTTTGCTCAGCCTGGACGAAACCAGCGTGGGTTATGGCGGCAGGCAAATCCTGAACAAGGTCAAAATGACGCTGGCGCCGGGCGACCGCATCGGCTTGCTCGGCCCCAACGGCGCGGGCAAGTCCACCCTGGTCAAGCTGCTGGCCGGCAGCCTGGCAGCGCAGCAGGGCCGGCGCGTCAGCGCGCAGGATTTGAAAATCGGCTATTTTGCCCAGCACCAGTTGGAGCAACTGTCCGAAGACGCCAGCGCGCTGCTGCATTTGCAGCGTTTGGCGCCGCGCGCCCAGGAACGGGATTTGCGCGGTTTTCTGGGCAGTTTCGGCTTTTGTGGCGATATGGCGCTGCAAGAGGCGGGCAGCATGTCCGGCGGCGAAAAAGCCCGCCTGGTGCTGGCCTTGTTGGTATATCAAAAACCCAATCTGCTGTTGCTGGACGAGCCCACCAACCACCTGGACCTGGACGCGCGCGATGCGCTGGCCGTGGCTTTGCAGGACTATGGCGGCGCGCTGCTGCTGGTGTCGCATGACCGCCACTTGCTGCGTAGCGTCTGCGACCAGTTTTGGCTGGTTGCCGACGGCAAGGCCGAAGCCTATGCGGGCGATCTGGAAGACTACCGCCAGTGGCTGGCGCGCCGCCGCAACAGCGATGCGCCGGGCAGCGCCGCACAGCCTCAGGACGCCGGGCTGAGCCGCAAAGACCAGCGCCGCCAAGACGCCGCGCGCCGCGAACAGCTGCGGCCTTTGCAGGTTCAGGTCGACCGTGCTGAACGGCAGTTGGAAAAGCTCAACGGCGAACTCGCCCAGCTGCAAGAGGCGTTGGGCGATCCGGCGATTTACGAGGCGGAAAACAAGCAACGCTTGCTGCAAATCATGCAGCAGCAGAAAGACCTGACAGGTCAGCGTGGTGCGGCGGAAGAAGCCTGGCTCAGCGCCTATGAGGTTTTGGAAGCGGCGCAGGCAGCGTTGGAGGCTGGTTAGCGAAGTAATCGGCACAGCGCCGCAAATCGTGCCGAAGAAACACGTGGTGTTTCTTGAGAGATTGTTTACCAGGCAAAGCCGGGAATCACCCAATCCGGCCGGATGCCATGCTCCCTGGCAATGGCGGACACGCGCTTCAAGCGCTGGGCATCGTCGATCACGTCGGCGAAATCGGCGTGGTGTATGCCGCCGGTGACCAAGGCGGTGGCCAATCCTGCCTTGGCGCCGCCGACCACGTCGTGGCACACCGAATCGCCGATGGCGACGGCATGGTGCGGGTCGAAGTCCCCCAGCACCTGGCCGCAATAGCGGTAGATCGCTTCGTGGGGTTTGCCGACGTAGTGCACGGTGCCGCCCAGTTGTTCGTAGCGGCGCGCCAGTTCGCCCGCGCTGAACGTTAATCCTTGCGGCGAGAAGCGCATCAGGTCGGGATTGGCGCAGATCAGGGGCAGGCCGTGTGTGCTGCCGTATTCCAGCATGGGCTGGTAATAGGTCATGGCGTGTTCGTCGGCGACGCCGGCCAGTAGGATGAAGTCGGCCGCCGCCACCGTCCGCACCACCTCGACGTCCAGGCCTTGTACCAGCTTGTCCGTGCCGTCGCTGCTCAGCAGTAAACAACGACGGCCCAGAGTCGGCACGAACGGGGCCGTGCGCGCCGCCAGCTGTGCCCGCACCACTTCGCCGGAAGTCACCAGCGCCGTATAGCAGTCCTCGGTAATGTCCATGGTCCGCAATCTTGCCGCGTTGTCCGCCGCCCGCTTGCCGGAGTTGCTGAGGATCACCACGCGCTTGCCTAGGGTCTGCAAGCGGCGCAGGCAGTCGATAGCGCCGGGGAATGGCGTTTGCCCGTCGTGCAGCACGCCCCATTGATCGACCAGGAAAACCTCGTAGTGTTCGGCAAAGCCGGCTACGCCCGTGGCGATGCGGGGATTAGGGCTTTTTTGCATGATGCAGGTTTGAGCCGGTAAATAGATGGGCTGGGTTAAATCCCCATATTGCTCAACGTCATCATCAAGTCGTTGAGGATGGCGGTGAGCCGGGGGTGTTCCACTTCGAAGTGCTCCACGGAGTCGCGTACTTCTTCCACCAAGCTATGGTGGTGGGTGGCGTCTTCCGGGCTGCGCAGCTTTTCTTCCAGGCCTTCCACCAGGGATTGCAGTTTTTCCTTGGCTTGGACGTCGCTCAGTTCCAGCCCGGCGATTTGGGCTTTTAATTCATTGATGGCGTCGTTGAGTTTTTGCTGGCTCATAAAATAGTCAACTCGTGGTAATGGATGATGGAAGGGTTTGATACGGCTTGGCCGATGGCATTATTTTTTGCTGCAAACCGCGTCGTATACCGGTTCAATCAGCGATTCGGATAATACGGGATCCCAGGTGGCATCGGATACGTCCGCTTCACCCAGGAGGGCGTCGTTGCCGTCCAGATATTCTTCTTCCAGCAACAGCAGGGTTTTGTTGGCGCAGTTGAATGATATCAGGCTGCGCACCATGATGTACGGCTGGTCGCCGGTTTCCGGCATGCCCGGTACTATTTCCGCATATTCCAGTAATACCCTGGCGCTGGCCGTTTTTTGCTTGCGCACGATGCTGGCAGGGTCTAAAAACAGCCAGGAAGAATGGTCGTCGGCGATGGCCAAGGGTTTCCAGTCAGGGGCTTTGGCCAGGGCGTGGTTGCCCGCTGTCATCAGAAACATGCCCAATAAAACGGCGAATCGCATCATGGAAGTCATCCTCGGTTTAAAGCTTTTTTCAGTTCAGCGTCAGCGCCATGCCGCCGATCAGGCTGTGCAGCGCGGTGCCGGCACTGGCGCCCATGCGCTGGGCCAGCCGGTCCATCAGCGTTTCCTGGGGCGTGAAGTTCACCAGTTCTTCCGCGCCGATCACGTCCTTGGCCACGCTGCGCGCCGTGCCCACCGCGTCGGCCAGTCCCAGCGGGATGCTTTGCGCGCCGGACCAGACCAGGCCGGTGAACAGGTCGGGATTTTCTTTCAGGCGTTCACCACGCCCCTGTCTGACGGCATCGATGAACAGCTGGTGCACGTTGTCGATGACCCCCTGTACGTGCTGCCTTTCGTCGGGATTGGCGGGTGAAAACGGGTCCAGCAGGGCTTTGTGGGCGCCCGCCGTCATGACGCGGCGCTCCACTCCCAGTTTGTTGAGCGTTTCCACGAAGCCGAAGCCGTTCATGATCACGCCGATGGAGCCCACTACGCTGGAAGGATTGACGAAAATTTTGTCGGTCGCCGCCGCGACGTAGTAGCAGCCGGACGCGCACAAATCTTCCACCACGGCGTGGATGGGTAGGTCGGGGTGTTCTTTTCTGATGCGCCGCACTTCATCGTAAATATAAGCCGATTGCACCGGGCTGCCGCCGGGGCTGTTCATGCGCAGCACGATGCCCTTGGTGTGAGGGTCTTCCACGGCGGCCTGCAGGCCGTCGATGACGGCGTCGGCATTGGTTTCCGTGCCTTCCATGATGATGCCGGCCACGTCGACGACCGCCGTATGGCTTTTGCCGTCGACGATGGTGCCGCCGTCTTTGAACGGATGGGCGAACATCAATAAGGCGATGCCCAGGTACGCCAGCAGCGCCGATTTGTAAAACATGCTCCAACGGCGTCCGCGGCGCTGTTCGTCGATGGCGGCCATCAGCACTTTTTCCAGGACTTCCCGTTCCCAGGCGCTTTGCGGCGCGGGTTTGCTCGGGCTGGTGGATGTAGAAACGTCGATTTCACTCATGGTGTTTGTACTCAAGAAAACGTATTTAATCTGTGTAGGGTACGCTGTGCGTACCGTTTAGCGCCATCGAAGGTACGCACAGCGCACCCTACTGCTTGCCCGATACCATGCATGGGATTTTCAGGCGGAGGAAGCGGTCAACTCCTCAGTAATTCCATCAACTGCACGGTATTGGATAAACAATGCATGGGGTTATGTGCCAACAACTCGTCGCGGTTGTTGGCGCCGCAGGTCACAGCCACCGCGGCCACCTGGGCGTTGCCGGCCATTTGCAGGTCGTGCACCGAGTCGCCGATCATCAAAGTGCGCTGCGCCGGCGCGCCGATTTCCGCCATGATTTCCAGCAGCATGCGTGGGTGGGGTTTGGAGGCGGTTTCGTCGGCGCAGCGGGTGGCGCAGAACAGGGTGCTGGTGCGGGTGCCGAGCAGGGCGCGCTGCAAGCCGTTGCGGCCTTTGCCGGTGGCGACGGCCAGCCGGTAGCCTTGTTCCCGCAAACCGGTGAGCATGCCGCTCACGCCTTCGAACAAATCGTCGGGGCCGATGGCTTGGGTGACGTAGTGGCGCTGATAGGCCTGCACCAGGGCGGCTTGCTGCGCCGGCGAAATGCCTTCGAACAGGGTTTGCATGGCCGTGCCCAGGCTCAGGCCGATCACCGAGCGGGCGGCGCTGTCGCTGGGGTCCGGCAGGCCGCAGACGGCGGCGGCGTGGCGCAGACAGTCCACGATCCAGCTGATCGAGTCGATCAAGGTTCCGTCCCAATCGAACACGATCAGGTCATAAGGTTGCTTCATCGTTTCAACTGTTTGAGAAAATTTTCCAGTTCAGGTTCCAGCGGCGCCTCAAGCCGCATCTCGACACCGCTGACCGGGTGGGCGATCACCAGGTGCGCGGCGTGCAGGAACAGCCGTTTCAGGCCCAGGCGGCGAAATTCGCGGTTGCTCTCTTCCTGACCATAGCGCTCGTCGCCAGCGATGGGGTGCCCCAAGTGGGCGGCGTGCACGCGGATTTGATGGGTACGGCCGGTGACGGGGGCGGCTTCCACCAGCGTGGCGTTGCTGAATCGCTCCAGGCGGCGAAAATCGGTCTGGGCCGGTTTGCCTTGGCGCGACACGCGCACCATGCGTTCGCCGCCCTGGGCGACGTTTTTTTCCAAAGGCGCATCGACCATGAGCTTTTTGTGGGCCCAGGCACCGGCCAGTAACGCCAGATAGCGTTTTTCTACCCGGTCTTCGCGGAACAACTCGTGCCATACGCGCAAAGCGCTACGCTTTTTGGCGATCAGCAACAGGCCGGAAGTTTCTCTATCCAGGCGGTGCACCAGTTCCAGAAAGCGTGCTTCCGGGCGCAGGTGGCGCAGTCCTTCGATGACGCCGAAACTGGCGCCGCTGCCGCCGTGCACCGGCATGCCCACCGGTTTGTTCAGCACCAGCACGGCGTCGTCTTCAAACAAAATCCGTCGATCAAGGCGCTTGCGCAGCAATTCGGTGGGCAGGGCGATTTCTTCCCGTTCGGCCACCCGCACCGGCGGTATGCGCAATTTATCGCCATCTTGCACTCGATCCTGTGGGCGCACGCGAGAGCCGTTGATGCGTACTTCGCCGGAGCGCAGCATGCGGTAAATGCGGCTTTTGGGAACGCCCTTCAGGCGCGTAAAGAGGAAGTTATCCAGGCGTTGACCGGCGAATTCGGCCGGAATTTCGATCATCTGGACGCGGGGAATATCGGCAGGCTGACTTGGCATGGGCAAATCATAGCAGTTTTGCGTAGTAAAATTGATGATATTTCAGAAGATTGTTATAGTTGCGCGGCTTATGGTGAAAGCTGCGTTCATAGTGTTCGTAAGCGCTCCATAAGGCAGATGGCCCGCCCGCTCGAATTATATTTTAAACAGGGCAGGGGTCGCGTCACGACGGTTTCATTCAAGGCCGTGCCGTAGGCGCAATACTCTCAAAGATTTCAACGGCCAACGCAGTCGGCAGTGCCGATATGCGCAACGGCCGATAAACGGGTTTTTTCCGCTCAACCCATGATGGGCGGTGTACGCGTCCCGCAAGCATCGTAGAACCGCGCCGGTTATGAAAACCGCCGGGCGGTACCGATAGCCGAGATCGACGAGTCGCGGATTTCTCAGGGTCGGCATGCGTGCCGACGGAATTGCATGATGATGCCAAGCCAAACAGGTAGCTGCCGACACATGATCGTCCCAAGAGAATCCCAGCGCACCCGGCCGATCCATCGCTTGGCGGGATTGCTTAGGACAGGACAACATGAAACGAATGCTGATCAACGCCACGCAGCCCGAAGAGCTGCGCGTGGCTCTGGTCGACGGCCAAAAGCTGTACGACTTTGACATAGAAATTCCTTCCAAGGAACAAAAAAAAGCCAATATTTACAAAGGGATAATTACCCGGGTCGAACCCAGTCTGGAAGCCGCCTTTATCAACTACGGCGCGGAACGGCACGGCTTTTTGCCGTTCAAGGAAATTTCTCCCAGCTATTTTTCCCAGGCGCCGGACGAAAGTTTCGACCGTCACGACATCAAAACCCTGTTGCGCGAAGGCCAGGAAGTGGTGGTGCAGATCGAAAAGGAAGAGCGCGGCACCAAGGGCGCCGCGCTGACCACCTACATCAGTCTGGCCGGCAGCTATCTGGTATTGATGCCGAACAACCCCAGGGCCGGCGGCGTTTCGCGCCGCATCGAAGGCGAAAGCCGCAACGACATGCGCGAAATCATGGCGCAACTGGAAATTCCCGAAGGCATGGGGTTGATCATCCGCACGGCGGGCGGCGGCAAAACCGTGGAAGAATTGCAATGGGACCTCAACTACCTGCTGCAATTGTGGGAGGCCATTGCCCGCTCGGCCGGAGAAAAGCCCGCGCCGTTTTTGATCTTCCAGGAAAGCAACGTGGTCATCCGCGCCCTGCGCGACCATCTGCGCGGCGACATCGACGAAATCCTGCTCGACAACCCCAACACCCTGCGCCTGGCCACCAGCTTTTTGCAGCAGGTGATGCCGCAATTCATCCACAAGGCCAAGCTCTACCAGGACCCTGTGCCTTTGTTCAGCCGTTACCAGATCGAAAGCCAGATCGAAATGGCATATCGGCGCGAAGTGCCGTTGCCTTCCGGCGGCGCCATCGTCATTGATCCGGCGGAAGCGCTGACCTCCATCGACATCAACTCGGCGCGCGCCACCAAGGGCGGCGACATCGAAGAGACTGCGCTCAACACCAATCTGGAAGCGGCCGAGGAAATCGCCCGGCAGTTGCGTTTGCGCGACCTGGGCGGCCTGTTCGTCATCGACTTTATCGACATGATGTCGGTCAAAAACCAGCGTGCCGTGGAAAACCGCATGCGCGACGCCGTCAAATCCGACCGCGCGCGCATCCAGTTGGGCCGCATTTCGCGCTTCGGACTCATGGAAATGTCGCGTCAGCGGCTGCGTCCTTCGCTGGGCGAAGCGACTTTGCACTCCTGCCCGCGCTGCAAAGGGCAAGGTTCCATCCGCACCATCGGTTCTTTGTCGTTGTCGATACTGCGCATCATCGAAGAAGATTCGATGAAAAAAGGCACGGAAAAAATCGTCGTCCAGGTGCCGATCGAAGTCGCCACCTATTTGCTCAACGAAAAGCGCTCCGTCATCGAGCAGATCGAGTCACGGCAGAAAGTGCAGATACTCATCATTCCCAGCAAGCACATGGAGACGCCGCACTATGAAATTCAGCGCGTCAAAAACGCGGCTGCGGAGGATGAGGAAAAGCCCAGTTATGTGCTGATCTCTCAAACGGAGCCCGGACAACCCGATTATGCCCGCCTGGCCGGACCTGGCGTGGAGCAGCCGTCCGTCAAAGATTTCCTGCCGGCCACGCCGGCGCCGGCTCAGTCGCAAACCACCACCAAGCCAGCCTCGTCCGGGCTGATACGGCGTTTTTGGCGCAAATTGGTGGGCGAAGAGGGCGAGGAAAACGGTACCAAGGTAGAAGCCACTGATGCACCGGCACCCACCATGCCTCGGCGGCCCGTGCCGCAATTGTCGGCATCCACATCGGCACGGTCGCCGGCCACGTCCGCCGGTGGTGCTCTGGTTGGCGAGGAGACGGATCGCCAGAGCCCCCGGCGGCGCAATGACCGCCGCCGGCGCGGACGCCGTGGCGCGGAAAACGTTGCCGTACCCGGTGAAAATGGCGAGTTGGTCGTTGAAACCAGTACGCGCCGGGAAGCGCCGGTAGTCCGGCCGGAAGAGCCGCGCCCGCCGCGAGTACCGCGCGAGACCAGGGAGCCAAGGGAGCCAAGGGAGCCCAGGCCGCCGAGAGAGCATCGCCCGCGTCATCAGCGTCCACCGGCCGAGCCGGCCGCCGCTCAGCCGACAGCAGAGGAAATCGTCGTTGTTCCGGTTCCCCCCGCAGCCGATGTGCCGGCGGTAGCGGCGACGCCACCGCCGAACGTGCCCAAGCCTCGCAGAGTACCTGCGCCCCGCTCGGAAGCACCGCCGTTGCCGCCGCCGCCGCCGTTGCCGCCCATGCCCATCGCCCGGCCGCAAAATCCCATCGGCGAAGCGGTTTCGTCGGTGTTGTTCCATTACGACGCGGCGCCCGGCATGGCGATCGTGCGTCCGCCGGCAGCGGAAAAAAGCGTAGCGCCGACAACGCAGCCGGTTGAAGAAGAAGCCGTTGTGAGTGTTGTGGGTGAAGAGGCCGCGGACGGTGCCGCACCGGTGCGCAAAACCCGCCGCGGGCACCGTTTCCGCCGCGATCACCGTGGCGGCCGCCGGCGCGACGCCGGTACCGGGCGCTATAGCAGCAACGACGGCAACGGCGCCGAAGAGCCGGCCGGCGCGGGTTTTACCGAACCCACGCCCCCGGAAAGCAGTGATTGACCGATAGCAAAATCTGCAAAGGCAAGAGAAATAACAATGACGGCAAACCAACGAATCCTGATTGATCCCACTGTCTGTCATGGCAAACCGGTGATTGCCGGAACCCGCGTGCCGGTTGCCATCGTCGTGGGTAGTCTGGCAGCCGGCATGAGTCTGGAGGAGGTGCAGAGGGAATACGACCTGACCCAGGCAGATATTCAGGCCGCCCTGGCATTTGCCGGCGAATTGGTGCAAGAAGAGTCTTTTCACCCCCTGCCCCATGCCGCTTGATGAAGTTCCTGCTGGATGCCAATATGCCGCGAGCGGCACTACATGTGTTGCTGGAGGCAGGGCATCAAGCGGCGCATGTGCGTGACGTTGGTCTTGGCGATGCTGTGGACGAGCACATAGATGGATATGCCGATAAACAAGGATTGATCCTTGTTACCCGCGATCTTGACTTTTGCGATACCCGCAGTTATCCCCCGGAAAAATCACCCGGACGGTTGGTGCTGCGGGTTGCCGATAGCAGCACCGCTCAGCAGATTGCCCAACTTTTGGAGCGCTTCATGCTCTTGACCCATTTGGTCGACCAGATCCCTGGACATCTGGTTGTGATCAACAGCAACCGGGTACGTTTTCGTCCTGCGCTGCTTTCCGATGCCGCGATTCGACACAAAGATGAATAAGTTGGGTGGGGATGGTCATTTTTACCGCGGCAAATGCACGGCCTCGTGCGATTTCGGGAAATCAGCGCCCACGCTGATGATGAACGAAGTGACGTCCTCAAAGTTCAGCTCGGATTTAATCACCTTCGACGCATGCACGATCACGGTAAATCCGCTGGTCGGGTTCGGCGAGGTCGGAATAAACAGCACATACCTATCCCCTTCGTGATTGGTCACATAAGCCGGCACCCATAAACCGTCTTTGGGATATTCGACGTAAACCACCTCGCGCAAGCGCTTTTCCCCCCGGCCACGGAACATGTCCACCACTTTCTTGGTGACCCGGTAAACCTTATTCAAAAAAGGCAGACGTTCGATGATGAGGTCGATCACCGATAATATCAGCGACTGTTTGTGTTTGGTGATTTCAAAGCCGACATAGACCAGCAGCCCATACACCACCATAAACGCCAGCGCCGTAATCCAGTACTGTCCTCCCACCAGGGTTCTGACGTCGAACACCGTGGCGAGCACGAACTGGGCCAGCCAGATAAAAATCTGGGTTACCACGACCAGCGGCAATATGGCCAGAATTCCGAGCAGAAAGTAATTCAGGGAGCTTTTTATGAGTTGTATTGGATTATGCATGGCAGCTGTTCCTGTCTATTAAAAACGTCGTGAGCGACGGGAGAGACGAAATGATACCCGATGTAAGGCTATGGAGCGCGGTGATAAAGCGAAGCGCGGCACCGCTGTGGCTTTGGGATGTGGTGCATTCCATGCCCGCCCATTTCGCTTTTGTGCAGACATTGCGAAAATGCCCTTTTTACCTCTCCAGTGTGACATGACAATCCAGGAAAACATCGGTTTTATCGGCATCGGCCTGATGGGCAGGCCCATGACCTTGCGGTTGTTGCAAGCGGGTTACCGCGTAACGGTGTGGAACCGCAGCCCGGCCAAACTGGCCCCGGTAATAGCGGCGGGCGCCGCCGCGGCTGACAGCATTGCCGCCCTGGTTCAGGCCTGCGACATCGTTCTGCTCAGCTTGACGGATACGGCGGCGGTGGATGCCGTGGTGTTTGATGCGGATGGCGTGGCCGCCAGCGGCGGCGCCGGCAAATTGTTGGTGGACCTGTCCAGCATCGCTCCCCAGGCGACCCGGCGTTTTGCCGAGCAACTCCAGCAAACCGCCGGCATGGGCTGGGTGGACGCGCCCGTGTCGGGCGGCGTGCCCGGTGCCGAGCAAGGCAACCTGGCCATCATGGCGGGCGGCGCGGTGCCGGACGTGGAGCGCGCCCGGCCCGTGCTGGCAGCCTTCAGCCGCCAGCTCACCCACATGGGCGAAGTGGGCGCCGGCCAAATCTGCAAAATCTGCAACCAGATGATCGTCGCCTGCAATGCCATGGTGATCGCCGAAATGATCGCCCTGGCCCAGCGCGCCGGCGTGGACGCAGCCAGGATTCCCGAAGCCTTGCAAGGCGGTTTCGCCGACTCCAGACCATTGCAGATTCTCGGCCCCGAAATGGCCAACGGTGTATTCGAGCCGGTCAAGTGGCGGGTACAAACCCTGCTGAAAGACCTCAGCATGGCCGGCGATCTGGCGCGCCTGCACGGCAGCGCCGTGCCCATGTCGGCGCTGGCCGCGCAGTTGATGCAGTGTCACGGCAGCCACGGCTGGCTGGACGCCGATCCCGCTACCCTCATCAAGCTGTATCAGGACGATAGCCCAAGCAGGCCGGCATGCTGAAATTTTCCGCCAATCTGAGTTTGCTGTTTACCGAACTCCCTTTGCTGGAGCGCTTTGCGGCAGCGCGGTGCGCGGGTTTTGCCGCCGTGGAAATCCAGTTTCCCTACGAACTGCCCGCTGCCGACATCGCCGCCGCACTGGAGCAGGCGCAGTTGGAACTGGTGTTGTTCAACGTGCCGGCGGGCGATTTGCTGCAAGGCGGTGAGGGCTTGGCGGCCGTGCCGGAGCGGCGCGGCGATTTTCGGCGCGCCGTGGCGCAAGCGCTGGAGTATGCCGAACTGCTGCGTCCCAAAGTCATCAACGTATTGCCGGGGCGCTGTCCGGATGCTGCGCGTATGGAAGAATATCAGCAGACGTTTAAAGACAACCTGCGCCATGCCGCCGACGTGTTTGCCGCGTTGTCCATCACCACGCTATTCGAGGCCATCAATATCTTCGACATGCCCTGCTTTTTAATCCACAGCGGTGCCGCCATGCTGAACGTATTGGCGGAAATCGACCATCCCCATTTGGCATTGCAATACGACGTTTATCACATGGCGCGCATGGGCGAAAATCCCGCGGCGTTTATCGGCGAACACGCCGGCAAAATCGGCCACATCCAGTTTGCCGACGTGCCCGGCAGAGGGCAGCCGGGCACGGGCAGTCTGGATTTTGCGGCACTGTTTGCGGCGATAGCGGCGTCCGGCTATCGCGGCTGGCTGGGGGCGGAATACCGGCCGCAGGGTGATACGGAGCAAAGCCTGGCCTGGTTTAACTCAATAAGGCTTATATGACTCAACCCAACGGCTTTGCCGGAACATCCCCCTCTCGCACCACGCCGGACACCCACCAGCGCGGCGCCGCCAAACTGGCGCGCATTCCGGTCAAAGTGGAAGCCGCGCCGCCGTTGCGCAAGCCGGACTGGATTCGCATCAAACTGGCCGGGTCGGAAAATGTCAGCCGGGTGCGGGCGGTGCTGCGCCAGGAGTCTTTACACTCGGTATGCGAAGAAGCGGCTTGTCCCAACTTGAGCGAGTGCTTCGACCAAGGTACGGCCACTTTCATGGTACTGGGCGATATTTGTACCCGGCGCTGCCCGTTTTGCGACGTGGCGCATGGCCGTCCCCTGCCGCCCGATCCGCAGGAACCGGCCAGGCTGGCGCGGGCGGTGGCAAAACTCAGACTCAGCTACGTGGTGGTGACCTCCGTGGACCGCGATGATTTGCGCGACGGCGGGGCAGGACACTTTGCCGCTTGCGTGCAAGCCATGCGTAATGCCCAGTCCTCGATTCAGGTGGAAATTCTCACGCCGGATTTTCGCGGCCGTCTGGATGCAGCGCTGGACGCCTTGGCGGCAGCGCCGCCGGACGTGTTCAACCACAACCTGGAAACGGTGCCGCGTCTGTATCGCGCCGTGCGTCCCGGCGCGGATTATGCCGTATCACTGGCGTTGCTCCAACGATTCCGGCAGCGTTTCCCCGGCGTGCCGACCAAGTCCGGCTTGATGCTGGGTCTGGGCGAAACGCTGGATGAAGTGCGGCAGACCCTGGCGGATTTGCGCGCCCACGACTGCGATTTACTGACCCTGGGTCAATATTTACAGCCCAGCCGCGCTCATTTGCCGGTCAGCCGCTACGTGACGCCACAGGAATTCGCTGCACTGGCCGAGACGGCGCGGGCCATGGGATTCCGCGCCGCCGCCGCCGGGCCGCTGGTGCGCTCTTCGTATGGGGCGGAAGCTTTGTTGAACAGCAGATAGGGTTGGGTTCTTTGGGAATTTGCATGGCGGAGCATCCCTGTAGGGTACGCTGTGCGTACCGTTCGATGCCCTCGTTGGTACGCGCAGCGTACCCTACGTTTTCGTATATTCCTCGCACAAATCGCTGATCGGGCAAACCGCGCATTTCGGCCGGCGCGCCGTGCAGGTATAGCGGCCGTGCAGGATCAGCAAGTGGTGAGCGTCTTTTTTATACGCTGCCGGTATGCCGGCTTCCAGCTGCTTTTCCACCGCCAGTACGGTTTTGCCGGACGCCAGCCCGGTGCGGTTGGCGACGCGGAAAATATGCGTATCCACCGCGATGGTGGGGTGTCCAAAAGCGGTATTGAGCATGACGTTGGCGGTTTTGCGGCCCACGCCGGGGAGTTTTTCCAGTGCCTCGCGCCGATCCGGCACCGTTCCGCCGTGCTGTTCCAATAAAATCCGGCACAAAGCGATGATATGGCGCGCCTTGCTGTTGAACAGGCCGATGGTTTTGATATAGGCCTTCAAACCTTCCTCGCCCAACGCCAAGATGGCCGCAGGGGTATCGGCAACGGGAAATAATTCAGCCGTCGCTTTATTGACGCTTTTATCCGTGGCCTGGGCCGACAAAACCACGGCGATGAGTAATTCAAACGGCGTTTTATAGTGCAGTTCGGTTTGCGGGTTGGGAATCGCGGCGGCCAGGCGTGCGAAAATTTCCCGGCGGGTTTTGTCGTTCATTGTCCTATTTGTGCGGGTAACTCATTTATTGCAACAGTCGCCATAATATGGCGCGATGTCGTTTCTGTCCATCTTTCCCGCGAGAACCACGGGTATGCAATAATACAAATTACTGTTTTCCGGCTTAACCCCTATCAATATACGCACAAATCTCATGAAAATTACCCGATTGGAAGTCGAAGGCTTTCGCTCCCTGCGGAAAGTCAGCTGGGAACCAGGCGATCTTAACGTAGTCATTGGTCCCAATGGCGCCGGCAAGTCCAACTTATTGCGTTTGCTGGAGTTGATCGCCGTATCCGCCCAAGGGCGGTTGGGGAAATATATTCAATCACTGGGCGGCATGAACCCGCTGGTCTGGGATGGAATATCGACGTCGATAAAATTTGCCGTGACAACCAAGCCGGAAGGTGGCGATCTTGGCCCGGAACGCTATGAGCTGGAACTGGCCAGGTTAGGATCATCCAGCTCTTACAAAATAGACAACGAATCTGTAATAAACTCCTATAAATTCAGACAGAGAATCGAAAGAAATCCATTTAAATTTTTGCATAGACAGGGGAAGAGTGCGGTTATTTTTGATGAAAATGAACGTTCGTTTGCCACGGCGGAAGAGTTTGTGTCGGATGAAGAAAGCTTGCTTTCCATTGCTTCCGGCCCATTTGTCAGCAACCACTTTATTCCGCCATTCCAAAAACAACTGGCAGCCATTGCGGTTTACCACGATTTGCACGTCAATAAGGACGCGTTGATTCGACAACCCGCCATTGCCCGTTGGGAAAAACGGGTAGACCCGGATGGGCAGAACCTCATCTCGGTGTTGCATACCCTCTATACGGAAGATCGTGATTTCAAGCGGGATATCAATGATGCGATGCAGGCCGCTTTTGGAGATGACTTCGAGGAATTGGTGTTTCCGCCCGCTGCGGATCAGAAAATCCAATTGCGGGTGCGCTGGAAATCACTGCGGCGCGAACAGTCGGCTGCCGATCTTTCCGATGGCACTCTGCGTTTTCTGTTTTTATTGACCGTTTTGGCCAGCCCGTCTCCCGCTCCAGTCATTGCCATCGACGAACCGGAAACCGGTTTGCATCCTGCCATGCTGCCGATCATCGCCGAGTATGCCGCTGAGGCCGCTACGCGCTCACAAATCATCTTGACCACCCACTCCCCGCAACTTCTGGATGCTTTTACGGCCATCAAACCCACCACGACCGTTGCCAAATGGGAAAACGGCGAAACCACGCTACAGATTTTGCAAGGCGCAACGCTGGATTATTGGCTGGACGAATATTCTCTGGGTGATCTGTTCGAGTCCGGCGAATTGGAGCAGATGGGATGAAATTTGTTCTTTTCGTCGAAGGTCACACGGAGAAAGCGTTACCGCCGTTTCTGAAAAAATGGCTCGATCCCAGATTGGCGGAAAAATCCGTTGATCCAGTCGGTATCAATACTGTCCGTTTTGAAGGTTGGCGGGAGTTTGTAAAAAACGCCTCCCAAAAAGCCAGCATGCACCTTAATCGGTCGGCTAACGACGTCATCGCCGTTATTGCCCTGCTTGACTTATATGGCCCGACGTTTTACCCCGATGAGTTGACGGAGTATGAAGCCCGCTACGAATGGGCCAGGAAACACATGGAAGACAAAGTCAACGATCCCCGGTTTTTCCAGTTTTTTGCGGTGCACGAAGTTGAGGCTTGGCTGCTGAGCGATCCGAATATTTTTCCCAGGGAAGTCCGCGTAGCGTTTCCGGCAAAAATTCACTGGCCTGAAACCGTCAATTTTGACGAGCCTCCCGCAAAGCTGCTTGAACGCCTTTATCCTTTGCATGTCCGGCGCCCATACAAAAAGGTAGTAAATGGCAGAGAGTTGTTTGGCAAACTGGATCCAAATATTGCTTATGCGAAATGTCCAAGGCTCAAAGAACTTTTGGACAAAATGCTGACCTTGGCCCAAGGCGCCGCTAAAACAGAGTGATGAGAGCCTGTGTCGGATTTGTCGGCGCGGATCGCCCGCCTGTTCAGGCTTTTCCGGCATTGTGGCATTTGTTGCGGTCAAGACTACACTGACTGGCGTAACGCTTGCCAACACCCCCCCATATGATCAAAAAAGTCCCCACCCACCAGCTCAAACCAGGCATGTACGTCGTCGACCTGGGATCGAAAGAACTGGCCGGCAAGGTCCGGCATCCGGTGGGCTTCATTGCGGACGGCAAAACCCTGGCGGAGCTGACCGGCAGTAGTTTGAAGTACGTCTATATCGATACCGTGCGCGGTCTGGACACCGACGACGCGCTGGCCGTGCCCATCGCCTCGCTGGAAGCAGCTCCGTCCAGCCCGGAAGAAGACATCGTCACGCGCGGCGAAGTCGAGCACGCACAGCGTATTCACGCCTCGGCCATCGATACCGTCAGCCACGTGATGAGAGACGTCAAGCTGGGGCACCACATCAACCAGACGGCCGTCCACGCCACTGTCGACAACATCGTGTCCTCGGTCGTCAAGGACCACAGCGCCCTGCTGTGTCTGGGCATGATACGCAGCAAAGACAACTACCTGATGGAGCACTCCGTCAACGTCAGCGTCATCGTCACGCTGTTTGCCCGGCACATCGGCTACGATCAGGCGGCCGTCCACCAAATCGCCACCGGCGCGTTGCTGCACGACATCGGCAAAATCGTGATTCCCCCCCATATCCTGCACAAGCCGGGCAAGCTGGACAACGACGAGTTCAGCATCATGCGCAGCCACGCCGCCCAGGGCCGGGATATTCTGCGGGAAGCCGGTTTCGATGCGATTACGGTGGAAATGGCCGGGCATCACCACGAACACATCGACGGCACTGGCTATCCCGATCAACTGACGGCGGACGCGCTGTCCGAGCAGAGCAAAATGCTCGCCATCGTCGACGTGTACGACGCGCTCACCGCCGACCGCTGTTACCACAACCGCCTGACTCCCCACGAAGCTCTGCGCAACATGCTGACGAAATCCGGTCAGCATTTCGACGCCACCCTGTTGCAGCGTTTCATCAAAAGCATCGGCGTCTATCCCATCGGCGCGATGTTGTTGCTGTCGGACGGCAGGGTGGGCATGGTGGTCGCCAACGCCGGGGAGAAATCGCTGGCCCCGGTGGTGCGGGTGTTTTTCGACCAGCGCCGGCATTGTTATATTTCCCAGCAGGATGTCGACCTGGCCGCCACTGTGCCCAAGCCGCTTACCATCGTCGAAAACCTCGATCCCCGCAGCCTGAATATCGATATGCGGCGGTTTTTCGAGTAAGCCCAACCCTGCCACATACCGCCTTTTGTTGCTGGTTGTTGCTGGTTCCCAAGCTCCGCTTGGGAACCCACTCCGCGAAGCCTGCCCTGAGCCAGTCGAAGTGGCTCAGGCTTCGCGTTTGTCCGGGAACTACGACTACTTTTTCCAGGGCTTTACCTGTCGGCGTGGGTTTTAGGTTCGTCATTGCAGATGCGCCAGCATGGTCCACAGGCGGCGCAGCGTGGTAGCCGGAATGCGGAGCCCCAGCGCGGGAATGTCCCGTTTCCAGATACGGAACCACAACACCGTCTTCGTCAGGTGTGCAGTACGCTTCAGGTATCCTCCTTTTCATCGGAACAGCAGCCTGGGGTTTCGGTTGGCGTTGAGTGAAATTCTTCCTGGTTGATTGCCTCATAGAGGGTGATGGTCCGCCCACCCACCGGAAGCGAAGCCCGTAGGCGTTGCTGACTTTGGTCATCCGTCAGTGGCAAGGGAAGCGCGTTCAACAAGAACTGGGTCATGGCGCCATACAACGCCATGCGCTCGGATTTGAGGTGGTGATTGCCCATATTTTGTGGGGATACCTCAGAGCCCGACCCCATTTTTGGCGGGTATTGCGAAGCGATATTTCCAGGGGCTGGCCCACCGTATACGCTGGTCCGGCACATTTCTGCAAGGCGAACACAGCACCCCAGTGCAAAAACCCAGGCAGCCAGGTTTTGCCCAGCATCGCGTAGCGGTGTAGGATGCTCTCAATTGATCTTAACTCAATGAGCAAATGAGAAATGGCAAGCATCACCGAAAAAGCGGGAACCTCTTCCGGCAAACCTGGGGTTGAGGCTTTATTGGAGCGATTTCGCGCCATTATTGGTTTGGCTCCGCCTACCAGCCATGGCACTGCTACTACCCGCTTCGGCAACAATATTTTCGTAACATCGCCCGCACCCAGTGGAGGCTTTATTGAATTGCAAGCCGACGTGGCGCACCAGGTCAGCCGCCAAGGGGTATTGGTAGACGCGATACTGGAACTCAAGAGCGTATTGAATTTGCAGATTGGCGAGGCCTATCAGCTTTTCGATCTGGATAAATCGCAAGCCAGCCGGTTACGCCGGCAGCATCGCACCCTGGATGCCGCGCACACCGCCAAGGTACTGCGCGCGATGGAGTTGACCGCGTTGGCTACCGAGGTATTCGGCAGCGAAGCCGCCGCCGCCCAGTGGCTCAAAAAGCCGCATCCTTTATTGGCGGGCGAATCCCCGCTCCAGTATGCGGTTTCCGAATTCGGTACCGGCAAAATCAAAAATATCCTGGTCGCCATCCGTTATGGAGGGGTGGTTTGACGCTTTGCGTTTTCCGTATTGGTTTTGACGGCGACGTTACTTTGGAGGGTCTGGCCTATGGTTCGAGGCTTTCCAATGGGCGTTGGCACGTCAACGCGCCGGGGAGTGGTCAGCCGGTGGTCTATACAGCGCAATCGCGAGCGCTGGCGCAGCTTGAAAAGCGCGTACATTGCAACGGCGTTCAGCCGGTCGAACAAGCACTGATGCGCATTGAACTGCTGGATGGCGCGTTGATGTTGCATGCCGTGGACATCGGATTAGCAGCGAACTGGAAAGCGGATGAAGGCTACACCCAAGGCTTTGGCCTCGCTTGGCTACGCGGCAAAAAATCGCTGGGTTTATGGGTGCCGTCTTACGTTGAGCCGTTCGAAGGCAATCTGCTGCTTAATCCCCGCCATGACCAATACCATACTCACGTGCAAGTGGTTATCGAACGTAGCCCGTTCGAATTTGATCCCAGAATGTTGGCCTGAATATTTCCGTATCACACTCATCAGGTTATTCACGGCTCGGTTGGCCAGGAAACCTGAATTTTTCTGTGCTGAGCGACGCAATCGCGCAGGTAAAGGTTGATGAGGCTTTGGTAAGGAACCCCCGCTTCTTCCGCCATGCCCTTAAAGTAGCTAAAGAAATCCCATGTTTTTTCAGATTGACCGAAGCTTTTGCCGGGTCCCATTCGAAGGTAATCATAAATACATTGTATTTATAGCGTATCCGTAGTCAACGAAAACTCCTCCCAAACCCGATGTTTTGGGCTTCTGTTTCGTGATTTGCGCTCGTTCTTGAGGCAAATCTGCCGGAGCAGATTTGCAGACGCCTGCCGGATTTTTCATGCGCAGGATTCGGAAAGAGTGCTGCACCGCATGATTCATAAGATAAACGCACGCTCCTGACGCTGATGTATTTGATCTTTCAATGCGTTTGTAATCCTAGGACTACATACATGGATATCGGCGTCATGCTACTGTTTGCAACGCCGAGCGCTATTTAAATTAACAGGCATACGGCGGCATTACGTGTGATGGGAAATTGTTAGCGCTGTTTAGCTATATTTCTCTGATTGCACGAGTAAATATATGTGGTATATGTGGCAGATTTGTTTTTCTTTCTGTTGAAAATAAGTCTGTCCCTTTTTTCATAGTTTGGTGGGGTGGTGGATAACTCCGATCCCATACGGCATATGGCGTTAGTCGGCGCGTTGTTTTGCACTATTGGTAGTTGTGCTGGCTTATTCATTACCCTGTTAGGCCTCAATATTACGTTGCAGGCTGTTAATTATAAACATTTTAAGGGGCGCGCAATGATTAAGGTTATAAAAAAAGGGTCAACTGGCACCTTCGTTATGCAATGGCAAATATTTCTCCGGGGCCAAGATTATCTTGTAAATTCGTCTGGGATGTTCGATGAAGCTACCGTAGAGGCAACTAAACAATTTCAACATGTTAACAATCTTGACGTTGATGGCGTTGTAGGCAATCAAACTCTCGCGGCAGCACTATCGTTAGGCTTGGAACTCGTGGAATATGCAGAAACAGAAGCTGACTATCCACCAAAGCCAACATTTTCTCCGTTAGTGAATAATGCTGCTCGCCAAGAGACTTTCGGTCGATTGGAATTTGAGCCTGCGCCAACAGCAACGAATCCAGAGGGAATTCGTATAACGAACAAATGGGACACCAATAATATTGTTAAAGTTATCATCCCTCAATTGCGCAATATTGAGGGCGCCAATGCAAGTGGCGCCGTTCACTTTCACCGTAAAGCGGCCGACCAACTTCTTGCGTTGTGGAATGCGTGGGAGCAAAATGATCTCCTGAAATACGTGCTTACATACAGCGGCGACTATGTTCCACGTTTCGTTCGGGGGAAGGCAGATGAACAAGTATTGTCGAATCACGCATTTGGAACTGCATTCGATATAAATTACGCTTGGAATAAACTCGGAACCGAACCAGCGACGGAAGGAGCTAAAGGTTGTGTATATAAATTGGTTCCTATAGCTCACCAATACGGCTTCTATTGGGGAGGGCACTTTACCCGCAGGGATGGTATGCACTTTGAGATTGCTACAATCGTCTAGCAAGAAAGGCACGGGAGCATGTTGCATTTCCCAAAAATGCAACATAGCCCCTTTCGTGCGCGCGTGAAACATAAAAAAGAGAGGAGTGTATGAAGACTTTCCGGATACAGAGTTATTTTAAAAGAAGCGACCACAACCATAAAAAGAGTAAATCTCTCGCTTCGCACGTTATTACAACAAGCCGTAAAACAACAAAAACTATCTCGCTTACACTACTTGTTGTTTCTGTGTATGGCTGCACTGTTTCGTCCATTAAAGAGACTCACCATCAATGCACTGGAACTAACGATTTACCAACCGAATATACTGAAGTGTTTGAAGAAACCGTAGATGAATCGCTGTTAAGCCGAGCTGTTGGCGATGTTAACAAAGGTGGTTTATGTCAAGGGAAAGTCTACGTAGCAAAAAATAATGTCACTATACCAGTTTATCGCGCTTGGAACAGCGCCGACCCAAGCAGCCGTTTAGGCAAATGGTGGGCATTTAACTTACCAGATGGAAAAATAGCACAGTATCGCAATGATTATGAAATTTGCCACGAATTTTCACCATTGGATAAATTAATACGCTGCAACTTAAAGGCTAATGCAAAAATAGTTATTGGCACAGGTCAAAGCATGAAATGTGACTCCCATCTAACATATCATGCTTCTGCGGTCAGGCAGATCTATATTGAAATTGATGAAAAATCGCCAGCTGTAACCGATTGCAAGGAGTATGATGGACAATTTAGCTGGAAACCAAGAGCCGATTAGCTTGGAAATATTTAATTCGTAAACCGCAAAGTAACAACGATCTTTTATGTTGCGTAAAAAAGTATGCGGTCACGGCATATACGCCATCGAAGAAAAACCATGCTTCAATAATAAGGCTGATTGCCAATCAGTTTTATCCATAAAATAATACATAACAAGTTGAATCTAGGAGATAAGCAATGTCTAGACTATCCGATCTTATATTTATGGCAGCAAACGAAGACTTAGCTGACCAATCAAAATTGCCCGAGACGTCAATTGAATTGCCCTGTATTTTTTCTGGCACAGATAGCATTGACTATAAAAACGCTGAAAAAAAACTTGCCGACGAATTGCTTAAGGCAGGCATTGGGCTCGACGCTGGTGAAACCAAAGAAACACTGACTTGGCTGGTAAACGGTAAGTTTCGCGGCGATTTAAAAGAGTTGATTGACTTGGCCTTGCATATGCCTAGTGGTCTGGGAGGCTCTCTTTTACATGGGGTTATGAATATAAAACAAGATATTGAAGAACTGCCAAGCACAGGCATTGATATTCAAAATATATATAAAAATCCTATTTTACAGCAAGACAGGAAAACATTGATAGCATTATTAGGTAATGGCAGCTTTGCAAGAGCATTGATTGTTTACGCAAATATTAACGGGGTTCCTCTTGAGCAAGGCCACATTGATTTTCTAAAAAAACAACTGGCTAATGACGAATTAGATATTGATAAATCAGTAGAAGCCGGAAAATCTCAACTCAGGAAAAAATATAGCGATAAGTACGATAAAATAATAGAAGGATTAAATAAAAATTGTGGGTAGTAAGTACTCCTCCATAAAAAACCTGGCAATCTGCTAGCCTGGAAGGCAGAAGCAGGAGAAGCAGCTATGAAACGTATCAACGCTCTGACGGTGGAAGAACAGTGCACGTTGCTGGAAGCC
>SCQD01000172.1 GCA_004299145.1 Methylococcaceae bacterium | reverse complement strand
CCGCAACCTCTTCCCCCATCGTCGGCAATTACGACACCCCCGGCACGGCCATCGGCGTGGCGGTAAGCGGCGGTTACGCCTACGTCGCCGATTACCTCAACGGTTTACAAATCGTCGACATCAGCAATCCGGCCAGTCCCAAGCTGGCGGGTTTCTACGAGACCGACGGCACCGCTTATGCCGTGGCGGTGAGCGGCGATTTTGCTTTTATCGCCGATTATTGGAGCGGCATGCCGATGCTGGATATCACCGCCCCACACGACCCCACGCTGACCAGTAACTCCGCCACCTATACCGCCGTCGGCGTGACGGTGGAAGGCAACTACGCTTATCTGGCGCGCGGCGATTACGGCATCGAAATCCGCAACATCAGCCGCCCGTCGACCCAGCTTTCCGTTAAATCTTTCGAAACGCCGGGCTATGCTTCCAGCGTTGCGGTCAAGGGGGATTACGCTTATGTGGCGGACGGCGGCAGCGGCCTGGAAATCATCAATATCAGCGATCCGGCCAATCCGGTATCGGTCGGCGCTATCCCGACCTCCGACGCCCAAAGCGTGGCGGTCAGCGGCAATTATGCTTATGTGGCGGACGGCAGCGGCGGTTTGCGCATCATCAACGTCAGCAACCCGGCGCACCCGCTGCTGGCGGATAGCGTCGACACCCCGGGCAGCGCTTCCGGCGTGGCGGTGAATGGGGATCATGCCTACGTGGCGGACGGCAGCAGGGGCTTGCAAACCATCGACGTCAGCGATCCCACCAATGCCGTGCTGTCCAGCACCATCGACACTCCCAGTTCGGCGTCCGCCGTGGCGGTGAACGGCAATTATGCCTACGTGGCCGACGGCGACGGCGGCTTGCAGGTGATCCAGCTGTCCGCCAATGCCTCGCCCACCGGCAAAGTGACGATCAGCGGCAACGCGGCGCAAGGACAAACCTTGACGGCATCCAACACCCTGGCCGACGCCGATGGGCTGGGCGTCGTCAATTACCAGTGGCAGGCGGACGGGGTGACCGTCGGCAAAGGCGTGACCTATAAACTGACCGAGGCCGAGGTGGGCAAAGTCATCACCGTGCTCGCCAAATACACCGATCAGGGCGGTATCCAGGAAGCCGTCAGCAGCGCTCCCACCGACCCGGTCGCGCAAGTCGACGTCGGAGCTGAACCGGGAGTCAGCCTGACTGCGCTGGACGGCCTGGCAACCGGGGAAGACGGCACAGAAATCAGCTTTGCCGTCACCCTGGATACCCAGCCCACCCGCGACGTCAACATCACGTTTTCCAGCAGCGACACCAGTGAAGGCGTTATTTTCAAGCCCAACTTCACTTTTACCGCGGACAACTGGAACAAAGCCCAAACGCTGATTGTCAGCGGCGTCGATGACTTTCTGAACGATCACGACGTTTCCTACAACATCGCCGGCACCATCAGGACGCTGGACGTCAACTACGGCCGGGTTGAAATCGGCAATTTGAAATTGACGAATGTCGACGACGGGCGCGACACGGCGTTGATTCTTTCCGGCGATGCCGGCGGCGCGCCCGCCAACGACGTTTTGCAAGGCCAGGATGCGGGCGACCGGCTCTATGGCCTGCTGTTGATGGATGACTTATCCGGCGGTCTCGGCGACGACCGGCTCTACGGCGGCTACGACGACGACCGCTTGTATGGCGATGGGGGTAACGATCAGTTATTCGGAGAACAGGACGACGACCGGTTGGAAGGCGGGGCCGGCAACGACAGCCTGGATGGCGGCCTGGGCGTGGACACCATGATCGGCGGCGCCGGCAACGATATCTACTACCTGGGCTACGACGCCAAGGACATCGTCCAGGATCAAGGACTGCCCGGCGATATCGACACCGTCATCATGCCGTATCAGTTGTCCAGCTACACGCTGGCCAAAGGCATTGAAAACGCCACCATCACGCCCGGCACCCAGGCCAGCAACCTGACCGGCAACGACGGCGACAACGCGCTGACCGGCAATGACGGGCGCAATCAGCTGATCGGCGGCGTCGGCCGCGACTCCTTGTTCGGCGGCGTCGGCGCGGACTCGCTGAGCGGCGGCACGGGCGCCGACATCATCGTGGGCGGTTCAGGCAAGGATGTCCTGGTCAGCGGCGCAGGGGCCGACCGTTTTGACTTCAACAGCACCGGCGATACCGGAACCACCAGCACCACGCAAGACGTGATCAACGATTTCAGCAGCGCTGAAGGCGACAAAATCGACCTGAAGGATATCGATGCGGATACCACGGCTGCCGGCGATCAGGCTTTTGCAGCTGAAATAACGGTAGGCGGCACATTCTCAGGCGGCTTTGCCAGCCCCGGCGATCTGTATTTCGACAAAACCGCGCACGTGCTCTACGGCAACAACGATGGCGATGCGGCTGCCGATTTTGCGATCCAGCTCAATGGCGTCAGCAGCTTGACGGATACGGCGCTGGTGCTGTAGTTGCATTGCTGAGACACGCCCTGCCGCCCGATCAGGCGACTGATCGGGCGGTTTTTTAGGTGCGGATGTAGGATACGCTGTGCCTACCTTGCGTTTATGGAGTGCGCAGGCAGCGCGACGGTGCTCCATAATTCGCGCTTCGCTGCATGGAGCCAATGCCGTTTATACCAAAACAAGATTAATGGGTTACACCCAATGCACGCCCATAACACCATTAAGCCATGGCTGCGCCATGCGCACGACGAATTACTGGAAACCTCCGAAACGCCCTGGCCCGATGCCGAAATTCTTCTGGCCTGGCTGTTGGAAAAACCACGCACGTATCTTTATGCCTGGCCGGAACGGCCGTTGGAACCCGATCAAATCGCCCGCTACGACCAGCTGATTGCCCGCCGCAAAGCCGGTGAACCGGTAGCTTACCTGACCGGTAGGCGTGAATTCTGGTCACGGGAGTTTCAGGTAACCCGGGACGTGCTCATCCCACGCCCGGAAACCGAATTGCTGGTGGAGTTGGCGCTGGCGCATATTCACTCAGCGACGCCGGAACACCCTTTTACCGTCGCCGACCTGGGCACGGGCAGCGGCGCTATCGCCATCACCATTGCGCTGGAATGTCCCGGAACAACCGTCGTTGCCGGCGACATCAGCGAAAAATCGCTCGGCATAGCCCGGAGCAACGCTGAACGGCTGGGGGCAAAGAATGTGGAGTTTTATCTCAGTGATTGGCTGGACGGCTTGCCGCCGCAACGCTTTGACGTGATCGTCAGCAATCCGCCTTATATTCCCGAGCACGACCCCTACTTAAGCAAAGGCGATTTGCGGTTTGAACCGGCTCATGCACTGGTTTCCGGCAACGACGGCCTGCACGCCATCCGGCGCATCGCCGCCGCCGCGCGCCAACGGCTGCAAGCCGGTGGCGCGCTGTTGCTGGAACACGGTTACGACCAAGCCGCAAAGATACAGGCGATGCTGCATGGTCTGGGTTATGCGGCCGTATCCACCCACCGGGATTTGGCCGGGCTGGATAGAGTAACGATGGGGAAATATTACTGGCAGGAAGGCAACTCTTCGCGGCCCAAATAAGCCAGTTTCCTGGTCGCCTGATCGATGCCGAATTGCGCTTTGAGAATATCGGCTCCTACCGCCATTGCCGGCCTTAAATCATAGTCGTCGGTATTCAAGCCGGCGCGGAAGACGCTGATATCGTTATTGGTGACTTTTATTCCGACCGAATTGGCATAGGCGATAAGGGCCAGACGGAGAGCGTCGTTATCCGCGGCGGCTACGGCGCTCATGGTGTCCGATACGTTTTTCGATATCTGAATTTTGTAGACATTCCTGATCAAGGTGAGAAAAACGTTCGGCCTTTTTTCACAGTGTTCCCAGAAAGGACCATCGAAATATTTACGGTAATCCAGGCACTGCTTGGTCGATCTATATTCCTCTTCGCTGGGAAAAATGTCCTGTAGTCTGTCGAAGGGTATACCGTATTTGTTGACGACGTTGACGACATAGTTTGCCACTTTATTCTTTTTAGTCTGGGGATTTAATTTATTGAATGCAACGCCTACCGTGGCGGCTATTTCATCGGAAAAATCGCCGCTGACCAGCAATTGCGCCACTCTGTGCCGGTCCACGGATGCCAGGGCGCTGTTTTCCTGCACGGCTTTAGCTATCGCCATCTCCACCAGTTTGATACGCATGTCCCGGTTCTTGAGTGAAACGTCGGGCTGGTGATTGCCGTGCATAACGCATTCGAAGTTTTTTTCGATTTCGCCGCGCGGCTGATCCTTGCCGCAGCCCGGCAGTTTGGCACAGGCATCGATAATCGAAGCCCGCCAATCGGTCGCGAGATCGGTTTTTACCGCCTCGTCATCCAGGCGTTTGCCCAGCATGGAGGTGACCAGTTTGCCGGGGTAGCTCAAGGTTTCGATGCCGTGATCGAATTTCTCCTCCGCTTCGGTTTGCCGCACCAAGGGATAACACGCCGTCAACGCCGACATAAGCGCCAAGCTTAAAAACACGCCCTTATACCGGGAAACGGCCTGGAAATAATTTTTCATCATTGACTCCTTTTGTTACTTAAGCACCCGAGCAATGCCGGCAATCCCAGTGTAACAACCTGAAATTACGAACAACTTGCGTATCTGGAATATTTTGCGTCAGTTTATAGCTTCCGGTCAAATCCTGTGACATATCCATGCCAGCCGCTCGTCACCACGCGGACAATACCCCAGTTTCAAATAATCCTTGTAGTCCTAGGCTTACACGGCGAAGTCCTAGGATTACATTTCAGCATCAGCCCATAGCGGACTATTGATAGCGCAACGCCTCTATGGGGCGCAGACAGGCCGCCTGGCGCGCCGGGTAATAGCCGAAAAACACGCCCACGACGGCGGCTACCGCAAATGCCAAGGCTATCGACCACAGCGTGACCACGACGGTGGTCTCCATGGCGCGGCTGACGATCCAGGCGCCGCTCACGCCCATCAGCACGCCGATCAGGCTGCCTGCCAGGGAAATCAGCAATGCTTCCAGCAAAAACTGCAACAAAATGTCGCGGCGGCGCGCGCCGATAGCCATGCGGATACCGATTTCACGCGTGCGCTCGGTCACGGAAACCAGCATGATGTTCATGATGCCGATGCCGCCAACCAACAGGGACACCGAAGCGATGGCGCCCAGCATCAGCGACATGGCGCGCGTGGTGCCGGCGGCGGCTTGCGCCAGGGCGGTCAGATTGCGCACGGAAAAATCGTTTTCCTGCTTTTCGCGAATGCGGTGCCGGGCGTGCAGCAGTTCCACCAGGTTTTTCTCCAGGCGCGGCATGGTTTCGGCGGCGGCGGCCTTGACCATGACGACGCGCACCATGCCGGGAAACTGATTGCCGAACAGCTTGCGCTGGGCGGTGGTGAGCGGGATCAGCGCGGTGTCGTCCTGGTCGCGGCCATCCAGGCTTTGCCCTTTGGGCGCCAACACCCCCAACACCTGAAACGGGCTGTTTTTGACGCGCACCGTTTTACCCAGCGGATCTTCGTCGCCGAACAGGTTGCGCACCACCGTTTGTCCCAGCAGGATTACCCGCGTGGCGGAACGAACGTCGTTGTCGGAAAAAGCCTCGCCCGCGCTGGCAGACCAGTCGCGCACCGTCAGGTAGGAGGGCGTGGTGCCGACCACCATCGTGCTCCAGTTGTTGGCGCCGTAGATCAGTTGCGTGGTGTTGGGCAGGGTGGGCGCCAGCGCCGCTACATCGGGCAATTCGCCAATGGCCAGCGCATCGTTGAAAGTCAAGGTGGGCGTGGTGCCTGACCCCATGCGCACGCCGCCGGAGGAAGTGGAAGAACCCGACAGCACGATGAACAGGTTGCTGCCCATGGAAGCGATGGACTCGCTGACCATGGATTGGGCGCCCTGCCCCACCGCCAGCATCAGCACCACCGCGCCGACGCCGATGATCATGCCCAGCATGGTCAGGCCGGTGCGCAGCCGATTGGCGCCCATGGCCTGCAGTGCTTCGCCCCAGGCGCCGCGCGTCATCATGTTGGATGCAGCGCTTGCAACACCTGCTCCACCGCCCCGTCATGGGCGATTCGGCCGTCGACGATGTGAATCAGGCGTTGGGCGTGGCGGGCGATGTCCGGTTCGTGGGTCACCAGCACCACCGTAATGCCCTGTGTGCGATTGAGCGATTTAAACAAAGCCATGATTTCCTCGCTGGTCTGGGTATCCAGGTTACCGGTGGGTTCGTCGGCCAGAATGAGCTTGGGGTGATTGACCAGGGCGCGGGCGATGGCCACGCGCTGCTGCTGGCCGCCTGACAATTGGTTGGGGCGATGGTGCGCGTGGCGGCTCAAGCCCACCTGTTCCAGCAGCAGCAACGCGCGTTGCCGGCGTTCGGCGCGGCCGACGCCGGCATAGAGCAGCGGCAAAGCCACATTCTCCAGCACGCTTTTGCGCGGCAACAGGTTGAATCCTTGAAACACAAAGCCGATCAGCCGGTTGCGCAAATCCGCCAACTGATCCGGCGCCATCCGACCGGTATCCCGGCCGTTCAGGGCATAGTAGCCGTCGGCTGCCACGTCCAGGCAGCCGAGAATATTCATCAGCGTCGACTTGCCCGAACCGGACGGCCCCATGATGGCGACAAACTCGCCGGCGTCGATGGCAAAGTTCATTTGGCGCAATACCGGCACCGTATGTCCGCCGTCGAGGGCATAGTGCTTGCTCAGATGGGTCGCCTGGATCAAGTGTTGCGTCATGGGCGGCACAGCCTCCGACCCAGCGCGTTGCCCGCGCCGAATGGAACCCAGGAACCGGTGACCTCCGGCTCCCGGCCCCTCGCTTCGCTCTCCCCCCGGGAGAGGGTTGGGGTGAGGGGGAGCAAGGTTGCAGCAACTTTCATGGCAACCGCCACGTCAAGGAAACGGCTGGTCGTCCGGAGGACGATGGATGGCCAGCAGCGTGATATCGTCGGATTGAGGGTGGCCGGCGGCAAAAGCGTCCACGGCGGCGACGATGCGTTCGACGCAAGCATCGGCGCTGGCTACCGCTTCGTGCGTCAACAATCGATGCAAAGCGTCGTCGCCGAATAATGCACCGTCCTCGGCTTCCGCTTCGGTGACGCCGTCGGTGTACAGCAGCAACAGGCTGCCGGGAACAAATGCACTGCTGCCCACGGCATATTTCAAGCCCGGCACCAGGCCGACCAGCGGATTGCGCGGACCTTCGAGAAACACCGGCGCGGCGCCGGGCAGACACAACAGCGGCGGGTTGTGACCAGCGTTGACAAAGTGCAGATGGTTTTGCTCAAGGTCGACGATAGCGCAAAACAGGGTGACGAACTGCTGGGCCTCGTTGGCTTCGTTCAACACATTATTGCTGTTGACGGCCAGGCGGGCCAAGTGAACCGCGGCATCTGCTTCCGGACGCAACGCCTCGCTGCGCAACAGGGTCAGGGTGCGCACCATGAACAAGGCGGCCGGCGTGCCTTTATTGCACACATCGCCGATAGCCACGAAGACCCGTCCGTCGCCGAGTAGAAAGGCATCGTAAAAATCACCGCCCACATGACGCGCGGCGCGCATGAAACCGCAGCCCTCGATGCCGGTTTGCGCAGGAAACAACGGCGCCGTCGGCAGCATGCTGGACTGTATTTGGCGCGCCAAATCCAGTTCCCGCTGCAAGGATTCCAATTCCATGGCGGCGCGCAAGCGCGCGACGATTTGCCGGTTACTGTTGCGTATGCGTTGCGCCAGAATGGCGACCAGATTGCGGGCGATGGTGGGATGCCCCAGCATGCGTTCGAGAAATACCGCCTCGGCAACCACCAGCAAGCGGCCGGCGCCGGCTGCCACTACCCAGGCGGAGTTGGGCCTGCCGTCCGCCACCGACAATTCGCCGACGCATTCGCCGGGACCGACCTCGATATAGTCGTGGGAATTCGGGCCGTCCAGGTGCACTTCCAGACGCCCTGCGATGACCATCAATACGCAGCGATGATATTCGCCGGCGCGCAACAGTATTTCGCCATCGGCACAACTACGGATTTCGCAGTGCGCGAAGATGCTCTCGACGTCCCGGTAGGGCACGTCGCGAAACAGCGCGGTGCGCGAGACCAGCCCTAAAGCCCGCCGGTCGTCGCCGCTACGCTGGTCCCACCCGATGCGGGTGCCGTCGCTGCGCGTCAAAGGAAAAACAACCTCCCCATCACTACGCCTGTCCTGGCGGCGTCGTTCCTGCTCGGACGGCTCGGGCGGCCCGATGCGGATAGTGAGCCGGTTGCAGCCGTCCTTGCGCTCATAGTGCACGGCATCGGCGAATTGCCGCACCAGATGCAGGCCCAACCCGCCGCAGGGAGCGCTTTCCAGGGAAGCCGGCAAGGCAGGGGCGGATTGGGTCAAAGGATCGAAAGCCGGCGCTGTGTCGACCAGGGTCAGCGTCGAGGTTGCCCGGCTCATCACCAGTTCCAGGCGGATGACGCCGGCCGCGCCGTTATAAGCATGCTCGCTGATGTTGGCTAGCAGTTCGCTGGCGCAAAGATCCAGGTTGTACAGGTGCTCCTCGCTCAGCCCCTGGCGACTGCCCAGGTCTCTGAGCCAGGCACTGGCCGTCGCAAAGGCATCAGGGGAACATTGCAGCGTCAGGTGGTAATGAACGCGTTCGCTCATTCAGCGAACAGGGTTTGCGCGGTTTCGAGATCGGCGGCGAGGGGAATCAACTGGTCGATGCCGGCGGTTTCCAGCACCTTGCGCACCAGCGGCTGAGGCGCCGCCAGCACGAGCTTGCCGCCCCGGTTGGCTTGCGCGCGCGCCGAAGTCATCAGCAGGCGGATGCCGATGGAAGCGAGAAAGCTGACGCCGGAAAGATCGACGACGATGTTCGAAGCGTGCAGCGTGGTGGCGAAAGAAAACGGCTGTTCGATCGCCTGAGTGCCTGCGAGGTCCAGACGGCCTTTGAGCACAAGATGCGTGATGTTGCCGGGCAAGGCGGCGGAATCGAATTGCAAGGTGCTGTCTCCTGGTCAAGATTGCTTGGAAGGGAACGCGGCGTCAATGCCGCTTATGACTGGCGAGTTCGTGCTCTATCACGCGCAGCTGCGCCAGCGCCTTGACCAGCATGAGCTTGGCCGTGTCGCGCTCAGTGAACAAATGGCTTTTGCTCAACACCTGCTCCGCTTCGCGCTTGGCGGTCAAAGCGGCTTCGCGGTCGATTTCGTCGGAACGCAGCATTTCATCGGCCAGCACGGTTGCCGCCATGGGCTGGACTTCCAAAAAGCCGCCGGATACATAAAAAAACAGCTCCGCTCCCTGGCTGTCTTTCAAGCGCAATTCGCCAGGACGCAGGCGCACGAAGATCGGCGCATGGCGCGGCAGAATGCACAACTCTCCCAGTTCGCTGGGTGCAATCAGGCTCACGCACTCGCCGGAATAAATGCCCCTGGCGTGACTGGCGATGTCGACGTTGAAATAAAGCGGTGATGTCGATCTGTTCATGGTGTTTACGCCTTATCCGCCAAAACCGGAGCAAAACCCGCCTGACGCAAAGCCAGCAAAATAATCGGCACGGCCCCTTCCGCTGAAATATGGTCGGTGTTGATGGTCAAATCGAAGTGGTTTGGGTTATTCAAATAGGCGTCGGGGAAACGGTCTTCGAACAACGCTTTGATGGAAGAAGCACGCTTGTGGTTGATGTCGGCGACTTTTCGTTCAGCTTCGTCCAGGCCGATATTCAATTCGCTCGCCACGCGCTCCGCGCATTTTTTCAGCGAACCGACGATGCGCAACCGAAAAACTTTTTTGCCCGACAGAATGAAGTGCCCGCCGCGGCCGACGATGATGCCGTTGTGCTGAGCCAGGTCCAGCACCACGTCGTAAAGCGCCCGGCGGTAGGTCTGCATGTCGGCGGGGGCGCCGTGGATCAGGCTGTAAATAAAGGAACTGATGCCGCCCGATACGTTTTCATCGTGCTGTTCGAATAAAAACTTGTCGACTTTGGCTTTTTGCGCCACTTTTTCCAGAATCTCGTTTTGGTAAACCGGCAACCCCAAACAGCTATGCAGCATTTCGGCAATTTTCTCGCCTTCGGCGCCGTAATCACGCGATATCGTGATAATCAGCTGATTATTTTTTTCCTTAAGGTGCTTTCTTTCGACGTGCGTGTCATGGATTAAAATAGCTTTTATGAACTCTGTGGGGTCTGCATGTGGCATGGAAAATTCCTGGTTAGGGTAGCGAATAAAAGGGAATAAAACGATTGCGTTAATCCAATAACAGATTAGGATTCTGTTCTGCTGCCGACGCCAGCCGTTCCAGCCGCTCCATGACGTCCATGCTGGCTTGCTCCATGCGCTGCAATGCCGCCAGGGCGCCGGGCTTGTCGCCGGTCTCCAATATATCCAGGGCGGCAAAGCCGTTTTCGTGCACTTGCTGGTGCGGCTGTTCCAGCTCGCGGAAACCGCTCAAGCGGGAAAAAATGCGCGCCCCCTCACCTTCGTAATACCAGCGGCCCAGGCGGCAAGCGCGGTGGTTGGAAAAATCGTGCTTGGTCTTCGCAGAAACATCCATGAATACTTTGTAGACTTCGAATTTGAAAATGAGGTGGTCTATTTTTACCACATCGATAAAACTCCTCAAAGCACCGCCGGTAATGGCCGTCCGCATATTGTCGGTCAGGCGGATGAAGTCTTTCATGTGCTCGCTGGCTTCGAGGCTGATGCGGCTGAACCCCTGGGAATCTTCCGAAACCGTATCCATCTGGCGTTTGGTGGCGCTGGTTTCGGTGTGAATCGTCGCCACCAGGCCTTCGATTTCGCTGGTCGCTTCTCCGGTGCGCTTCGCCAGGTTGCGCACTTCATCCGCCACCACCGCAAATCCCCTGCCCAGATCCCCGGCGCGGGCCGCTTCGATGGCGGCGTTCAGCGCCAGCAGGTTGGTTTGATCGGAAATATTGCGAATCAACCCGATGATGCCTTCGATGTTGGCGGCTTTTTGATTCAAGCCTTCGACCGTGGCGGAAACATTGCGGGTATCGTTCGCCATTTGATTGAGGCAACCGGCGATTTGATCCACGGATTGCTGGGCGTCCAACGATGCCCGGCTGGCCACCGTCGCATTTTCCCGTTCGGCTTTCATGGATTCCGCCACGACTTGCAGGGAACTCTGCATTTCCGTCAGCGATGAGCTGAAAGCCAGCAAACTGTGAAACAAGCCGTTGGTAAACTCCGCGTGAACTCGTTCCGCTTCGAATTGCCGTTGCAGACCGGCGTTGTCTTCGGCCAGCCGGGCAAGCTCGGCCGCCATGCGCGTATTTTCCGCCTGCAAATGCGCCACTTCCTGCTGCAATTGGTGTATGGTCCGCTTGTATTTATTGCACAACATGGATATATCCTTAATAAGGAGTAAGGTGTTAGCGGTCTGGGTATAAAATGGTATTTTGCGGCGGCAGAGTGTCGTCTTGCGCCGGATAATCCAGCGTATAATGCAGCCCGCGGCTTTCCTTGCGCTGCATGGCGCAGCGTATGGCCAGCTCGGCGACAATAACCAGGTTGCGCAATTCCAATAAATCACTGGTTACTTTGAAGTTTCCATAGTATTCGGCGATTTCCTGCTTGAGCAGTTCGGCGCGGTGCAAGGCGCGTTCCAGGCGTTTGTTGGTGCGCACGATGCCGACATAATCCCACATAAACTGCCGAATTTCATGCCAGTTGTGCGTCACCACCACCTCTTCGTCGGAGTCGGTCACCTGGGATTCGTCCCAATCGGGCAAAACGGCTGCCGACGGTATTTGCGGCAGACAGGCGACGATGTCTTCAGCGGCTTGTTTGGCAAACACCAGGCATTCCAGCAACGAATTGCTGGCCATGCGATTGGCGCCGTGCAGACCGGTCCAGGCGGTTTCGCCCACGGCGTAAAGGCCGGCCAGGGCGGTGCGCCCTTTGGCGTCGGTCTTTACGCCACCGCAGGTGTAATGGGCCGCCGGCACCACCGGAATCGGCTGCCGGGTGATGTCGATGTTGAATTGCAGGCAGTGGCGGTGGATGGTGGGGAAGTGGCTGAGTATGAAATCGCGCGGCTTGTGGCTGATGTCCAGGTAAACGCAGTCTATCCCCAAGCGCTTGATTTCGTGGTCGATGGCGCGCGCCACGATGTCTCGGGGCGCCAGTTCGCCGCGTGGGTCGAAATTTTGCATGAAAGGCGTGCCGTCCGGCAGCAGCAAGCGCCCGCCTTCACCGCGCACCGCCTCGCTGATGAGGAAAGAACGGGCCTGGGGATGGTACAAACAGGTGGGGTGGAACTGGAAAAACTCCATATTGACCACAGGGCAGCCGGCGCGCCAGGCCAGCGCGATGCCGTCGCCGGTGGCGACGTCCGGGTTGCTGGTGTAAAGATACACTTTGCTGGCACCGCCGGTGGCCAACACCACCGTTTTGGCGCGAAACGTGGTAAACCGGTTGGCAGCGGCATTCAATACGTAGGCTCCCAGCACCCGCTGGCCCGGCTGTCCGGTTTTGCCGGTGGTGATCAGATCGATGACGTGGTGTTTTTCGAACAGCGCGATATGGGCTTGCTCTCTGACCTTTTGCAGCAAAGTGTCCGCCAGCGCCTGGCCGGTGGCGTCGGCGGCGTGCGCCACGCGCCGATGCGTATGCCCGCCTTCGCGGGTCAGGTGCAGTTGGCTGACCCCCTGCGTGTCCAGCACCTGGGTAAAAGGCATGCCTTGCTGACGCAGCCAATTGATGCACGCACGGCCTTGGGCAACCACCAGCTGTACGATGGATTCGTCGCATAGGCCGGCACCGGCGATCAAGGTATCTTGAATATGGGATTCTACGGTATCGTGCTCGTTCAGCACGGCGGATATGCCGCCCTGGGCGTGAAAAGTGTTGCTGTCGAGAAAGGTGGTTTTGGCCAGAATGGCGATGCGCGCCGTGTTCGGCAGGCGCAAGGCCAGACTGAGGCCCGCGGCGCCGCTGCCGATGATCAGTACGTCATAATGGGGTTGGTCGGACACGCTGAAAGCTCTTGAGGCTGGTCTGTGAGAATGACGGGAGGGTGCGCGTTGAATGGCATAAGGCAAACCCCGATAATGTAACGCAAAAGCCGATCTTGGGGTAATGGTTCAGCGTGTTTTCAAATACGTATGGGGGGCAACGCCTTCCCGCCTGGCGAATGGTTGAAATGCGATGATACGGTCGGCGGAAACCTCGAATACGGGCGATGCACTGGACAGCGAGCTGGTCGCCAGGGTTCAGGCCGGAGACAAAAAAGCCTTCGACCTGCTGGTGCTGAAATACCAGCACCGCATCGTGCAGTTGGTCTACCGCTACATCAAGGACCCGGTAGAGTCCCAGGATGTGGCCCAGGAAGCCTTCATCAAGGCGTATCGCGCCCTGCCTGAGTTTCGTGGCGAATCCGCTTTTTTTACCTGGCTATACCGCATTGCCATCAACACCGCGAAAAACCATCTGGCCATGCGCAATCGCCGGCCCGGCGACGACGACGATCTGGATTTGGACGATGCGGAACAAATGGCCACGGTCGGACGTCTAAAGAATTTCGAAACACCCGAAAGAGTGTTGCTGAGCGAGGAACTGGCTGAAGCCATCCTGGCTGCCTTCGACGACTTGTCCGAGGATTTGCGCACGGCCATCAGCCTGCGCGAATTGGATGGCATGAGTTATGAGAAAATCGCCGAAGTCATGCAATGTCCCGTGGGAACGGTACGCTCCAGGATTTTTCGCGCACGCGAGGCCATAGACCAGCGTTTACGGCCTCTATTGGATTGAATGGTTTTATACGAGATTGAACAGGACCCAGACGATGGACACTCACCACGAAAAACTCTCTCAACTGTCGCTGTTGATGGATGATGCACTGGCTGCGGTCGACGCACGCCGTTTATTGGCGGACATGGCCCACGATCCGGCATTGGCGACGTCGTGGCGGCACTACCACTGGATGCGCCAGAGCCTGCGCGGCGAACCGGCGTTGTCGGCGGACGTGGATTTTGCCGATCGCATTCATCGGCAATTGGCAAGCGAACCGGTGTCACTGCACTCGCACCGCAATCGTCGGCGCGAGTGGCTGAAGCCGGCCGGCGGACTGGCGCTGGCAGCCACCCTTGCCGCGATGGCCGTGCTGGGAGTGCGCGAGTATGGCGTGGCTCAACTCCCCTATGACCAGGCCGGCTGGCACGCTTCCAGCGGCATTACCGCAGACGTTCAACAAGCCGGGTATGGACTGCTGTCGCCGGAAAAGCTGCAAGAATACTTGGTCATGCACAATGAAGGGGTTTATCTGGCGGGTGCCGGCGACCTGTTGCCGCAGGCGCGTGTAGTGAGTTTTGTGCATCCTTGATGGTATTTTTTCCTCCAAGGAATATCCAATTGGCGCCGAAGGTACGCTGCACGTACCCCATAATCCTACGGCGGTTTTTCTGCCGATTCCTGCTGGTATTTTCCTGCATCGTGATGTCCGTCCCCCTTTATGCGGATGAAGCATCGCTGGATGCGATGGGCTGGCTGAAGGCCATGCGCGACGCGCGCAAACACCTGGATTTTCACGGCACGGCGGCTTTACTGCGCAACAATCAAGTGCAGATGGTGGCGGTCTCGCACTGCGTCACCGGGGGAGTGGAACGTGAATCCATGTATTCTCTGGACGATCCGGGCCAGGAAGTCGTGCGCAAGGCCGGGCACTCCAGCTATTTTCTGCCCGAAGCCCAGCGCAAGCTGGCTGGCGGCAAAACGCCGCTGCCGGGCGGCGTCGGCGTGCTGCCCGACGAACTGGCGGGCTATCAGCGTTTTTACCGTTTCAGCCTGGGCAGCCAGGAACGCTTGATCGGCCGCCAGGCTCAGGAAGTGATTATCGAGCCGGTGGACGAATACCGCTATGGCCGGCGTTTCTGGATAGACGTCGACACCCGGCTGCCCCTCAAATACCAAGTGTTCGGCAATGGACAGATCCTGGAACAACTGGTGTTTTCCGAACTGACCCTGGACGCAGCCCCCAAACCGTCGCCGGCAACCGGTCCAGAAAATACGGCCCACCGCCCCGAAACCCTGCCGCTGGAATCCTTGCGCTGGCGGCTGGCGCAAGTGCCGCCGGGTTATCAATGGGTATCCTACACGCGGCATCATGCGCCGGGCAGACCGCCCCTGGAACACCTGTTGCTGAGCGACGGTTTATCGGCCCTGTCGCTCTATATCGAAACCACCGACAACGTGACCCGCCTGAAAAAGCAGCTGCATCGTTTCGGCGCCGTCAACCTTTACTTGCGCTTTATCGGTGCGTACCAGATCACGGTCATGGGCGAAGCGCCGGCGGCGGCTGTCGGCCTGGTCGGTGACAACGTGCGGCGCGTGGAGCAACCTTAATGCTGGAAGAAACCGTCAGAGTCGTTGCGGTGCAAGGTCAAACCGCCTGGGTGGAGGCCTTGGCGAGTTCATCCTGTGGCGGCTGTACCCAGGCTTGCGCCTCCTCTGCGCTGTTCAAACAGCTGAGCCGGCGCCGCACGCCGTTGGCGGTATCGTGTGCCTTAGCGGTACAGCCGGGTGATTTGCTGGTAATCGGCGTGGAGGAGCGCGCCTTGTTATGGGCGTCGTTGCTGGTCTATGTGTTACCATTGTGCGGTTTACTGGCGGGGGCTGCCTTGGCCGTGCCGATCGCGGCGGCGTGGGGCGTGGTGGGCGACTGGCCGAGTCTGGCCGGCGGTTTCAGCGGTTTCGCGGCCTGCCTGTTCGCGATCAAACGGCTGCCCGGTTTGGGCGTCGGCGCCTTGCGGCCAGTGGTTCTTCGTAAAGTATTTCCATCATTCTAAAATCGTCATCGGCACAAATTGTACTTTCTGCTTCGAATTTTGTGCGGTGCGTCTGCGTCAATCTGCATCATGGGCGGATTTTGCCGGGTTTTCACTGTGTTTTGTCCGATTTTGCCGGAGCTGGGTAAAGGCTTCAGGGGTTTTTATGCGTAATAAGTTTGCGGGCGTAGTATGGGGAGTGTTTCTGTGGTTATGGGTAATTGGCGTGGCCCGCGCCCAATTGCCGGACTTTACCAGCCTGGTCGAAAAAAACAGCCCGGCGGTGGTCAACATCAGCACCAGCCAGAAAATGGCGCCACCGGATCGGGAAATACCGCCGGACGCCATGGAGTTGCCGGAAGGCATTCCCAACGACGAATTTTTCCGCCATTTTTTCGGTGACGGCGGCGAACCCAGCGAAGTACAGTCATTGGGCTCGGGCTTTGTGATTTCCGCCGACGGCTTCGTCATCACCAACCAGCACGTGGTGAAAGACGCCGACGAAATCGTCGTGCGCTTGCAGGACCGCCGCGAACTGGTAGCCAAGCTGATCGGCGCCGACAAGCGCAGCGACATCGCCTTGCTCAAAATCGACGCCGACAATCTGCCGGTGGTGCGCATGGGCGTGTCGGAAAACCTCAAAGTGGGTGAATGGGTGCTGGCGATCGGCTCGCCTTTCGGTTTTGACCACTCGGTTACCGCCGGCATCGTCAGCGCCAAAGGCAGAAATCTGCCCAGCGATAATTACGTGCCGTTCATCCAGACCGACGTCGCCATCAATCCGGGCAACTCCGGCGGCCCGCTGTTCGACCTGGACGGCCGCGTGGTGGGCGTCAACTCGCAGATTTACAGCCGTACCGGCGGTTTTATGGGGCTGTCTTTCGCCATCCCCATCGAAGTCGCCATGAAAGTGGTGGATCAGCTCAAATCCCAAGGCTATGTGTCGCGCGGCTGGATCGGCGTGCAGATCCAGGACGTGACGCGCGAATTGGCCGAATCGTTCGGCATGAATCGCCCCAAAGGCGCGCTGGTTTCCAAGCTGCTGCCCAAGAGTCCGGCCCAGGAAGCGGGTTTGCAGATCGGCGACGTGATCCTCGAATTCAACGGCCGCGAAATCGACACCTCGGCGTCCCTGCCGCCGCTGGTAGGCATGACGCCCATCGGTGAAAGCGCCGCGCTGAAAGTGCTGCGCCAGGGGGATACCAAACAGCTCAAGATCAAAATCGGCATGCTGCCCGACGAAGATCATCCGGTGGTGGGCATGAACACCACCCCCGAAGCGGCGACCAATGCCTGGGGCATGGCGGTGACGGATCTGACGCCGGAACAGCGCGCGCAGCTGGAAGTGGAAAAAAACGGCGTGCTGGTGCAATCGGTGAAAGACGGCCCGGCTTATGCGGCGGGCATCCGCAAAGGCGACGTCATTCTGCGCATCCAGAACGATACCATCCGCGACGCCAAACACTTTAACCAAGTGCTGAAAGACCTGCCCAAGAAAAAATCCATCGCAATACTGGTGCAGCGGCGCGGCGGTTCGTTGTTTTTGGCTTTAAAACCCGCTCCTTAATTTTTTACTCGTTCCCACGCGCCGCGCCGCGTGTCTGCCATGGCGACTGTTGTTGCGAAATCAAGGTCATCGCTTACACGGCGCGGCGCGCCGAGGATGCATTCCCACGCGGCGCGTGGGAACGAGGACTACCACTAAACTTTAAATTATTACAGGCAGGTAACGTGTCCGATTTGCGCCATATTCGCAATTTTTCCATCATCGCCCATATCGACCACGGCAAATCCACCCTGGCCGATCGTTTTATCCAGATGTGCGGCGGCTTGACCGCGCGGGAAATGTCGGCCCAGGTATTGGATTCCATGGATATCGAGCGGGAACGCGGCATCACCATCAAAGCCCAGAGCGTGACGCTGGACTACCAGGCCAAAAATGGCGAGGTCTACCACCTCAACTTTATCGACACGCCCGGCCACGTCGATTTTTCCTATGAAGTCTCCCGTTCGCTGGCGGCTTGCGAAGGCGCGTTGTTGGTGGTGGACGCCGCGCAAGGCGTGGAAGCGCAGAGCGTGGCCAACTGCTACACCGCCCTGGAGCAGGGGCTGGAAGTTCTGCCGGTACTTAACAAAATCGATCTGCCCAGCGCCGAGCCGGACAAAGTCATCAAGGAAATCGAAGAAATCATCGGCATTCCCGCCGATGAAGCACCGCGCATCAGCGCCAAAACCGGCCTCAACGTCGAAGAAGTTCTGGAACAAATCGTCGCGCGCATACCGTCGCCGCAGGGCGACAGCGAAGCGCCGCTGCAAGCGCTGATCATCGACTCCTGGTTCGACAACTATCTGGGCGTGGTGTCTTTGGTGCGGGTCATGAACGGCCGCATCACCCGCAAACAAAAAATCACCGTCATGTCCACCGGGCGCAGCCATCAGGTGGAAAAGGTCGGCGTATTCACGCCCAAGCGCCTGGAAAAAGATTGTCTCAACTCCGGCGAAGTCGGTTTTGTGGTCGCCGGCATCAAAGAAATTTTCGGCGCGCCGGTGGGCGATACGCTGACCGCCACCGACAGGCCTGCGGTGGAATCCTTGCCGGGTTTTCAGCAGGTGCAACCCAGGGTATTTGCAGGGCTTTACCCCATCAGTTCCGACGATTACGAAAACCTGCGCGAAGCGCTGAACAAACTGCGCCTGAACGACGCAGCCCTGCACTTCGAGCCGGAAACCTCGCAAGCCTTGGGCTTTGGTTTTCGCTGTGGGTTTCTGGGCATGCTGCACATGGAGATCGTGCAGGAGCGCCTGGAGCGCGAATACAACATGGATTTGATCACCACCGCGCCCACCGTGATTTATGAAGTCGTCAACACGGCCGGTGAAACCCTGTATATCGACAACCCCGCCAAACTGCCGCCCGCCAACGCCATCGAAGACGTGCGCGAACCCATCATCCTGGCCAATATCCTGGTGCCCCAGGATTATCTGGGCGCGGTCATCAATTTATGCGTGGAAAAACGCGGCGTGCAGAGCAAGCTGCTGTATACCGGCGGCCAGGTGGCTTTGGCGTACGAACTGCCGCTCAGCGAAGTGGTGCTGGATTTTTTTGACCGGCTGAAATCCGTCAGCCGTGGCTTTGCCTCGTTCGACTATGAATTTCTGCGCTTCCAGTCCGCGCCCCTGGTCAAGCTGGACATCATGATCAACGGCGAAAAAGTCGATGCCTTATCGCTGATCGTGCACCGCGACATCAGCCAGTCGCGCGGCCGCGATCTGGTGGAAAAAATGAAAGAGCTGATACCGCGCCAGATGTTCGAAGTCGCCATCCAGGCGGCCATCGGCGCCAAAATCATCGCGCGCTCTTCAGTGTCCGCCATGCGCAAAAACGTCACCGCCAAGTGTTATGGCGGCGACATTACCCGCAAGAAAAAATTGTTGGAAAAGCAAAAAGAAGGTAAAAAGCGTATGAAACAGGTGGGCAGGGTGGACATTCCCCAGGAAGCATTTTTGGCGGTATTGCGGGTTAACAAGGACTAAAGGCGACGAATTTCATGCATTTGGATTTTTCTTTTTGGATGGTGGTGGCGACGCTGGTCACCGGCGGAATCTGGGGCGGTTACGTGCTGTTGCTGCGCGCGGGGGTATTCAAGCCGGCGCCGGTGCTGAACGGGGAAATCAGCGAACCCCTGCTGGTCGACTACGCACGCTCTTTTTTTCCGGTCATTCTCATCGTGCTGGTGCTGCGCTCCTTTTTGGTGGAACCTTTCCGCATTCCGTCCGGCTCCATGATGCCGACGTTGCTGATCGGCGATTTCATCCTGGTCAATAAATATGCTTACGGCATACGCTTACCGGTATTGCGCAACAAAATATTCGCCGTCGGTGAGCCGCAGCGGGGCGACATCGTGGTGTTTCGCTATCCCAAAGACCCGAGCATGGACTATATCAAGCGGGTGATCGGCCTGCCCGGTGACCGCATCAGCTATATCAACAAACAGTTGTACGTCAATGGTCAACCCATCGCCGCCACGCTGCTGGGCCATTACACCGGCGCCGGCAAGGAAAGCTTTATCACCGGCGCGTTGCTGCTGGAAGAAGACCTGAGCGGCGTGCGCCACGACATCCTGATGCGGGAAGAACAGCCCAGCGTTACCATGGACGCGGTAGTGCCGAGCGGACACTATTTTGTCATGGGCGACAATCGCGACAACAGCAACGACAGCCGCTACTGGGGCACGGTGCCGGAAGAAAATCTGGTCGGCAGGGCATTTTTGATCTGGATGAATTGGGACTGGGACAAACCCGGCATCGCTTTTGAGCGGCTGGGCAATAGTTTGCATTGATGTTTGCCATTCCCTCGCTTCTTTTAACTATTCGACGGAGAAAAAGCCAATGAAGCATCATAGCCATGCCCAGCAAGGCATGACATTTACAGGATTTGTTGCCAGCGTTTTTCTGACGGTATTTTTCTTTACCCTGTTGTTTAAAATCGGCCCGGTTTATATGGATCATTCGACGATAAAAGCGGCGATG
>SCQD01000171.1 GCA_004299145.1 Methylococcaceae bacterium | reverse complement strand
ATGCACGATTTTGTCGACCCTGATCTTGGTAAGGCGATTCCCTATGGCGTCTATGACATCGGACGCAACGAGGGATGGGTCGGTGTGGGGGTTACCCATGATACGTCTGAGTTTGCGGTATCCCAATAGAGTTGTTCAAGTTATTTTGAATAGACTCCTAAGGATATGGCTGAAAACAACTTCCCGACCACGCCTATCGATGTAGGGTACGCTGTGCGTACCTTCGGGGCATCGAACGGTACGCACAGCGTACCCTACAAGATGGGCTAGCCGCTGGAAATATCGCGGCGATTTAGGGAAGTTACTTCCGACCAAATCCTTATTTCAACCGCATCATTTTGAAAGAGGAAAACCCATGAAACTTTTTTACGCGTTGGCGCTGGCATTGGCGCTGCTGAGTGGAACGAGTCATGCCCGTGCCGAAGAAAACCGGCAAGGCCGGGTGCACCACGTTGTCATCGTCTGGTTGAAAGAACCGGGCAGCCAGGCGGTACGCAGCCGTTACCAGGAAATCACCCGCAGCATGGCCAAACTGCCGGGCGTGTTGAGCTACAGCGTCGGCTCCGCCATCCCGTCCACGCACGAGTTGGTGGACAGCAGCTACGATTTGGCCGTGGAGGCGGTTTTCAAAGACAAAGCAGCCCTGGAAGCCTACAACGCCAATCCACAACACCAGCAAGCCGTCGCCACCATGCGCCCGCTGGTGCAAAAGCTGGTGGTGTACGAGTTTGCCGAATAGCGATTGCCGTTGGCATAGTGGCTGAGCCTTACCATCAACTCATCAGCGGAGACGACGGTATGGAATGCCATCCACAAAAAAGCCCCGCACCACCAACAGCAGTGCGGGGCTTTTTCTCTTTCGCTTCCATCAGCCGGGCGTCTTTCAGGTGCGTGGAAAATCTCAACGTGTCGAATGCGGTGGTTGCCCGACCCGATTGCGCTTCGGTTTACCTAAAAAATTAATTAGGAATGCGATAACTTAGTAATCTATCTGCAGGATAGTCAGCAACACTTACTGAGTCGCTTTGATTGCCACCAAGTACTTTAACGTGTGTGTCGGTGTGCGAAACAAAAAAGGCAACATGTCCAGAAGATGGATTAGGTGGGCGTTTGAATACGGCAATACAGCCCTTAACAGGCATATCTGTTTCCTTGCCCCAACTTAGCCATGAACGCGCCCAGGCTGAGTCTGTACCTGAACAACCTGATTGTTCAACGCACCAATTCACAAATGCAGAACACCAAGCAGTTTCGTCATTGCTTGCAGATATGCTATCAAGATTAGTTGATCGCAAATACTCAACGATGCGTGGGTTGTCACCACTGCCGGCTACCTCTTTAATGTGTTTGTTATATTCTTCAATTGCCCTTTCAAACCATGGAAAATGCTGGCTGCTAGTTGCAATTGTATCTTTCAGATAACTACTTGATGCCCACCCTGTTTTGCCATCGGATGTTTTAATGTTTGCCCATGTATCGCCGGCATTATTAATCGATTCAACAATATCGCCACGGTGCAGTACGCCAATTATATTTCCGTCAGTTTTGCTGGGCGCATCACGCAGATTAAGGCTGCTAGCATTAACAATGAGATTAGACATGTATTTCTCCTAAATTAGTATAGTCACACAATTTGCGAATAAGGAACCACTAGTTCAATCACGAAGCACCAGACGCTACGGCAATTTCGCCAGCGCGCGCCGATCATCCCATTAAACCCTGGACCTGTCTGTCAGCATAAGCGGAAGTTCGTGTAAGCCCAGGACTGCTCGTTGTAATCCTGGGACTACAAAGCATCACCCGGCTGCGCCGGCTTCCAGCGAGACGATGTAGCGCCAATCGGGCTCCGACCGACAATGGTTTTATGAGTCATTCAGTTTGAGAACCAGATTGTGGGCATCAACATCCTGCGCCGCGCCGTGGAAGAACCGTTGCGCCAGATCGTCGCCAACTGCGGCGAAGAAGCTTCCGTGGTGTTGAGCCAGGTCGCGCAAGGCAGCGGCACGTTCGGCTATAACGCGGCGAGCGGCGAGTTCGGTGACATGATCGAACTGGGTATCCTCGATCCGACCAAGGTCACCCGCTCCGCGCTGCAAAACGCCGCTTCCGTGGCTGGATTGATGCTGACCACCGAATGCATGGTGGCGGAACTGCCCAAAAACGAAAAAGCCGCAGGCCCTGGCCCCGGCATGGACGATATGATGTAACCTTTTCTCCAACGTTGGCTATGCGTTGAGCTCCCTTGCCCCGCTTACCCAGCGGGGCTTTTTTTTCCCATCCTCAACGCTCGCTTTCAAAGGAGCCAACATGATGCGCACCATAAATACCACCACCTGCTGTAGACGCCTGAGCCGGCTGGCACAGCCGATTCCGCTGGGATGGTTATGCCTGACGGCGCTGCTGGGTCTGGCGCCGGCCGACGATGGCAGCACATCGACGGCGCCAGCCTCTGCCGATGCCGCCGTGGTCGTCCCCACTTCAGTGTTTGTCGGCTTGTGGGCGCTGCTGGGCATACTCACTGGAGCCGGGGTGGGCTGCGCGGTTTGGATGGCGTGGCGGCTCATGCGATACCGGCGCGGCCATGATCCCACGCAGGCACGGCAACGCTCCACGGCATTCGGGTTCTATGCCATGGTGGTCTGGAGCGCGCTGTGCGCGACCGCGACGGACGTGGTATTCAAATTATTGGCGGCCTATCGCCTATTTTTTGCGGACACGTTGACGCAGCCGCACGCTTTGCGTGATTGGCAGTTTTTGCCTGGCCTGAATCTGCCGCAGACTTTTCTGGTCATGTGCGTGGCCAGCTTTATCGCGCTGTTGATCGTGCGCCGCTTGGCGAAACAAACGGACATCATCGGCAACGCGAGCGTTTGGGCATTTTCCGCTGCGACGGGGGTGTTGATCAGCATCCTGGTGACGATGGCCAGCGGGCTGTTTTTTCCGGCGCTGGATTTTTGGCGGGTGCCGGGGGCATGGGTATGGAACTTCGCCGATGACCGGCGCCTGGTGAATCTGGCCGATTTGATCGGCTATCTGGGGGCGGGGCTGGTGCTGATCGCCGTCATTTTCGGCTGGCGGCACTATCGCAAATACAAAGCGCCATCAGGGCAGCAACACCCTCAGCAATGAAATATCATCCATGGCGGGCTGCTGATTCATGTGGGCTTCCACCGCAGCGACGATCTGCGGAAACAGCGCGGCCTTATCCTTACCTTGCAGCAATTGCTGCAATCGTTCGTCACCAAACATTTCTCCGGCTTCGTTTTGCGCTTCGGTGAGGCCGTCCGAGCAAAAAAACATCTGGCAAGCCGTCTTCCATTCGATGATTTCGGTGGCAGGGTCGAACAAGGCGGGCGGCATGATGCCCAGCGCCAGGTGCGGGGAGCGCAACGTCCTGATTTCATCCTTGCCGTTGTCGATGAAGTAAGCCGGCGGCATGCCGCCACTCCACAAGCGCACTGTGCGGGCCGGGTTGTTGATGGAAGCGACGTGCGCGGCGACAAAACGCCCGATGGGCACGGTTTCCTTGAGGCGGCTGTTGATGGCGGCGACGATTTCCGGCACCGTGCATTCCTTGCGCGCCATGCCGTAAAACACCCACAGCGCCGGCAACAGGCTGATGGCCGCCGACAAGCCGTGGCCGGTGGCGTCGGCCACCATCACGTACAGCAGGTCGTTGGGCGCGCGCACCGCCGCCACCAGGTCGCCGCTGAGCTGGCTGGCCGGCACCAGGTGGTGATTCAACTGCGGGTCTTCCAGGGCGTCCTTGAATATCAGGCGGTCCATCACGCCGGTGGCGATTTCCATGTCCGCCGTGATTTCTTCGTTGATCCTGGCCAGTTTTTCGGAAATCGCCGTGGCGCGCTGTTCGTTCAGGATCAGCCGATGGTAGAACTCCAGCGAACGGGCGTAAGAGTCGATTTTGGCGCTGAGAAAGCGCGGGTGCACCGGCTTGTAGAGAAAATCCTCGGCGCCGCTGTCCAGGCCGCGTATCGCCGCGTCGTTGTCTTCCGTGGCGCTGATGACGATGATGGGCACCCAGCGGTTTTGCTGCTCGGCCAGCGCTTTGATGCGCCGGGTTGCTTCATAGCCGTCCATGTTGGGCATGACGACGTCCAGCAACACCATGTCGAAGTACTGCTGCTCAAAGCGCGTGACCGCCTCGACGCCGTCCACTACCGCCGCCACCTCGTGTCCAAGGTCCACCAGCATGGCCGCCAGCACGGTTCTGATGGAGGCGGAATCATCCGCCAGCAGGATTTTCAATGGGCGGGAGGAGGAAGTCATGGCGCTAGCCTTAATCATTACGTGGTATGTTTTTTTCGGAAATCATCCCTTGATGCCATTATGCCTTAATAAAGCGTCGATTTTCGGCTCGCGGCCACGGAAAGCGACGAACGATTCCATGGCATCGCGGCTGCCGCCGCGTTCCAGGATGTGTTCCAGAAAGCGCCGGCCGGTTTCCGGGTCAAATATCCCCGTTTCTTCAAACAAGGAAAAAGCGTCCGCCGACAGCACTTCCGCCCATTTATAGCTGTAGTAACCCGCCGCGTAACCGCCGGCAAAAATGTGCGAAAAACTGTGGGGAAAGCGGTTGAAAGCGGGCGGCACGACCACCGCCACCTCGCGGCGTACGTCGGCCAGGATGTCGTAAATCCGCCCGCCCAACTCGGGGTTGAATTCCTGGTGAATGCGGAAATCGAACAAGGACAGCTCCAGCTGCCGCACCATTTGCATGCCCGACTGAAAGTTTTTGGCGGCGATCATTTTTTGGAACAGGTCTTCCGGCAAAGGCGCGCCGGTTTGCCAGTGCGCGGCGATCAAATCCAGCCCCTCGCGCTCCCAGCAAAAGTTTTCCATGAACTGGCTGGGCAGCTCCACCGCGTCCCATTCCACGCCGTGAATGCCTGATGCCGACAAATAGTCCACCTGGGTTAGCAGATGGTGCAGGCCGTGGCCGAATTCGTGGAACAGCGTGGTGACGTCGTCGTGGCGCAGCAAGGACGGCTTATCCGCGGTGGGCGGTGGAAAATTGCAGGTCAGATAAGCCACCGGGGTCTGCACGCCGCCGGCCAGCTTGCGGCGGGTGACGCAATCGTCCATCCAGGCGCCGCCGCGTTTTTTCGGACGGGCGTACAGGTCCAGATAAAAGCGGCCGCGCACCTGGCCTTGAGCGTCGCGGATTTCGTAAAACTGCACGTCCGGGTGCCAGACGTCGACGCCGGAAGCGGCCGGCACGATGACGAGGCCATACAGCTTGGCCACGATGGCGAACATGCCGTCTATGGCTTTTTGCGCCGGAAAATACTGGCGCACTTCTTCTTCCGACAGCTGAAAGCGGTGCTGGCGCAGTTTTTCCGCGTAATAACCGATATCCCACACTTCCAGACTCGCCACGCCGTCTTCCTGAGTCGCGAATGCCTGCAACTCCTCCAGGTCTTGTTGCGCCACCGGCTTGGAGCGCCGCGCCAGATCGTAGAGAAAATCCAGCACCTGCCGGGGCGAATGGGCCATCTTGGTGGCCAGCGACAGCTCGGTATAGTCGGCATAGCCCAACAACTGCGCTTCTTCGTGGCGCAAAGCGAGGATGCGTTCCATCAACGCCGTATTGTCCCAGCGGCCGGCGTTGGGGCCGACTTCGGAGGCGCGGGTGACGTAAGCCTCGTACAGGGTGCGGCGCAGTTCGCGGTCGTCGGCGTAGGTCATCACGCCGATATACGAAGGAAACTCCAGCGTGAACAGCCAGCCGGGCTTGCCTTCCTGCTCGGCGCGCTGTCTGGCCATCGCCCGCGCCGAATCGGGCAGGCCGCTCAGCAGCGCTGCGTCTTCGATGGCGTGCTGCCAACCGTGGGTGGCGTCCATGAGATTGTCCTCGAACCGGCTGGTAATTTCCGACAACTCGCGGGCAATGTCCTTGTAGCGCGCTTTTTTATCCTCCGGCAGATCCACGCCGGACAGGTGAAAATCGCGCAGCGCGTGCTGGACGATGTGTTGCTGGGTGGCGTCCAGCTTGCTCCACTCCGGGCCATCCGCCAGCGCTTTGAAAGCTTCGAACAACTGCCGGTTATGGCCCAGCTCGGTGCCGTATTCGCTCAACAGCGGCAGGCAAGCGTTATAAGCCGCGCGCAACTCGTCGCTGTTCACCACCGAATTCATGTGACCCACCGGCGACCAGAGGCGGTTCAGCCGGTCGTCCAGATCGTCCAGCGGTTCGACCAGCGTGGTCCAGGTATAAGCCTGTGG
>SCQD01000170.1 GCA_004299145.1 Methylococcaceae bacterium | reverse complement strand
ATGGTCAAGCTGGCCGGGGTAATGGCGAGGCTGGCGGCGTGATAGTCGATGCGGTAATTGCCGTTGGCCCGCAGCGTACCCCGGTCGATGGCGTAACTGCCCACGTTTTTTCCCGCCACGTGGTTCAACGCGCCGCTGAGCAATGCCTTGTCGTCGTCGTAGCGAAAGCCACGGGCGGTATAGGTCAGCCGCGGGTCGTCCTCGCCGTAGACCTTGCTCTGGGCGTTGGCCGTGATATTCAGCGTTGCCGGGGCAATGGCGTAGTTGGCGGCTAGGTAGTTGATCAGGTAATTGCCGTTGGCCGTCAGGCTGCCCTGGCCGATGGCATAGCTGCCGGCGTTTTCGCCCGCCGTTCGGCTCAGCGCACCGCTGAGCAGCGCGCGGTTATCGTCAAAGCGAAAGCCTGTGGCGGTATAGGCCAAAGCCCGGTTGGCCCCGCCGTAGACCTTGCTCTGGGCGTTGGCCCTGATGGTCAGCGTCGCCGGGGTGATGGCCAGCGCGGCGGACTGGAAAGCAATGCGGTAGTTGCCGTCGCTCAGCGTTCCCAGGCCGATGGCGTAACGGCCGGCGTTCTCGCCCGCCGCGCGGGCCAGGCTGCCGCTGAGCACCGCCGCCGTTTCGCCGTTGACGAAGCCTTTCGCGCTATAGCTCAGCGCCGGATCGGCGTCGCCGTAGACCTTGCTCTGGGCGTTGGCGATGACGCTCAAGCTGGCCGGGGTGATGGTCAAATCGGCGCCCTGGTAGGCAATGCGGTAGTTGCGGCTGCCCAGGGTTCCCAGGCCGATGGCGTAGTGGCCGGCGTTCTCGCCGGCGGCGCGGCTCAGGCTGCCGCTGAGCAGCGCCGTGGTTTCGCCGCCCACGAAGCCCGCCGCGCTATAAGTCAGCGCCGGATCATCCATCCCGTACACCTTGCTATGGGCATTCGCGGTAATGTTCAAACTGGCCGGCGTGATGGCCAGATTGGCGGCTTGGTAATTGACAATGCGGTAGTTGCTGTTCACCGCCAGGCTGCCCCGGTTGATGGGATAACTGCCCGCATTCTCGCCGGCGGCGCGGGCCAGGCTACCGCTGAGCAACGCCGCCGTGTCGCCGCCCACGAAGCCCGCCGCGCTATAGCTCAGCGCCGGATCGGCAGCGCCGTATACCTTGCTCTGGGCGTTGGCGCTGATACTTAAACTGGCCGGAGTGATGGCGAGATCGGCGCCCTGGTAAGCGATGCGGTAATTGCGATTGCCCACGCTGCCCAAACCGATGGCGTAGTCGCCGACGTTCTCGCCGGCGCTGCGGACCAGACTGCCGCTGAGCAACGCCGCCGTGTCGCCGCCCACGAAGCCCGCCGCGCTATAGCTCAGCGCCGGATCGGCAGCGCCGTAGACCTTGCTCTGGGCGCTGGCCGTAATGCTCAGGCGCGCCGGGTTGACCGTCAGCGTGGCGTCGTTGTAGCGGATGGCGTAATTGCCGCTGCTCAAACCGCCAGGCGTCAGGGTATAGCCGCCGGCGTCGACCGCGCCTTGGGCCGTGCCGCCAAAAGTCAACGCACCGCCCAACACCGTTGCCGTCTCACCGCCGACGAAACCGCTGTAAGCAACGCCGTTGCCGCCGCTGTATGCCTGGCGGTCATAGGTTTTGACGGCGTCGTTGGCGCTGACGGCCAGCGGGGCTTTGTCGATCACGCCGATGGCTCCGCTCAGGCTGCTTGGCAGGCTGTAATTGCCCAGATAGGTTGTGCCTGCCGCCGCATAATCCGAGGCGGCGAGATTTGCCGTCACCAGAATGCCGCTGCCCGCGTTCGGGCTGGCATAGGTGCCGCTGGTTTTGGTGACGCTGGCGGAATCGCCGCCGATGAAACCGCTCAGCAAGAAATTCGCCGGCGTCAGCAGAGCAGTGGCCGTGCCGTCGTACACCTTGCGCGCGGTTCCCGTCAGACTGCCGGTGACGGAGGTCGGGACGAACACCACCGGCGCCGGGTTGATGGTCAGATTGCCGTTGGCAAAGCTGATGGTGTAGTTGCCGCTGGTCAATCCGCCTGGGGTGATGGCGTAGCTGCCGGCGTTGGTCGCGCCTTGTGAAGTGCCGCCGTAGGCCAGCGCACCGCCGAGCACGGCACTGGTTTCGCCATTGACGAAACCGCTGTAGCCCACCCCGTTGCCGCCGCTGTAAGCCAGGCCGTCGTAGGTCTTGCTGGCCGCGTTGGCGGTGATGGCGAGCGCTGCCGGGGTGATGTTCGCCGTGGTCGTCGGAGCACTGGCCAGGTCGACGGTGTAGTTGCCGCCGGACGTGCCGCCGAAGGTGGTGGCGGCCAGGTTGACGGTTTTGCCGTTGCCGGCGTTCGGATCGGCGAAAGCGGCACCCCAGTTGGCCGTTACCGAGTCGGCGCCGACGAGGCCGGAGAAAGTGAGGGCGTTGCTGGCGATGGTGGCGGCGGTGGCGCCGTCGTAGGTCTTGTTCGCCGCCGTAAAGCTGCCGCCGACGCTGAGCGGCGCCTTGTTCACCGTCAGCGCGCCGTCGGCGTAGCCGATGCTGTAGTTGCCCGAGGTGAGGCCCGATGGCGTGATGGCATAGCTGCCCGCGTTGATCGCGCCCTGCGCGGTGCCGCCGTAGGCCAGCGCGCCGCCCAGCACGGCAGTCGTTTCGCCGTTGACAAAGCCGCTGTAGGAAACACCGTTATTGCCGCTCCAGGGAAGGCCGTCGTAAGTTTTGGGGGCGGCGTTGGCGGCGGTGACAATCAGCGGCGCCTTGCTCACCGTCAGCGCGCCATCGGCGTAGCTGATGGCATAGTTGTTGTAAGCGGCAGTCAGGCCCGATGGCGTGATGGCGTAGCTGCCCGCGTTGATCGCGCCTTGCGCATTGCCGCCGTAGGCCAGCGTGCCACCCAGCACGGCGGACGTTTCGCCATTGACCAGCCCCGTGTAGCTCACACCGTTGCCGCCGCTGTAAGCCAGACCGTTGTAGGTCTTGCCGGCGGCATTGGCGGTGACGGTGAGCGGCGCCGGCGTGATGTTCGCCGTGGTAAACGGAGCCCACTCCGGGCTGATGAAGTAATTGCCGCCGGACACTCCGCCGAAAGTAGTGCCGACCAGCGCGACAAATCTATTGTTGCCGACTCTGCTGACGGTGGGGGGGGTGCCGCCCCCACTGGGCGCGACGAAGGATGCGGCCCAGTTGGGCGTCACCGAGTCGGCGCCGATGAGGCCGGACAGGGTGAGCGCGTTGCTCGTGAAGGTGGCGGCAGCGGTGCCGTCGTAGACCTTGTTGGCCACCGTAAAGCTGCCGCCGACGGTGAGTTCTGCCGGTGATACCGTCAGTGCGCCGTTAACGTAACTGAAGCTGTAGTTGCCGGAAGTCAAACCCGACGGCGTGATGGCGTAGCTGCCCGCGTTGACCGCGCCTTGCGAGGTGCCGCCGTAAGCCAATGCACCGCCCAGCACGGCACTCGTTTCGCCGTTGACCAGCCCCGTGTAGCTCACCCCGTTGCCGCCGCTGTAGGCATTGCCGTCGTAGGTCTTGCTGGCTGCGTTAGCGGTAACGGTCAGCGGCGCGGGGGTGATGGTCAGTGCGCCGTTCACATAGGAAAAAGTAAAATCATAGCCTTGCTGGCTGGAGTAGATTCCGCCGCTGGGTGTGACGGTGTAGCTGCCGACGTCTTTGACTGCGCCGGTATAAGTCGCTGTTCCCAGAACCTTGCTCATGTCCGGCGCGGGCGAGTAACTCACGCCGACACCGTTCGTCGTGCCGTCATAGGCCCTGCTGCCACTCGTGGCTGTAACGGTAAGCGCCATCGGCGTCAGGAAGCTCCTGAGCAGCGGATAGCTGCCGCCTTCGTAGATGCGCCATAGCGCCGTGCTGCCGCCGCTATTGGCGATGCTCCATGCTGGAAAACTGGACATGGTTTTCATCTGCGCGGTCGTCAGGCCGATCTCGCCGCCTGGGGTATCGTCTATGCTTCTGACCGCGCTTGCGGCCTGCCCCGTGGTCTGGGTGTCCCAGTAGGAATTGGTGATTGCCGCGTCATAGTTACTCCCCGCCAGCCCGCCGGCAGGGCCGCCGACCACCACGCCTGCACTATAGGTCACCGCGCCCGTGGCGTAGGAATTGTTGATGGTGCCCATGAAGGCATACCCCGTCAGCCCGCCGATAGCGCTGCTGCCGCTCACCGCGCCTGTGGCGTAGGAATTGCTGATGCTGCCGGAGTTATTCCCCGTCAGCCCACCAACACTGGAGCTGGTGGCGCTGCCCACCACCGCGCCTGTGCTGTAGGAATTACTGATGGTGCTGAAGACGTAATTCTGCCCCACCAGCCCGCCGATAAGGGCACTGTTTTCGCTCACGGTGCCTGTGCCGTTCACTTGGCCCGTGTTGTAGGAATGGCTGATGGTGCCGCGGTTAGCGCTCGCGTCTACCACCGACCCGCTCTCTCCCACCAGCCCGCCGACATAGCTCATGCCGCCGCTCACCACGCCTTCGTTGTAGGAATTGGTGATGGTAGCTTTGGTGATAAGCCCGGCCAGCCCGCCGACCCGATTGCCGCTGCCTGTTACCGTGCCGGAGTTGTGGGAACCGGTGATGTTGAGCAGGTTGGTGCCGTTGGTGGTGCTCCACCCCACCAGCCCGCCGACCCAATAGCCGCCGCTTACCGCACCGGTGTTGTAGGAATTGGTGATGGCGACACCGAAGTCATACCCCAGTAGCCCGCCGCCGGCGTTATACCCCAGCAGCCCGCCGACATAAAAGCGGCCGCCGACGCCTCCTGTTACCGTGCCCGTGTTGTAGGAATCGGTGATTCCGAAACCGTCGTTATACCCCACCAGCCCGCCGACATATTGGCCGCCGCTGGTTACTGCGCCTGTAACGTAGTTATGGGTAAAGGCGCTGCCGCCGGTTACTGCGCCTGCGTTGTAGGAACGGGTAATGTGGCCCATGAAGTGGTTCTCCCCCACCAGCCCGCCGACTCCGTCGCCGTCGACGCCTCCTGTTACCGAGCTCGTGTTGTAGGAATTGCTGATTGTGCCGCCGTTACTCCCCGCCAGCCCGCCGACAAAGCCCTTGCCGCTAATGCTGCCGCCCGTGAGGCCGACATTTTTCATGGTGGAAAAGCTGCCTATGTCGCCGAACAGCCCAACAAGATTGGTATCAGGTCTGTTGATGGTCAGCCCGCTGATGGTGTGGCCGAGGCCGTCGAAGACCAGGGGGCACGAGCTGATGGGCGCGAAGCCCAAGCCGCCGTTCCATAAGTTGGTGCCGCTTGCGTCGATGTTCGCGCCCAGCACGTAGTTGCCGCTGCCGCCGCGGATGCCCTGCAAGTCGGTGCCGGACCAGCTGTCTGCCGCGCCCAGCGCGGTGATGACGGTGTAGTTTTTCACCACGCCATCCGAGCCTTGCAGGGTGGTGAAGTTGGTGGTGCCGGCGGGCAGGTTCACCTTGCCGTTGATGCCGGTGATGTTGCTGCTGGTGTTGCCCGCCGCGACTGCGCCCTGGCCGTATTCCAGCGCGAGGCTGGCAGTGGCGCTTGCATCCATCACGGCGTTGATGTTGATGTTGTTTTGGGCGTTGAGGGTGAGCTTGTTGGCGCTCCATGAAACGGCGTCGTTGACGTTGACATCGCCCGCCGTGCCGACCGTGCCGCTGCTGCTCAGGATGGTTACGTTGCCGCCGACGAGGTTGGCGGTGAGCGTTGCGCCGGTCATGTTGCCGCCCGATGCCGCGATGGTGAAGTCCACCGGGTCGATGAGCCAGGTGCCGTTGTTGCCGTTGGCGGCGAGCGTGGTCACTTTGGCGCCGTCGGCGATCTTGACGTGGGCGGCGGAGGTTTCGATGAAGCCAAATCCCCCCTGCCCCCCTTTGACAAAGGGGGGAATTGAAAGTGCTGATGCAGCAGTTTGTAGGGTACGCTGTGCGTACCGTTCACCGCCATCGACGGTACGCACAGGGTACCCTACGGGGTTGGCTCCCGAAGGAGTCCTTGTTTCAGCAGCGTCGTCAGCAGCGTCGAGAGCGGACGCCCCCACCCCCAATCCCGCAGAGAGAGACTCCAGCGCGTTGTCCACGCCGGATGGAGCCGAAGCATCCAGCGTGCCGCCGACATTTACCGTGCCGTGCTCCATGTCGCCCAGCAGTTTGATGACGCCGTTGTGCTCTTCGATGCTGTGCGCTTCGATGACGCCTGTGTTGTTGACCACCGCCTGAATCAGGCTATCGGCGGCCCTGGCCGTCAGCAGCACCGTGCCGCCCTCGGCCTGAATCAGTTGTTTATTTTCCGCCAGCGCTTGCAGCGCGCCTTTATCC
>SCQD01000169.1 GCA_004299145.1 Methylococcaceae bacterium | reverse complement strand
CCGAGGATGCATTCCAGAAGCCTTAATTATTCCGCTTCGCGGCGGCTTTCCCACGCAGCGCGTGGGAACGAGATTCTTGTGTTTGGGCAGTAATTCAGTGTCACCATGCGAAATCCCAAAGAACCAGTTTTTCTTGTTACGTCAAATCGGTACCAACAAATTGACCAGCCGCTTGCCGCTGGGTAATCGGTAAATGCCGAAATCGGTTTCGTCCAGGGTGATGACATGATGCAAGCCCCGGCGGCCAGCCAGCCAGACCAGCGAAGCATCGGCCAAATCCATGGGTAAATCGCCGTATTTTTCCATCATCGCGGCGATTTCGTCGGCGGCCAATGGGGCCAGTTCCGCCACTTCCGTGCCACCGGCCGCCACCCAGCGCATAAAGCGGCCCGTGACGTGGCGCGGCAGCAGGTGGCAGACTTCGGTCAGCACCGGCCAGGTCGTCACCAGCCGCCCGCTATAGCCGGTGAAAAAAGCGGCGACCCTGGCGTGGTCGCCGTCGCTTTTGTCCAGCCACGCCACCAGCGGGCCGGTATCCACCAGCGCTTGGGCCGGTTTAACCATGGGCGCGCTGGCCGGCCAGTTTTTCCCGCAAGCGTTGCGAGTGGTTGCGCCCCAGGTCGCCCGCGCCGCTGTCGCAACAGCCGACCAGTCCGAGCGATTCCGCCAGACTGGCAGGGGATGGGGGGGGCGCCGCCAAAGCGGCGATACCGGCCTTGACCGCTTCGGTTTTGCTCAGGCCGGTACGGGTGCAAAAAGCCCGCAACAACCCGTCGGTTTGATCGTCCAGGCGGACGGATAAGGTATGCATAGGCGGATCCTCGTCGTATTACATTGTGTAATACGATGCATCGTAACCGCTTTGGGCGTCGATGCACAAGGCTTTAATGGCAAGTATCGCTACCAGGAAATCCCGGCGCATCAGTCCAAATTTTCATGGCTCACAGCGGATTGAGCATGTCCTTATCGCCTCGCGCCATGGTTTGCGAGTAGCGGTGGAAGTGATAGTGACAGACGCTTTCCATGACGTAGTCGAATACCCGCATGGGGTAAGGGCGGCTCAGCAAAAAGCGCAGCAGCCGCTTGGCGTAGTAAAACCGCAACGGCCAGCCGTTCACGCGCCGCAATAACCGGGCAAACAGCAAGCCGGTAAACGTGAACGAAATCAGCAAATACTTGAGCCGCAGTGGGCGCGGGATATTGGGCACCCGCACCGCTTCGGCGTTGTCGTAAAAACGCCGGCGGATGTACAGATCGTCCAGGCGGTCGAAATAAGCGTCCGGCTCGTAGGTGGCGCGCACCAGATCGATAAAGCCCTCGGTCAGTTGCGCGCGGCTCATGCCGGCCGGCACGACGTTGGTGCCGAAGTCGGGCGGGTCTTGGAGGTCGAGGCGGCCACTGCGGCGCAGCCGTTCATACAGCGGGGTTTTGGGAATGGCCGACAGCAGGCTGACCATGACGTGCAGGATGCCCGATTGTTCGATAAAGCGCCGGTGGCTGGCGAAAATATCCGGCCCATCGGCGTCGAAGCCGACGATGAGGCCGCAGGTGACTTTGATGCCTTTGCGCTGGATTTTATGCACGCGCTCCAGCAGATATTCTTTCGCTGACTGCCGGCACGGTTGCTCGCGCTGTGCGCGGTTGCCGACGTTCTGGAACTTTTGGGTTTCCAGCAGCGCGGCGGGATTGGGCGTTTCGATGCCGACGAATACCGTGCGGATGTTGGCGGCCACGAACATATCCAACAGCGCTTCGTCGTCGGCCAGGTTCAACGACGCTTCGGTGTGCAGGGAAACGAGATAGCCGTGTTCGCGCTGCCACTCTGCCAACCGGGCCAGGATGGGCAGCAAGGCTTTGCGGTTGCCGATGATGTTGTCGTCGGACAGAAACACCGCCCGCATGCCGGCGCGGTGCCAAGCGTCGAGTTCGGCGATCACCTGGTCCGCCGTTTTGGAACGCGGCTGGCGGCCAAAGGTGACGATGATGTCGCAAAATTCACACAGATAAGGGCAGCCACGGGAAATCTGCAAACTGCCTTGCAGGTAGCGGTCCAGCTTGAGCAAATCCAGGCGCGGGGCCGGCAGGCTGCTCATGTCGGTCCGTATTTTCTGCTCGTAGCGGACGCTGTGGTTGCCGGCGGCCCATTCCCGCAAAAACTGCGGCCAGGTCAACTCCGCTTCGCCGACAAAAATCACGTCGGCCAGTCCCTGGAAATAGTCCTCCTGCACCGTCACCCACGGCCCGCCGACCACCAGAAACTTGCCCAAGGCTTTTACCTGCCGGGCGATGTCGCGCATTCGGGCGCGCTGCACGATCATGCCGGTCAGGCCGACGATATCGGCGCCGGCGATTTCGTTTGCATCGATGGGTTCCACCGCCTCGTCGATAATGCGGACTTCGTGCCCGGCCGGCGTCAACGCCGCCAGCAGCGCCAGCGCCGCCGTCGGCACCACGGCGTCCTTGTTCAGCACGGCCAGGGCATGGGTCATGCTCCAGAAGGATACGGAAAACCTCGGATTGATCAGGATGATTTTCACGAGTGGCTTGCCAAGGTTGCGGCTGCCCGCTGCCGAAACGCTGCGCAGCGGTTTTTCACCAGCAGCGCCATTCCCAGATAGCCGCGCCACAGGTACGGACCCCGGCTGGGACCGCGCAGGCATTGATAAGGCTTCAGCGCGTGGCGGTGGTGATCGTCGTGGCGCGGCAGCCCGAGAAATACGAACAGGCTGACGGCGTTATCGCAAGCCCAGGCGGTCGGGCGGCTGCCGCTCAAGCCCCAGTGCTGGAAGTAATTCACCGCCTCCAACAAACGCACCGCCGCCAGCGCCTGATAGACGAACATCACCAGCGCCAAAGGGCCGAAAAAACCGGCCATGCCCAGCAGCAACAGCGTTTCCAGCACCACGCCGCGCCGCGTATTGACCGGGTCCAGCGCCCAGGCGGCGCGCCACTGCGTCAGCAAAGCGCGGCGAAAAAACGCCGCGTAACTTTCTCCGGGCCGGGCGCAGGCGGGATCCTGTGCACCGTTGACGTAGCGATGGTGCAAACGCCCGTGCACCACGCTGAAATGGTCGTACAGCACGCTGCACAACAGCATGCGGCCCAGCCATTGTTGCCACCAAAGGCGGCGGTGGATCAGTTCGTGCGCCGGCGCGATGGCGGCGCAGCACGACGTCGTGCCCATCAGCACGCGCACCGCCAGCAGATTGACCAGACTGCCGCCGATTTCCGCCGCATTGCCCCACAGCGTGTGGGATACCAGCAGCCCCATGAAAAAAATATTCAAAGGCTGCAACAGGCAGTGCGCGTAAAGGATGGCGTCGAAAGGCCCACGCGGCAGCGGCTCGGGCGGCGCGCGCCGCAAAGGCGGGGAGAAAAAGTCGGCCAGGATCAACAGCCACACGGGCGAAGTCCAGGCCAGCGCCTGCCACCAGGGCCAAGGCCCGCCGGACAAGAACCCCAGGCTGGCGAGGGGCAGCAACAGGCTCAGCAGATAACCCAGCCACCAAGCCAGCCAGCGTGGGGCGCCGTTGATTGCATCATAGGGGGCAGGGGGGGGCAGGGGCATGGAAACAACCACGGAAAAATTGAATTTTATCAAGCATCGTGGTTGGGTACGGAAATTACTTGGCGGTTCAGCCGTGCCGTGGAACAGCGGCTGCATGAAGACGATGAATGGCGCCATGTAAAACCACCATTTATTGCCTCGTCCCGGGCCGGGCTACCTTAACGGCACGTGTTCAACGATACAGACCGAGGTAGTCCATGCAACGCCTGCGCTATGTTTTTTCAGCGCTGTTCATTTTTGCAACAGCGGCATTTGCCGATGCACCCGCCCATTACGACATCATCGCCCGTCTCAACGACGCGCCCGGCAATGTGACGGTGGCGGAAAACGGGCGCATCTTCATGAGCCTGCACCAGTTCTACGATCCCAAATACTCCGTGGCTGAGCTGCTGCCGAACGGTACGCTGGCGCCGTTTCCCAACCAGGCGCTCAACGACAGGGTGAGCAACGGCGGACTCAAGCTGGATTCCGTGCTCGGCATACGCGCCGACGGCAATGGTATCGTCTGGATGCTCGACAATGGCTTGCGCAGCGGCGTAATGCCCAAGCTGGTGGGCTGGAGTATCCGCTCGAACAGTCTATACCGCGCCATTTTCTTGCCTGAGCCTTTGGCGCCTAAAGACGCTTTCGTCAACGATTTCGCGCTGGATCTCAGGCACAACCACGCATTTATCAGCGATCCCGCCGGGGGCGCCGACGCGGCGTTGATCGTCGTCGACTTGACGACAGGAAAGGGCAGGCGGGTGTTGCAAGGGCATCGCTACGTGTTGCCGGAAGCCATCGATTTGCTGATCGACGGCCGCCCTGTGCAGGTAAAAGACCCGGCCGGCAATCTGGTCAGGCCGCGCGTCGGCGTCAATCCGATCACGGAAGACGCGCAAAACGAGTGGGTGTATTTTGGCGCCATGCACGGGCGCAGCCTGTACCGGGTTCGTGCCGCCGATCTGGTCGATGCGGCGCTAAGCGAGGCAGCGTTGGGCCAGCGGGTGGAGCGCTATAGCGACAAGCCGATTTCCGACGGCATCAGCATCGACCGGGACAATAATATTTATCTGGGTGAGTTGGCGGAAAACGCCATCGGCGTGATCACGCCGGACAGAAAGTACCGGCGCCTGGCGCAGAGCGCCGACTTATCCTGGGTCGATTCGTTCAGCTTCGGTCCCCGGGGGGCGCTGTATGCCGTGGTCAATCGGCTGCACGGATCGGCCATGCTGAACGGCGGCGAACGCAGCTCCAGGCCGCCGTATTTTTTGTTGCGCGTCCAGTCGTTGGCTGAGGGTGTGCCTGGGCGTTGAGTGCGTCCAGGATGCCGGGATTATTTCTGCTGGACCGGGTTTTTAACCCATTGCTTAAAAATGCCGCTCCGCTATCTCTTCGGCTTGAGTTTTTTTAATCTTGTTGCGGGTAAGCGTTTTAATGTGTTGTTTCTCGGATCAATCTCGATGCCGACAGATTCCAGGGCAGTGACGCCCAGGATGGGTTCCGTGCCCGGATCCCCGAAAATGATGGTGCCGCCTACAATTTCTCCCATAAATTCAATATCGCCCGTTGTAATATCCATCTTTATTTCGCTGCCGTCGGCAAGCTCGTAAGTGCGTTTTGCTTTGGGTTTTAATCCAATGGATTCAAGGCAATCCTTGGGAACCAGGGAGTCGGTAGCACCGGTATCGACAAGAAAAAGGCCTTCCCATGCTTTTTCCGGGCTTGCGGGGTTTCTGATTGTCACCGTCACGTGTATGGCGCCCATTATTTACCTCGTTTGTTATCGCATAATACAGTCGCTAAATTTCGCTGCTGGATAAGGTTATGCCGTTCAGCGCGGTTTCGGCAATGATCCGTTGCGCGAGGATTTCCTCGGACTGGATTCCAAGATTTATTTTATTGGACTCGGTTTACGCTTTCGAAGCGCGGGGGAGCCTGGTTAAAAGCGTGACCGGTTTTCGTCGGAGTTCAAAGCCAGCGTCTGATCCAATATTTGCTTTCTGAACCAGGCGTGCGCCGGTTCCTTGTCGTTCAGCGGGTGCCAGACCATGACCAATTCGTAAGCGGGCAGGGGGATGGGAACGGCCACTATCTTCAGCGGCGCCATGCGGCTGAATTGTTCCGCCATGCGGCGCGGAAACGACAACACCAGGTCGGTTTGCGCGACGATCAGCGGCGCGGATAGAAAGTGCGACACCACCAGGGCGACCCGCCGTTCCAGTCCGTGTTCCGCCAGCCAGTCGTCGATCAGCCCGGTGTGGCTGCCGGTGCGCGAAATCAGCATGTGCGGCAGCGCGATATATGCTTCCAACGACAACTGACTCCCTACGCCGGGATGGTCGGCGCGCACCACGCACACCATGCTGTCGTCGAACAGCTTTTGGCACAGGAATTGGCCGGGCGGCTTGAGGATGGCGTTGAAGCCGAGCACGACGTCCATTTCTCCGTTTTCCAAAGCGTCCACCGGGAATGTGTCGCCGGTGCGTTTGAAGTGAATGTCGACGCCCGGCGCCTGGGCGCTGATGTTCGCCATGAGCGCCGGCAGCAGCAATACCTCGAAATAGTCGGGGTGGCGTGGATGACGAAACGGCGCCGGCTGGTTTTGGCGTCGAACTCGGCCGGTGAGCGTATCGCTCGCTCCACGTCCTGCAAAATGGCCCGCACCGGTTCGACCAAGGCCAACGCCCGTTCGGACGGCTTCATGCCGCCCGCCGTTCTGATCAGCACCGGGTCGTCCAATTGCTGGCGCAGCCGGTTGAGGATGTGGCTCATGCTGGATTGAGTGACGAACATTTTTTCCGCCGCGCGGGAGACGTTCATTTCCCTCAGCAGTACGTCGAAAGCTACCAGCAGATTCAAATCGAAGTGTCGTAGGTCGGGCATCGGCAACTGGTCCAGGGGTTGAGTTTTTGGTTCGCGTTGAAGGTCGGCAATACGTGGCGCGCCGGAGGGCCACGGTCCGTGATGAAGCGGGCTGGCCTACTACCCATGCAGTGTTTCGATAGTGCCATGAAGTTTGACCATTTCACGGCGGATGTGGCGCACAGATATAGTTTCTCCGCTCAATCGCACGTCCCAAACTCTTGAGGAGATCGTTATGACGACAAATCCGGCTGAACTTGCTGCCCAACCCTACAGCGGGGAAAAAGCGCGGCTGTCTCGCCACTTCGACTATTTGATCCTGGTGCTGGCTTTTTTTCTCTATATCGGGTCTTTTCATCTCAACGTCGCGCTGACCGTGGGCGACTGGGATTTCTGGCTGGACTGGAAAGACCGGCAATGGTGGCCGCTGATTACACCCCTGATGATGATCACTTTTCCGGCGGCAGTGCAGTCGCTGCTGTGGGAGCGCTTCCGTTTGCCGATGGGGGCGACGCTCTGCATGTGCTGTTTGTTGATCGGTAGCTGGATTACCCGCGTTTTCGCCTACCACTATTGGAATTATTTTCCGATCAACATGGTGTTGCCGGCAACCATGTTGCCTAGCGCGCTGGTGCTGGACGTGATTCTGATGCTGACCAACAGCATGACTTTTACCGCCATTTTCGGTTCGGCGGCGTTTGCCCTGCTGTTTTACCCCAGTAATTGGCCGATGTTCGGCATGTTCCACGTGCCGGTGGAATACGGCGGTGCGCAGTTGACCATCGCCGATCTGTTCGGCTTCCAGTATATCCGCGCCGGCATGCCGGAGTATCTGCGTATCATCGAGCGCGGCACGCTGCGCACTTACGGTCAATATGCAACGCCGCTGGCTTCTTTCTTTTCGGCGCTGCTCTGCACTTTGATGTACACGCTTTGGTGGCACCTCGGCAAATGGTTCGCCACGGTCCGCTATTTGAAGAAAATTTGAAGGAGACTCCGATCATGTTGAAACGTTTAGGTTTTCTGGGCTGTGTGCTGACCACCCTGGCGGCGGGCATATCCGTTGCCCACGCGCACGGCGAAAAAGCTTTGGAGCCGTTCATCCGCATGCGCACCATCCAGTGGTACGACGTGAGTTGGTCCAATCCCACGGTCGAGGTCAATGACGCCGTGACGGTGACGGGCCGGTTTCACGTCGCCGAAGACTGGCCCATCGGGGTGCCCAAACCGGAGGCGGCTTATTTGAACATTTCGGTGCCGGGTCCGGTCATGATCCGCACCGAACGTTATTTAAACGGCCAGCCGTGGACCAATTCGGTGGCATTGCGGCCGGGCGCGGATTACGACTTTAAGGTGGTGCTGAAGGCCCGCGTGCCGGGGCGTTACCACATTCATCCGTTTTTCAACCTGAAAGACGCGGGGCCGGTGATGGGGCCGGGGCGGTGGATAGAAATCGGCGGCGATGCGGCGGCGTTTAGTAACCCGGTGAAAACGTTGGGCGGGGAGGTCATCGACATGGAGAGCTATGGATTGGCCACCGGCGTGATGTGGCACGGGCTGTGGCTGCTGGTGGGGTTGGCCTGGTTGCTGTGGTGGATCAGTCGTCCGTTGTTTTTCCCCCGCTACAAGATGCTGGAGGCAGGCAGGGAAGCGGAGTTGGTGACGCCGCTGGATCGGCGCATCGCCAAGGTCATCCTGGTTGCCGTGCCGGTGGTGGTGCTGGGCGCCAATGCCATGGCGCAGAACGCCTATCCCAACACGATTCCCTTGCAGGCGGCGCTGGATCATATCGACCCGCTGGAACCGGTCGTAAACACCGGCGCTGTCCAGGTGAAAATACTACGGGCAGAGTACCGGGTTCCCGGCCGTTCCATGGCGATGACCGCTCAAATCTTCAACGGCACGGGGCATCCCATACGCATCGGAGAGTTCGCTACGGCCGGCTTGCGGTTTATCAATGCCGTAGCGGTTGTGCCAAGTCAGGATGAAACAGACCACTTGACCGCAGCCGCTGGCTTGCACCTGGACAACGATGCTCCCATCCAGCCCGGCGAGCGGCGTACCGTGATGATTTCGGCCACCGACGCTATATGGGAAACCGAAAAGCTCGACGGCCTGATTCGCGATGCCGACAGTCGCCTGGGCGGCTTGCTGTTCTTCTACGACGATGCCGGCCAGCGCTATATCACCAGCAGTTCGGTGGCGGTGATTCCGCGTTTTGACTAATTCCATGCGATAGGTGTGTTCTCTTTTCGCCCCAATTCTTACCACGCGAGGCAAAACCCATGGCTGTGACCACTTTGGAAAAACTGGACGGTACGACGAACGCCGGCAACTTACCCTGGTATTTGAAAGATCTGTATAAGTATCTCGGCGGCTTTGCCGTCATCACCGTCATTTATGTCGGATTGCGTTTGTATCAAGGCGCCTATGCGGTCGCCACCGGGTTGGACTCCACCCTGCCCGAATACGATGCTTACTGGATGCGTTTGTTTTACGGTGAACTCATTACTTTGATGTCCTTTACCGCCGGCTTGTGGAGCTATCTCTGGTTTACGCGCGACCGTAATCCGGCGGCGCTGACGCCCAAGGCCGAGTTGCGTCGCCACTTCGCCCTGACCATGTGGATCAGCATTTACACGTTCGCCGTGTATTGGGCCGGCAGTTATTTTGCCGAACAGGACAATTCCTGGCACCAGGTGGTGATTCGGGATACGCCGTTTACCGCCAACCACATCGTCGTGTTTTACTTCAGCTTTCCCTTTTACATCATGATGGGCGGCTCGGCCTGGCTGTATGCCAGAACCCGGCTTCCCACCTTTGCGCAAGGCATTTCCCTGCCGCTGACGCTGGCGGTGTTCGGTCCCTTTATGATTCTGGTCAGTGTGGGGTTCAACGAGTGGGGGCACACGTTTTGGTTCCGGGAAGAGTTCTTTGCGGCGCCGATTCACTGGGGGTTTGTGATCGGCGGCTGGTTTGCCTTGGCGGTGGGTGGCATCCTGTTGCAGGAGGTGGCGCGCATGACCGAGCTGCTCGATAAGCTCGAAGACGCTTCCTGAGCTCATGCGTCACAGCAAACGCAAGACCGGGCTGCACTATGCGTGGGTGGTGCTGGGCGTGACCTTCGTCACGCTCATCGCCGCAGCCTCGGTACGTTCTGTTGCAGGAGTCATACTGGAGCCGTTGGAGCGGGAGTTCGGCTGGAGCAGGGAGTCAATCACCCTGGCCATGTCGATCAATCTGTTGTTGTTCGGATTGGCCGGCCCATTTCTGGGGCGCCTGATCGACCGTTTCGGGCCAAGGCTTATCGCCATCGCCACCCTGGGTTTGATTGCCCTGGGCATGGCCGGCACCGTGTGGATGCAACAGCCCTGGCACATGCACTGGCTGTGGGGCGTGGTGGTCGGCGCCGGTTCGGGCGGTGCTTCGATGGTGATGGGCGCCGCCGTGGCGCATCGCTGGTTTCACGCGCGGCGGGGACTCGCCTTGGGTATTTTGGGAGCGGCCATGTCGGCCGGGCAGTTGATATTTACGCCGACTGTCATGCAGATCACCAGCGCCGCAGGTTGGCGTGCCGCCAGCCTGAGCGTCGCTGTTTTGGTCGGGGCGATGGTTTTGCCGCTGGTCTTGTTGCTGATGGCGGACCATCCGGAAGAAATGGGTCTGCAAGCATACGGCGATGCGGCTGTAACCGGGGTCGCGCCGCCTCCCGATGCGTGGGTTATGCGCAACGCCTTGCGTCGTAGCGACTTCTGGTTGTTGGCGTCCAGTTTCGGGATTTGCGGACTGACCAGTTCCGGCCTGATCCAAATCCATTTTATTCCCCACGGCGTAGAGCACGGATTTTCCGCGATGACCATGGCGACCTCATTGGGCGTCATGGGGGCCGCCGATATTTTCGGTACCATCGCTTCCGGCTGGATTTGCGACCGTTTCGGCAAGTTATGGCCGCTGGCGGCGTACTACCTGATCCGGGGGGCGACCTTGTTTGCCTTGCCGTTTGTCGACTCGGGCGGCACGCTGATGGTCTTTTCGGTCATTTGCGGTCTCAACTGGCTATCGACCGTGCCTGCCACTTCCGCGTTGACCGCCGATTTATTCGGCAAACAAAACGTAGGAACGGTATTCGGCTGGATTTTCTTTGTCCACCAGCTGGGTGCGGCCGTTGCGTCCTATGGCGCCAGCTGGCTGCACGGCCTGATGGGCAATTACACCCTTGCTTTCATGAGTGCCGGCATGCTCGCGTTGACGGCAACCCTGTTGGTGCTATGTATCCGCCGGGATAGGGTTGCTTTTGCTTAAGTCTCGACCAGACCTGTGATTTGTCGCTAAACATTGTAGAGAGTAAGGGCATCTGTTAACATCGCCCGCGTGCCGGGAGGCCGTGTTGTGAATTTGCAAAGACTATTGCAATTTTGCAACAAACGCGCTTAAATTCCAGTGGTCTGTGTAAATCATAAACAACAAAGGGGAGTGTCCATGAGTAATAAAACTAATACCGTACTGGCATCTGCTGTAGCCGCCAGCCTGTTGCTGATGGGCGCACAGCCCGCCAGTGCCGCAGCACCCGCCGCCGCAGGCGCCGGCGCTGTAGAACAGCGCTTGAAAATGATGGAAGATCAGATGAACGCTATGAAGG
>SCQD01000016.1 GCA_004299145.1 Methylococcaceae bacterium | reverse complement strand
CCGCCATCCAACGTGTCGGCGCCGTTGCCACCGCTCATGACGTCGTTGCCTTCACCGCCGCTCAGGCTGTCGTTGCCCGCGCCGCCGTCCAGCGTGTCGGCGCCGTTGCCACCGCTCATGACGTCGTTGCCTTCACCGCCGCTCAGGTTGTCGTTGCCCGCCCCGCCGTCCAGGGTGTCGGCGCCGTTGCCGCCGCTCAAGACGTCGTTCCCCGTGCCTCCGTCAAGGCGGTCATTGCCCGCGCCCCCGTCCAGGGTGTCGCTACCCGCTCCTCCCGATAAATTGTCATTGCCGGCGCCGCCATAGACGGAATCCGCGCTGTTCGTGCCATTGAAGGTATCGTTGCCGTTGCCGAATGTTTTTGTGGCCATGGTCTATTGCTCCTGATATTTGGGTCTTAGTTCGCTTGAAGCATGGATGCGGAAACCGGTTTGGCGCGGTTTCGCCGCGACGCGCCCGATCCGGGCGATAGACAGGCCGGCTCTGTCATGCAGAGTTTCGAGAATAGGCGCAAGCCTGGTGTGTGGGAGGTGTTCATCAATGGTGCTCCTCGGATTATTAAAGTTGTTTAACTGCAAAAATTCCGACGTACGTGTATGACAGTTTGAATAGCACCTCCTCTTCTTGCTTAGCCAATAAACATTCCTCTTGCCGCGTAACCGTTCAGTCCCCGCCTATTTTGATGCCATCGCCCTAGCCCTACCCAGGAACCTGCGGTTAAAAACCGCTCCTTCTCCCCCAGGGAAAGCCGCCGCGAAAAGGTTGGAATGAGGGAAGTAAATGGCTGCGGCCTTTTTTATCTCCCCCTCACCCCAACCCTCTCAAGAAGCCTTATTTTTTCCGCTTCGCGGCGGCTTTCCCGGGGGGAGAGGGAGCCGGAAGTCACCGGTTCCTGGGTAGGGAATTTAAGGTGGGGGACTGAACGGTTACGCGCCGTCAATTTTCGATTAATTAAATCGAGATTTTTTTAGATTGTAAAGATTTATATTAAATGCACTTTATGCGATTACTTTTGTAATCCTAGGACTACAAGCATAAAAAGTTTTGTGCGCTTAGGCTTACATGGCATGGAGCAAAATGCTTACAAGACGTAGTCTTGGGATTACACGAGCGTATCGTTTAGGATGAGAAGCAAAAACGCTGTGGCGCCCGTAGCGCGTGGGTTGCTTCTCCTTGTATCGGCCTTGGCGGGCAACGATGGCTTTGGCGGTTTTGCGCCGAAACTGCATAATACGAACCTCAGAATTTTGTTTACCACGAAGGGGAAGGCTCAATGAATTCAAATGCCTGGGGCAGCGCGCTCGCCCTGCTGGCGGCACTGGCCGGCGGCGCGGGGATGGCGAAGGCGGATGGTTTCACCAATCACATCGGCATGAGTTTCGTCGACATACCCGCCGGCAGTTTTTTCATGGGCAGTTGCAAGGCCAACGTAACGCTCAGCGTGGAAAACAAAAAGCGCATATTCATGGGGTTGCAGCCGCTGGGCGAACCTTGCCCATCCGGGGCCGAGGTTATTCCCGAAGCAGCGGACGATGAAATCCCCCAGCACGCCGTGAACATTGCTGCGTTTCAAATGGGTAAAACCGAAGTGACGCTGGGCCAGTTCAAACAATTCATTGCCGCCGCCGAACGCACGGATTTGCTCAGCGATGATTTCATCGCCGCCAATCAGCAGGGCGATGACGCCGCCGTGTCTTACGTCAGCTGGGAGGATGCCCAGCAGTTCATCGCCTGGCTGAATCAGAGCAAACCGCCGGAAGATGCCGATGCCTACCGTTTGCCCAGCGAAGCCGAATGGGAATATGCGGCCCGTGCCGGCAGCAACCAGCGCTATCATTTCGGCAACGACCCGGCGCTGCTGGGCGAATATGCCTGGTATGGCGCCAATGCCGGCGATCTGGGGGAAAAACACACGCACGCCGTCGCCGCCAAAAAACCCAACGCCTGGGGCTTGTACGACATGCACGGCAACGTCTGGGAGTGGATCAGCGATTGCTGGCACGCCAATTATCGCAACGCTCCGCAGGACGGGCGCGCCTGGACCTGGGGCTGTCTGGGCAATTTCCACCTGTTGCGCGGCGGCTCCTGGCCCGCCTCCGCCGACGCTGTGCGCGCCGCCTATCGCCACAGCGAAGTACTGCCTTCGCATATCGTGCGCGGCGCCGGCAACGGCTTTCGGCTGGCGCGCGCGTTCGATTCCAGGCAGACCGCCAACGGGAAGCAGGCGAGGGTAAATCCTTGACTACGGTGGCCTATGATTTCGATGTGATCGCCTGGGCGCAGGAGCAAGCGGCATTGTTGCGTTCAGGCCAGTTCAGCCTTTTGGATATTGAACATATCGCCGAGGAGATCGAAGACGTGGGCAAAAGCGAGCAGCGCGAGTTATTAAGCCGCATGGTGGTGCTTTTGGCGCATTTGTTGAAGTGGCAATATCAAGCGGAGCGCCGCAGCAATAGTTGGCGGCTCACTATTATCGGTCAGCGCAAGGAGGTGGCTTATGCCCTGAAGGAAATGCCCAGTTTGAAAGCTAAATTCAGAGACCCGGAGTGGGTGGATTTGCTATGGGCCAAAGCCATTGCTCACGCTGCGTCCGAGACGGGTTTGTCTGTGTTTCCTGAAACTTGCCCGTGGAGTTTTCAGCAGATGATGGATATCGATTTTTGGCCGAATGGTTGATCATGCGTCTTTGCGGAAGCTTATCGAAACCTGCGCACCCGCCTTATACATCATTTATCCCTTTCCGAACCAAGACCCCGACCATGATCAAAGTAGGTATTGTAGGCGGCACCGGCTATACCGGCGTCGAATTGCTGCGTTTGTTGTGTCTGCACCCGGAGGTGCACATTCAGGCCGTTACCTCGCGCAGCGACGCCGGCAAGCGGGTGGACGCGGTTTATCCCAATCTGCGCGGCTTTGTGGATACCGTGTTCAGCGAACCGGCCATGGAACTGCTGGCGGGCTGTGACCTGGTGTTTTTCGCCACGCCTAACGGCACGGCCATGCGCATGGCGCCGGAATTGCTGGCGCGCGGCGTCAAGGTCATCGATCTGGCGGCGGATTTTCGTCTGCAAGACCCGGCGGAATGGGAACAATGGTACGGCGAACCGCACGCTTGCCCGGAACTGTTGACCGAGGCCGTCTACGGATTGCCGGAAGTGCGGCGCGATGCCATACGCCAGGCGCGCCTGGTGGCTAATCCCGGCTGCTATCCGACGGCGGTGCAACTGGGTTTCTGGCCGCTGCTGCACGCGGGCCTGATCGATCCTGCGCACCTCATCGCCGACGCGAAATCGGGCGTCAGCGGGGCAGGGCGCAAAGCCGAAATTCCCATGCTCATGGCTGAAGCGGGTGAAAGCTTTAAAGCGTACGGCGTGTCCGGCCACCGTCACTGGCCGGAAATCCGCCAGGGCTTGGCTGAATTTGCCGGTGGGGCGGTAGGGCTGACTTTTGTGCCGCACCTGGTGCCGATGATACGCGGCATCCACGCCACGCTATACGGCCGCTTGACGGCGCCGGTCGACGATTTGCAAGGCTTATTCGAGCGGCACTACGCCGGCTCTGCTTTTGTCGACGTACTGCCGCAGGGTTCCCACCCGGAAACCCGCAACGTGCGCGGCGCCAACCGCTGCCAGATCGCCGTGCATCGTCCCCAGTCCGGCAATACTGTCGTCGTGCTGGCGGTGATCGACAATCTGGTGAAAGGCGCGGCGGGACAGGCCGTGCAAAACATGAATCTCATGTGCGGACTGGCGGAAAGCGCCGGATTGTCGCTGGTAGGGTTGAGTCCTTAACGGTTTGCCGTCTCGTAATCGTTCACGCCCCCCTGCTTTTATGCCCTCACCCCAGCCCTCTCCCGCAGGGAGAGGGGGATTAAAGGTGGGGGGCGTGAACGTTACGCCGATGCCGGTGCGTGATGGCTGAATTCGGCGATGGTCTTCTGGTAAAAATCCAGCATGCGATAGGCCAGGCTGGCGGCGGACCACTGGCGGGCGTAAGTGTGTCCGGCCGCCGCCAAGCGTTGGCGTTCTTCGGGATTGCGCAGCAGAGCGATGGCTTTGCCGGCGAATTCGTCCACTTCTTCGCTGGCGATGTGTACGCCAAAGCCTTCGCACAATACCGAACGCGCGCCCAGTTCCGCCGTCGACACCAGGGGTATGCCCTGGGCCATGGCTTCCAGCAGCACCAGGCCTTGCGTTTCGGTGCGCGAAGAAAATACGAACAGGTCGGCGCAGCGGTAGCAGTCGCGCAATTCCTTGTGCCGGTCCAGATAGCCGATGAACAGGACGTTGCCTTCCAGGCCCAGGCGCAGGGTTTCGTTGCGTAGCGACTCCTGGGCCGGACCTTCGCCGGCGATGATGAACAGGACGTTGGGAATGTCCTGCCGCACCCGCTCGGTGACTTTCAGCAAAAATCCGATGTTTTTTTCATGCGCCACGCGGCCGACGAACAGCATGACGGGGCGGGTGGGTGCGATGTCGTGTTTGGCGCGGAAGCTCGCCCCGTCGCCGAATTCGAAGCGGTCCGGTTCCAGCCCGGTCGGTATGACTTCGGCGTGGGTGGTGATGCCGTAATGGCGCAATACGTCCAGCATGGGCCGCGACGGCACCACCAAGCCCTGCAATTGGTTGCACTGGTGATGGGCGAACCAGCGCGCCGCGTAGCGCATCAAGGGGCGCGGCAGCAAGGGAATGTAATGGTAAAAATATTCCTCGAAGTGGGTATGGTAGGTTTCCACCCGGGGAATCCCCAATTCTTTGGACAGGCGCAGGCCCAGGTAATGCGCCACGAACGGGGTTTGGATGTGAATAATCTCGAAGTTTTCCCGGCGCAATTCGTCCAGGTGCCGCAGCGCATGGCCATAGCGCATGATGCGGTCCTCCGGGTCCATTATTAGATAATGCGAGGAAATGCGCAGGATATGGTTTTCATCCTCGCTGGGAATGAAATAATCCGGGGCGATCAGCCAAACCTTATGGCCTTTGGCGAGAAACTCGCGCCGGAAAGTGTCGATGGAAGTGGATACGCCGTTGATGCGGGGGAAATAAACGTCTGAGATTAAAAGTATATTCATCGTGGGTCTGGAAAACAGAAAACATTATTCATCCGCAGATTTCACAGATTTACGCAGATTATTTACTGGGTTTTACGCCAATTTCACTGCAAGAATATCCACCTGTAAAATCACCTCAACCAACCTGGGATTTATGGCGAACTGGTCATTTTTGGAGTAGCAAGGGAATAATCTGCGGGAATCTGTGTAATCTGCGGATTCCCGCTTTAGTTCGCTGGTTCCCAAGCTCTGCTTGGGAACCCGGTCTTGGAAGCTCCTGCTTCCCGTCAAGACGCGGCGTTATGTTGTAGCCTCCCGGACAAACGCGAAGCTGGAGCTTCGCCGAGTGGGTTCCCAAGCGGAGCTTGGGAACCAGCGGAAGGGCAGCGTCGAGATATAAGGGTACGCACAGCGTACCTACAAGGTTGGCTAGCCCCTGGAACCATCACTTCGATTCAGGTTGGAAACACGCTGACGTCAGGTCAACAAAACGCTGCCCCACACCAGCGCCACGTTGAGCAGGCTGATGAACACCGCCGCGCTGCCGATGTCCTTGGCGCGCTTGGCGAGGCGGTGGTGATCCAGCGATATGCGGTCGACGGTGGCTTCCACGGCTGAATTGAGCAGTTCCACCACCAGCACGGTGATGACCGAAAACACCATCAAGGCCCGCGCCAGCGGTGTTACGTCCAGGTAAAAAGCCAGCGGCACCAGGATGATCGCCAGCAATACTTCCTGGCGGAAAGCGTCTTCGTTTTTGTATGCGGAGCGCAGGCCGGCCAGGGTGTAGCCGAAGGCGTTCCAAAGGCGGCGCAGGCCGGTTTTACCTTTATAAGGGCTTTCCATGGAGTCGTGTCGGGTGGTTGAGTTGATATAAAAGCCGCGGCGACTTTGTTCTCCCTCTCCCTTTGGGAGAGACTCCAGCGCGTTGCCCTCGCCGAATGGAGCCCAGGAACCGGTGACTTCCGGCTCCCTCTCCCTGGGGGAGAGGGAACTGTCTCCGCCCCCAGGTTCCTGGGTAGGGCCGGGGTGAGGGAAACGATCATGGCGCGCGGCTGTTTCATGATCAGGGACAGCGTGCGCGCCATGATCGTCAGGGGTTGATTTTAGGGTATTTCGCGCTGTTTGCGGTTCGGCGCGGCGTGCATGCTCCGCCGCCCGACGCGGCACCAGGATGGAACGATGGGAACGTGGCCGGCTCAAGGATGGCCTCCCGTATCAGGCACTGCAAGCGCCACGCGCTGTTGCATCGCCTGTTGTATGGTGTGGGTGAATTGCTCCAGCATTTTTTCCCAGCCAAAGTCCGGCATGTCCGCCGTGGCCTGCCCCCCCAGTTGCCTGGCCCAGGCCGGATTCGTGCCCAGTACCGCCGCCAGGCGGCAAAATGAGCGATTGTCGCCTTTGTCGGCGGTGAGCCCGTTACTGCCGTGGCGCACGAATTGTTCCGCCGCCGCGTAGTTGTAGGCCACCACCGCCAGACCGCTGGCCATGGCTTCCAGCGTGACGTTGCCGAAAGTTTCCGTGAGGCTGGGGAACAGGAATACGTCGGCGGAAGCGTAGCAGGCAGCCAACTCCACGCCGGTTTTGGCGCCCATGAAGATGTGCCCGCTGTGTTTTTTGCGCAATTTGGGCAGCAATGGGCCGTCACCCACCCAAACCATGCGCGCAGCCGGGTGTTGGGTATTCAGCGCATCGAAGGCCTCGATCACCGTGTTTAGATTTTTTTCCGCGGCCAGCCGTCCTACGTAGAGCGCGACCAAGGTATTTTCTTCGACGCCCCAGGCATTGCGCAGCTCCGCGCTACGGCGGCCGGGGTTGAACAGCGCGGTGTCGATTCCCCGGCCCAGCACCGCCACGTTGCGGTAGCCTTCCGCTTGCAAAACTTCGCACAGCGATTGGTTGGGCGCCAAGGTATACAACGATTGGTTGTGGAAATGGCGCAAATAATCGGACACGCAGCGCCGCAACCAGCTCAAGCCGTAATGGCCGCAATACTGGTGGAATTGAGTATGGAAACTGGTGGTCACCGGGATCGCCAACTGCGCGGCGGCGCTCAAGGCCGCCCAGCCCAGCGGGCCTTCAGTGGCGATGTGTACCAGTTCGGGGCGTTGTTCGGTCCAATCGCGCAGCAAGGTCCGCCGCACCGGCAAGCCGAAGCGCAGTCCACCGTAGCCGGGAATCGGCGCGCCGGGCACCAGCAGTTGTGCTTGAGCAGCCGCGCTGTCGGGCTGCCGGTCGGCGCGCTGGCGCGGCCGGACCACTTGCACGGCATGGCCGCGCCGCCGCAAGCCGTCGACCAGACGCGACAGCGTCATTGCCACTCCGTTGATTTCAGGCGGCCAGGTTTCCGTGACCAGAGCGATGGAAGGGGTGGTACTCATGCCGCCACCGCAGGTGCCGCAAGCGCCGTGGCGGCCAATGCGGCCTGTCGATCCGCCCAGCGCAGAATGGACAGCGTGCCATTGTGGTCTTCGGTGAGCGCCGTGCAGCTTTCCACCCAGTCGCCGCTGTTGCAATAAGTGATGTTGCCCAATTGCTGGATGGCGGGGTGATGAATGTGGCCGCAGATGATGCCGTCGACGCCTTGTTCAGCGGCGGCGTGCACCAGGGTTTTTTCGTAGTTGCCGATAAAGTTGACCGCGTTCTTTACCTTGTATTTCAAGTAAGCGGACAGCGACCAATAAGGAAATCCCAGCTTGCGGCGCATGAGGTTGAACCAGCGGTTCAACACCAGCAGCATGTCGTACACCTCACTGCCGGCCACGGCCAGCCAGCGGCTGCTGCACACCACGCCGTCGAATTCATCGCCGTGCAACACCAGAAAGCGGCGGCCGTCGGCGCCGGTGTGGATGGCGGAAGTTTGAATTTCGATGCCGCCGAACACCGTGTCGGTGTAATCGCGGAAAAACTCGTCGTGATTGCCGGGAATATAAATAACCCGGATACCCCGTTTTGCCATGCCCATGACGGTGCGCAGCAATTCCGAATGCAATTGCGGCCAATATCCGCCGCCGCGCAATTTCCAAAAATCGATGATATCGCCGACTAAATACAGGCAGTCGCATTCCACGCTACGCAAAAAATCCAGCAGAAAATCCGCCTTGCAGCCGCGTGTGCCCAAATGCACGTCGGAAACCCAGACAGTCCGGTAATTCATTCCCATGGCGCTCTCTCACTTTGGTTATGCAATACGCGGCGCATGTTAGAAAGCCTGTATGACATAGCCGTGAAAGGTTTGTGACGATTACGGGAAGAATGCCTGCGCCACTTGCCAATTCTGCGCCACTCATTCAGGCTGAGCGTCTGAATTAAGGTTTTTGGCGATAATTTGCATCAGCCGAAAAAGTGTTCCAGCACCCGAATCATATAGCCATGGTCCAGCACGCCGGCGCTTTCGCGCACGCTGTGCATGGCCCACATCGGATTGCCCACGTCCACCGTGCGCACGCCCAGAGCGGATGCGGTGATGGGGCCTATGGTGCTGCCGCAACCCAGATCGCTGCGGTGGGCGTAGCGCTGGCAGGGCACGCCGGCCTCGGCACACAGGCCGGCAAAACGGGCTTCCGCCACACCGTCCGTGGCGTAGCGCTGGTTGGCGTTGATCTTGATCACCGGTCCCTGATTGATTTTTACTTGGTGGTTGGGTTCATAAGCATTGGGAAAATTCGGGTGATAAGCGTGCGCCATGTCGGCCGATACGCAGAAACTGTGGGCCAGGGCGCGCAGATAGCCCTCCCGGCCGACGTTCAGCGCCAGGGCGATGCGTTCCAGTACGCCGGCGGCAAAGCTGCCGGCTGCGCCTTTGGCGCTGGCGCTGCCGATTTCTTCGTGATCGAAAAACAAGCCTATCCGCGTGGCGGCGGCGTCACGGCTGCAACTACCCAGCAGGGCGGCCAGTATGGCGTGGCAGGACGCCAGGTTGTCCAATTGGCTGTCGGCGATGAATTCGCCGTCGGCGCCCCAGATGGCTCCCGGCTGCGTGTCGTAAACGTGCAGTTCCCAGCTGCGTATGTCGTTCGGTTCGCAGGCCAGCCGTTCCGCCAACAGTTGCAGAAAGCGTTGCTGGGGCGGCAGGCCGCTGTCCAGCAGGCCCAGCAGCAAAGGCAGTTCTGTTTGCTTGTTGAACTTGAGACCTTCGTCGTTGACTTTGCCGTTCATGTGTATCGCCAGATTCGGCAGGCGCAGCAAGGGTTGCTCAAAGCGTATGCGCCGCGCGCTGCCGTCGGCGAGGCAAAGGCGCCCGGCCAGGCTCAGGTCGCGGTCGGCGAAGGTGGCCAGAATGGGGCCGCCATAGACTTCGACACCCAGACGCAGCAGCGGGTCGGCGGCATGGGCGGCCTGGGGTTTGAGGCGCAGTCCGGGTGAGTCGGTGTGTGCACCCGCCAGTAAATAGCCGTTTTGGCTCAGCTCATCCATACCCACCACAAAAGCGGCCAGCGTGGAATCATCCCGCGCCACGTAGTAGCGGCCACCCGTTTGCAGGGTCCAACTGTCGCATTCGGCCAGCGGCTGAAAGCCTTGGGCTTGCAGCGCCGCTGTTATGGCAGCGACTGCGTGCCAAGGACTGGGGCTGGCATCGATAAAATCCAGTAAGGCCTGGGCTTGGCCGCGTGCCGGTGCGGCAATGGGCGTCATGCTTTATCCTCTTCGAATTGCAAAGCGGCGGAATTGACGCAATAGCGCAGCCCGGTGGGCGGCGGGCCGTCGGTAAATACGTGGCCCAAGTGTGCTTCGCAAGCCGTACAGGTGATTTCCACCCTGGGCCTGACCAGCGTCAGGTCCGGTGCTTCGGCAATGGCCGCGGTATCAGCGGGTTGCCAAAAGCTGGGCCAGCCGGAACCGGAATCGTACTTGGCTTCTGATCGAAACAAGGGTTGGCCGCAGCACACGCAGCGGTAAGTGCCGGGGCGGTGTTCGTGGTAATACGCGCCGGTAAACGGTTTTTCCGTGGCTTTTTGGCGGCAAACGGCGTATTGCTCAGGGCTGAGCCTGACGCGCCAATCGCCGTCGCTCAATATGGGCTGTTTGGTCATGGTGTATTCCAGTCGGTCGAATCAGGAAAGTGATGGTTGGGCTGAAGGTATCATGCCCTGGCTGGCCCACGGCAGCGAGGAGCGTGGCGCGCATCGCCGTTGGTTTAGTCTTGATGGGGCATAGCCGGAAAATGGGGGGCTTTTTTCGGCGTCGCTGCTGTTGACGCCTGTAGCGGGCTTGCTGCCGGCGCCGGCTTACGACAGCCGGCCAAAACCAGCATCCAACTGCTCAAAGCGATTATTGGGGAATCAAGCCGTTCATGCGTCGATTATCCGACAAGCTCATGATTCGGCACGAACGGCTTAATTCAACCGCATTGGGGATTATTTTGCGGCTGCGGGTGCTTCTTTTGACGATTCTTTCGAGGCTGAGTCTTTCTTGAGATCGGCAACAACCTGCTTGCCTTCCGCCAGCAGGTTGTCGAAGTGTTCGCGAACCGAATCCGGGTCAAAGTCCAGGAATGTGCCGCCGGAAGCGAAATGCTGGGCGAAAACTTTACCGACGGCGTAGGTTGCAGCACCGGATAATAATGACAAGCTGATGACGCCGGCGGCAGTGCCGCCCATGGGTATGGTTTTGGCGGCGCTGGCCATGGTCATGGCGGCGCCGGTTGGCACGCCGCTGCCGACCAGGGAGGCCAGTATCGATTTGCCGATATCGTTCTTGAACGGCACATCCCAGAGTTTGGCCAGGCTATGCAGCAATTTCAGCTGAATGCCGGTAATGACGACCAGATCGATCAGGGGGAAGGGGACCAGTGAGACGGCCATATTGGCGATAACATAGTTTTTAATGGTCGCATTGGCTTTCTGGGTGCGTTTTTGCAGATCGAGTTCAAGTTCTGTATTCATATAAACCTCTATAGTTGATATCAAATGGATGATGGTGTTTCCGGCAAGCAGCGTGTTGGTCGGTTATAGCGTCCCTCCTTTCCTTTTTGGTGAATTTAAGTCGGTCAATGAAATTATCCGTGGTGCGGTTCAAGGTGCGTCAAGCGGCCATTTTCAACTTTGATGACGCGGTTCGCCACGTCGAAAAAGCGATCGTCATGGGGAAGCGCGATGAGGGTTTTCCCTTCGCTTGTTGACTCCAGCATACCCGAAACCACGGTGGGCAGCAGCGTGCTTAACCTGGACGCTGCCACTTCATGCATGAATAAAGCCGAGCAATTTCATTTTACGACTTTTTGTTTGGCAGGGGCTGGTGCGCGCGCCATGATCGTTGAGTAGACAATTGTGCCGGTTTCTTGACCGGTTTCTTCAGCTCGCGTAAGGTTGCGCGGCATTTTTAGGGTTGATTTTATATGTCAAATACACCTTTGAACGATTGGAACGAAGCCGATTTCAAGCGCAGCGGCTTCGATGCGAGCGGCAAGCGCAACAAACAGGTGTTGCGCGAAGCGGGTAAACCTCAGCTTAGGCCGTCACCCGGCTTTGCCGGCTGGCTGGCGGACACCGGCGGGTCGTTGGCCTTCTCGACCTACCAATCCGGCCGGATGTTTTTTTTGGGGAGCCGTGACGACGGCAGTCTGTATGCCCTGGACCGGGCCGTGGGCATGGCGATGGGGCTGGTTATCGACGGCGACAAGCTGTGGATAGGCTGCCGCGAACAAATCTGGCGTTTTGCCAATACGGGGGCGGGCGAGGTCGACGGGCAACATTATGACGCCGTTTATATGCCGCGTATCGGTTATATGGTGGGACAGAGCAATACCCACGATGCGCTGGGCGATGTGCGTTTTCGCGGTAAATACCATGAGTTTCTCTACGCCAATACCCAGTTCAGCTGTATCGCCACCGTCGACGAACATTTCAGCTTTCAGCCGGTGTGGACGCCCGATTTTATCAGCGAGTTGAAGTCGGAAGACCGTTGCCACCTGAACGGTATTTGTTCACAAAACGGCGAACTGGCCTTTGCTACAATCTGCGGGCGCTACGATACGCCGCTGGGTTGGAAAGCACAGCAAACCGGCGGTAGTTTCGCGGTGGACGTTCGTAGCGGCGAGGTGGTTTGCGATGGTCTGTCCATGCCGCATTCACCGCGTTGGCACGATGGGCGTTTGTGGATACTCAACTCGGGAGAAGGGGAGTTGGGTTATGTCGATCCTGTCGGCAGGCGCTTTATGCCGGTTGCGCATTGTGCGGGTTTTGCCCGCGGTTTGGTGTTTATCGGTGACTATGCCATAGTGGCGCTTTCCCGCTTGCGGCCTTTGAAAGAAGGCGTGCTCACCGGCATTAATCTCGCCCGGCGTTTGGAAGATCGCCAGACTTTTCAGCGTTGCGGTTTGCAGGTTTTCGACCTGAAAACCGGCAATCTCGTGCATTGGCTGCATATCGAGGGCGCCGTAACCGAGCTGTATGACGTGGTGCACCTGCCGGGTATCGCCAAACCCTATACGCCGGGTTTCAGCGAACCCGCCTTGCACCTTGCCCGGATGAATCTTCCCCGCTATAAATTGCTCTGATCTTCCTTTATTTTTTGTTTTTACAAGGATTTCCCCGACATAAAACACCGCAACGCCATGAACTGATTGATTAACTTTTGACTAGGGGTTTCGCCATGTCCGTAATTAACGAAGTGATTGTTGTTGATCCGAAGGTTAGCGATTTCAAAACGCTGGTCGCCGGCCTCAGTCCTGATATTCCAGTGATTTTGTTGCCCGCATCCGGTGATGGATTGCAATTGTTGGCCGACGCACTGGCCGGATACGACCATTTATCCGCCATTCACCTAGTCAGCCATGGCGACGCGCACTCGCTGTCCCTGGGCTCCGGTACGGTAACCAGCGCGGATTTGCCGCGGCATCAGGATGCTTTGGACGCCATTGCCGCACGGCTGGCTCCCGGTGCCGACGTGTTGCTGTACGGATGCTCCGTTGCCGCCGACGCGGCAGGCCGTGGTTTTGTCGACGCTTTATCGGCGGCACTGGGTGCCGATGTGGCCGCTTCCACCGATCAAACCGGGGCGGTTGCGCTGGATGGCGACTGGGAGTTGGAATACAGCACGGGTGCCGTCGGAACGGTACTGCCGTTTACGGTAACGGGGATGTCCCTGTTGAGCAATAACCTGCTTATCCCTGCGGAAACGACTTCGGCGTCCACTTACGCTTCGACCTCCGCCAGTACTTCAGCTACTACCTCGGCAACCACTTCAGCGACTACCTCGGCTACCACCTCCGCCACTACTTCGGCAACCACTTCGGCGACGACGTCCGCCACCACTTCAGCTACTACGTCAGCCACCACCTCGGCGACGACTTCGGCGACCACATCCGCGTCTACCTCGGCCACGACTTCCGCCACCACTTCAGCGACGACGTCCGCTACTACCTCGGCCACGACTTCGGCCACTACGTCCTCGACGACTTCGACGACTTCGACGTCCGCAGTAGGAACGGCGGGCAACGACAGCCTGACCGGATCGAGCAGCGATGATGAGCTGACAGGTTTGGCCGGCAACGATACCCTGACGGGGCTGGACGGCGACGACAGCCTGGACGGTGGTTCAGGGAACGATTTGCTGTCGGGCGGCACGGGGGCGGACACCTTGAACGGCGGGACCGGGTCCGACTCGATGGCGGGTGGTTCGGGCAACGACAGTTACGTTGTTGATTCCAGCGGCGACAGAATTTCCGAGACCAGCACGGCCGCTTCGGAAATCGATAGCGTGCAATCCGCCGTTGCATATGCTCTGGGCAATAACCTGGAAAATCTGGTGCTTGGCGGCAGCGCGGACATCAATGGCCAAGGCAATGACCTATCCAACCGCATTGCGGGCAATGATGGGGCCAATGCATTGCTGGGCAAGGGCGGCAACGATACGCTGGAAGGCGGCGGCGATGCCGATTCACTCGATGGTGGTGCCGGCAACGACGTATTGGCCGGCGGTACGGGCAACGATCTTTATCGGATCGACAGCACCAGAGACACCGTCACCGAGTCCAGTCGCCTGGCTACGGAAATCGATACCGTCCAATCCGCCGTCACCTATACGTTGGGCGCCAACCTGGAAGTATTGGAACTCACGGGTACCGAGGCGATCAACGGCACAGGCAACGACTTGGCCAATCGCCTTACCGGCAATAGCGCCGACAACCGGCTGAGCGGTGCCGGCGGTGCGGATAGCCTCAACGGCGCGGGTGGGGATGACTCCCTGGACGGCGGCAGCGGTAACGACGCGATGACGGGCGGTGCGGGCAATGACGTGTACGTGGTGGACAGTAGCAGGGATACCGTCGTCGAAACCAGCGCGCTGACGACCGAAATCGACGTCGTCAAATCCAGCGTGACCTATACGCTGGGCGACAACGTGGAAACGCTGGAACTTGGCGGCGAGGATGACATCCATGGCACCGGCAACGAGTTGGCCAATCGCCTGACCGGCAATAACGGCGGCAACGGGCTGGAAGGGGGGGAGGGCTTCGATACGATTTTCGGCAACGGCGGGGATGACTCGCTGGACGGCGGTGCCGGTAACGATTCGTTGTCAGGAGGAACCGGCAACGACTTCTACACCGTAGACAGCTCCAGAGACGTGATCAACGAGACCAGCACGCTGACTACGGAAATCGACTCCGTCAAATCCAGCGCCTCATTCCCGTTGAGCGCCAATCTGGAGAACCTGGAACTTACCGGCACCGCGGCGATCAACGGTACGGGCAATGACTTGTCCAACCGGATAGCCGGCAACAATGCCGCCAACTTCCTGTCCGGTGCCGCAGGCGCCGATTCGCTCAGCGGCGGCGGCGGCAACGACTCGTTGGACGGCGGCACCGGCAACGACGTTTTGGCCGGCGGTACGGGCAACGACTTCTACGGCATAGACAGTGCCAGAGATGCTATCGTTGAGACCAGCACGCTGGCGACGGAAATCGATACCGTCAAATCCGGCATCACTTACACCCTGGGTAACAATCTGGAGCGCCTGGAGCTGACCGGCACACAGGCGATCAACGGCGCCGGCAATAATGCGGACAATGTACTGCTGGGCAATGCGGCCAACAACGCTTTGATAGGAGCGGACGGCGACGATAGCATCAACGGCGGAGCCGGATCCGACTTGCTTGCCGGCAATGAAGGAAAAGACTCGCTGACGGGTGGCGGCAACGCCGACCGCTTTGCTTTCAGCAAGCCTTCGGACAGCACGCGCGGCTTTAGCGATACCATCACCGACTTCAAGTCGGCTGACGGCGACAAGATCGATCTGGCCGGCATCGACGCCAACGCCGCCAAGGCGGGCGATCAAGCTTTTGTCTATATCGGCGGAAAAGCTTTCAGTGGCAACGCCAGTGGACAGCTGCGCTTCGACGATACGGCGAATGTGCTATACGGCAGCACGGATGCCGATGCCAAACCGGAGTTTGCCGTGCTGCTTAGCGGCGTCGACGGTCTACAAGCCCGCGACTTTATCCTGTAACCGCATCACTTAAGCCGGACGTTGGGGCGAAGCAGAGGGTACACCCATCTGTTCTCGCCTCAACCCCGCTCTCATTACAACCGCGCATGATGCAGCCAAGGTTGGCTAAGGTTCATCCGGCGTGGCGTGGTCAAATAATTTAAGCGCCTCTTCCGTATCGCGGCGTATCACCACTTCAATCCCGCTCAACCCAGCCGGTATGCGGCCGACCACCGCCCTTTCCAGTGAGCGGCGGGCAGGCAGGGGTTGCTGCGTTTCCTTCAGATAGATCCCATAGTAGTAGTTCGGCCAAGCCCCTTCCGGGTCTATTTCCAGGGCTTTTTGCAAATGCTGCAGGCCGCGTTCCTTGTCGCCAAACGACAGGGGATCCGGGGGCACCTTGAAATACAGATATCCCAGCAAGGCGTGAGCAACGGCGTTTTCCGCCGTGATGGCGTCGATGCAGCACTGCTCCAGGATATTTTTGGCCGCTTCAAGATCCAGTAGAGATTCCAGGCTGTGCTTGGCATTGGCCAGCTCCATCGACAGCAAGGCTTCCAACAGCTTGCCGGCGACGGGTTGGTTCGGCTTGGCATTCTGCTTGTGGATCAGCGCTTGCAGATATTCGTACCTGGCGAGGGCTTTTTGTTTGTCGGGGCCTTTTATATAAGCCAGCTGACTGGCGTTTTCCGAAAGGTATAGCTGCACAAACCGCCTGCTGTTTTCCAGCAACATCTTTTGCTGATAATCCGCTTCCATGAAATTTTCACCGATGGCCGGCTTGGAAAGCGTCGTGGCGGTTATCAGCAGCAGCAGGGGAGGGATGGGTTTGGGCATCTTCATTGCGGAGGGTCGGCACATGGTAAAGTTCGGGGTAAGCGTTCAGGGGGGGCATGAACGCTTACGGTTCGGGTAGAGCCGGTGAATTTTAGCGGAGCCGAGGAACTTTGGCCGCAAACAAAAAAAGCCGCTGAGCTGGGAAGCTCAGCGGCCATGACTGAAGCGAGGCCGATGTGGGCTTATTCCAGATTCTTCAACTCTTTCGCCGCCACTTCGGCGGGTACGGGAATGTAGCCGTCCTTGACCACCACGCCCTGGCCTTGCTTGGAGAGCACCAGTTTGACGAATTCCGCTTCCAGCGGCGCCAGCGGCTTATTGGGGTGCTTGTTGACGTAAACGTATAAATAACGGGCCAGCGGATATTTGCCGCTGATGGCATTGGCTTCCGTGGCTTCTACGTATTCACCGCCTTCTTTGGCGGCCAGGGGCACGGTTTTGACGTTGGAGGTTTTATAGCCGATGCCGCTGTAACCCAAGGCGTTGAGCGAAGTGCTCACCGACTGTACGACGGACGCGGACCCCGGTTGTTCGTTGACGTTGGTTTTGAAATCGCCTTTGCACAGCGCGTGCTCCTTGAAATAACCGTAGGTGCCGGAAACCGAGTTGCGGCCGAACAACTGGATCGGACGATTCGCCCACTCGCCGGTCAGGCCCAACTGGCCCCACTGGGTGACGTCTTCCGCATAATTGCACTTGCGGGTGCTGGAAAAAACGGCATCGACTTGAGCGATCGTCATGTTCTTGATGGGATTGTCCTTGTGGGCAAACACGGCCAGCGCGTCAATGGCAACTTTCACCGGCGTGGGCTTATACCCCTGCTTTTTCTCAAAAGCTTCGATTTCTTCATCCTTCATTTTGCGGCTCATGGGCCCCAGATTGGCCGTGCCTTCGCTCAGCGCGGGTGGAGCAGTGGAAGAGCCGGCGGCCTGGATCTGGATGTTGACGTTGGGATAAACGCGCTTGAATTCTTCGGCCCACAGGGTCATCAAGTTGGCCAGCGTGTCGGAACCTACGCTGGACAAGTTGCCGGATACGCCGCTGGCTTTTTTGTAATCAGGCAGCGGCTTGGCGGAGCCGGCAGCGGTGGCTTCGGCATCGGCAATCGACAGGCCGGCAGCCAATCCCAATACGGTAATCAATTTGTTGGGTTTCATGGATGGCATTTCTCTCGTTGTTCAGGATCGGCCGGGAGGTTACTCTCGGAATTCGGTTACGGTGCGCCAAGCACTATAAGGGCTTAATGTGACAGATTGATGACAATGTACCATTCAGTGAATGTGCACGGGTTGGCGGTTCACTTTAGCTTAAGCCAGCATTTGCAGCAAAATCGGGTGCCAACAGGCTGTGTCGATTTGCCCCAGCTTGCCAGCCAGCTGGACTTTATCTACGCAACGGATTTGGTCGAGCAGGATGCGGGTGGGGCGATGATTGAACATAATTTCCGGCCGGCAACCCAGCGCTTGGCCCTTGCCGGTCAGTGGCACGACGATCACGCGCGGCAGTATTTGATTCATGTCATCGGGTGAGACGACCAGGGCCGGGCGGATTTTTTTGATTTCCGTGCCGACTACCGGTTCGAGATCGACCCAGTAGACCTCACCGCGCCGAATTGTCCGGCTACGCTTTACCACTCCCATTCCCCGCTGTCGGCGTCGGTTGCGACCAGTCTGCCCCAGGCATCGGTGTCTTCCTCCGCCTGATAGCCGTCAAACCAGCCTTGGCGATCGGGCACAGCGGGGGTAATGACGATGCGCCCCGCTGACACGGTCAGTTCGATTTCATCGCCGATGCCGCTGGCGGCCAACGCGGCGGCAGGTAATAAAACGCCCTTGGAATTACCCAAGCGCCGCAGATGTGTTTTCATGGCGTGCACCCCGTAAAGTAATAACGTTGTTATTACAGCAGGGTGGCGTCGGCACGGCAAGTGCAATTTTTTTCACGTCCCCACAGGCCGCCTGGGAATGAACCAGAAATGGCGTTGCTATTCGAAGTGGCGAATGGTGACGGAACGGCCACCTTACGGTCGTACCACCAATCCCCAGGGATAATTTCCCACGGCGATGGATTTGCTGACTGTATGCCGCGGGTGGCGTCCGATGGTGGAAATATCGTTGCTGGCGCCGTTGGCAGTGTACAGGTATCTTTGCGCCGGGTCGAACGCGATGTTCCATACGCGCTGGCCGACCAGTAAATAATCACTGACTTCCAGCTTTTCGGCGTCGATGACCGCCACGCGGTTGGCCGGCCCCAGGGCGACGTAGGCCCAGCGGCCCTCGTCGTCGATTTTTACGCCCACCGGCTGGATCTTATCCTTGAGCACGCCGGGTATCTGAAAGCTTATGGTTTTGATGATCTGGTGGGTGTCGGCATCCAGCACCGCAACGCTGCCGGCCATTTCGGAAGTCACCCACAACTGTTTGCTGTCGGCGCTGAAGCTCAAAGCGCGCGGGCGCGCGTCCACCAGGGTATTGTCGACCACTTCCAGGGTTTTGGCGTCGATCCAGTGCGCCATATTGGTGGTTTCCGAAGCGCATACCACCCAGCGCCCGTCCGGGCTGACGGCGATGCCTTCCGGCTCCACGCCCACCGGGATCTGCTTGATGATTTTTTGGCTGGCCACATCCACGACCGTGACCAGATTATCGTCTTCGTTGGAAACGTATAAGCGTTCACCGCTGGGGTCCACGGCAAAGGTTTCCGGGTCGCGTCCACTGGGCAGTTTGCCGACGATTTTCAGCGTGGCCACGTCCAGCACCTGGATGCTGTGGCTGTCGCTGACCGCCACGTAGAGCTGTTTGCGGTCGTGGCTCAGCGCAATGCCACGGGGGCGCAGGCCCACCTTGACGGTTTTGACCAGTTTGCCGTCGATGCCGTCCACCACCGCCAGCGCGTTGTCTTTTTCCAGGGTCACGTAAATGGTTTCGGCCCGGGCGATGGAGAGCGTCAGCAGGGCAAGCAAAAATAGCAGGTATTTCATGGGTCTCAGGGTTGGTTGTTAAAAGCGGCGGTAGTTTTGTCGGCAAACGATTTAATCATACGGGAAACGATATTGCGCGCCCCATAATACGTCAATGACGACGCAATGCCGTCGCGCAGCCGGCACCACCCGTGCGTAGGGCGGAACGCGATAGCGGTTCCGCCTTTGGAGCCGCGTTTTCCGCGCGCCATTCACTGAATAACCGATGTCGGACGCTTGCCGGCGTTCCCCCTGTTTCCGCTCGGGACGCAGAGCGTCCCAGGATGCATTCCCACGCAGAGCGTGGGAACGATGCGCGTGCTTCGTGGTGCATCGTTACCCCCCTTATAATGGCTGCCCGCCCGTTGCCCTGAATTCCACCGTGCCACACCCTTTCGATCCGTTTTACCGCTACGCTTGCCTGCTCACGGTTCTCGCCGCATCGGCCATCGCTTTTTGGGGCTTGGGCAGCATTCCTCTGCTGTCGCTCAACGAAGCGCGCCGCGCCTTGCCGGTGCAGGCCATGCTGGCCGGCGGCGATTGGCTGTTGCCGCGCCTGAACGGCGAGCTGTATATCACCAAGCCCCCGCTGTTTTACTGGCTGGGCGCCATGGTTGCCGAGCTGCGCGGCGCGGTCGACGAATGGGCGGTGCGCCTGCCTTCGGCGCTGGCGGCGCTGGCGGTGTTGTGGACCGGCTATCGCGTGGCGATGCGCTGGTTTGGCCGCTGGTCCGCGCTGTTTGCCGTGCAAATACTGCTGGCGAACGCCGGTTTTGCAGTGTTTGCCCGCCGCGCGGAAATCGAGATGCTGCTCACCGCTTTATGCAGCCTGTCGTTGCTGGCAGCGCTGGCTTACGTGCTGGATCAGCGCAGCCGCCGCTGGCTGTGGCTGAGTTACGGATTACTCGGCTTGGCGCTGCTGACCAAGGGTCCGGTGGCGTTGCTGTTCGTTACCCTGCCGTTGCTGGGCTATGCGCTGTATAGCCGCGATCCGCGTGCTTGGCAGGCGTTGCGTTGCGCCGAAGGCTGGTTGCTGTTATTGCTGGTGGGGTTGTCCTGGTACGCCGCCGTGGCGGCCCGTTTGGGGCTGGATGCCTGGCTGGGGGTGATTCAGGGCGATATGCTGGGCAAAATGCAGGGCAGCGAAGGCAGCCGCGAGCCGTTTTATTATTACCTGCTGTGGGTGCTGGGGGATTTTTTTCCGGCCATTCTGCTGTTGTTGATCCGACCGAAAACGTTGCCGCAATCCTGGTTGCAACAGCCTGCCTGCGTGGCGTTATTGCTGGGGGTTTTATTGCCGCTGCTGGCGTTTTCCTTATTCGGCGACAAACACGCCAAATACTTGCTGCCGGCTTATCCGGCTCTGGCGCTGCTGCTGGGGCAACAGCTGGGAGCGCTGGCCGAACAACATGGCCTGCGCTGGTTGAAAGTCCTCGGTGTATTGCTGCCGTTGGGTTGGGCGGCTTATTTCGCGCTGGGCGAGGCGCGCCTTTACCACTATCGTTACAGCGCCCTGCCGCAAATAGCGGATTTTCTGCACGACCACGACACAATCCCCGTTTATGCCTACCGGCAAATCGACATGCGCACCGTCTACTACCACGGCCGGCCGATTGCCGTTTTGCCGGCGGAAAACGCGGCGGCCACGCTGGCGCAAACCGCTCCGGCCCTGCTGCTGGCGGAGCACGATGTCATCGCGGAAGTTGCCGCATTGCCCGGTGTGTGTGTGCTGCGCGAGTTTGCGCCCTATTTGAAGCGCGGCAAAAAAGCCGTGGTTTATGGCAATGGCGCTTTATGTTCCTGAGCGTGGCAATCAGGCGATTTAAAACCAGCGCCGATTCGTCCGTTTCAGTTGTTTGACGAACAAGCTGAACTCCAATCCCAGTCCCGCTTCCAGCCGCGCCGCCTTGTCCCTCAGCCCCGCCAGCACGGCAACGGACGGCGCGCGTTGCAGTCCCAAGCCAATCACGTTGCCTTTGCCTTGCACGTGCAGTTGCAGCACCGGTCTGGCGTAGTGCTCTTCCAGCATGCGCAGGCCATGCGCCAGAATCTGCGCATCATTGCCCCACAGATTGGTCGACAATACCCCGCCATTGGCCAGCAACACGGCGCAACGCTGGTAAAATGCCTGTTGGGCGATTTCCGCGGCCATGCCGTGTCCGTGGTAGGCATCGACCAGGATCAAGTCGTAACTGTCCGGCTCCGCCGAACGGACAAAATCCAGGCCATCGGCGATGTGAACCTGCAAACGCCGGTCTTTGGGAAGGTCAAACCAGTCGTAGGCGATTTGCGCCACCGCGGCGCGTTTTTCCACCACGGTAATGCGGGACTGCGGAAACTGTTGCCAGGTGAACTTGGCCAAGGAGCCGCCGCCCAAGCCCACCAGCAGCATGCGCCTGGGACTGTCGTGAAACAGCAGGGCGGCCAGCATGGCGCGGGTATAAGATAATTCCAGCCTGTCGGGATCGGCCAGATTCATGGCGCTCTGACGCGAATGGGTGCCAAAGTGCAGCGCACGCACGCCGTCTTGCTCCACCACTTCGATAGAACCATATTCGTCACGGCTGACGTGGAGGATATCACCGCTGTAAAAAAATTGAGCCATGCGGGCATGATACCCGTTGCAGGGGTGTTCCTCCATGCTATCCGTGCAACGGCGGCATGGAACTTCGATATACTCTGCAAAATACACGGTTATGTGTATTACGTGCCATTTGTGGAAAGTGAAGACACCATTTTTCTAAAGAACATCATTCCCAGCCGGAAATATCACAAGAAATACTATAAAGGACCCAAACATGACAGCTAGACTCTCAGCAGAAGAAAAAGCCATTGTAGAGTATGTCGAAAGTGATCGCGCCATCAGTATCGATAACGTGGAAAATGAAAAAAAACGTTATACGAAAATCGCATGTGCTCAAATGAACAAAAAAAAGGCCATCAGCATCAGGTTGCTGGAAAGCGATATTGAACGCATCAAAGCAAAATCCCTCAGCCAGGGGTTGCCTTATCAAACCCTGATCAGTTCACTGATCCACCAATATGCCAACGATAAAATAAAGTTTGCCGCTTAGTTGCGCCAATACCACCCCTCTGACGAATAAAGAAATCCGCCGATGAGCCTGTTTCTCCACACCACCCGTGGCATATTGTTTTGGCTGGCCTGTATATCCGCCGGCTGGGCGGCTGTGCCTGACATTGGTCCGGCCGAGGTTTATACCCAGGCGCTATTGATCGAGCAGGAAACCGAAATTATCCGGCGCCATTTCAATATAACAACCAAAATCACCTATACGCCGCTGCAGACGGAAGTCAAGCCCCGTCACGTCTGGCAGAAAACTTATCAGTTGTTGATGAAAATCAACGTATTTCGCCGCCTGCACGGCCTGACCAGTATTGCCCCCACGGCTACCGAGCCCATGAGCAATGTGGAAGCACGCATGGTTTGGTCGCAAACCCAGCGCATCCTGACGGAAATCCGCATACTCAGGCGCCATCTGGGCATACCCGGCGAACCCGTTTCCACGCCACACCCGGAAGAAAAAAAGCCCCTGGACGTATATAACAAACTTAATGAAATATTGGCGCTTTGGGGCGGCTTGATCGGGGCCGGATTTACCCCTTCCCACGTCTACAGCGAGGTGTTGCGCTTGAATAAAGACGTCGACGGCATACTGCTGCAATTAAAGATTTTCGACAGCGCCGCTCCCCCGCCCAGAAAAGAAGAAGCGGACGTCAATGAAACACTGGGATTGGCGTTTGAAGTCATGGACGAAATTCAGCGCCTGCAACGCCTGGCCAATATCGAAACCACCGATTTCAGTGCTTTGCACAAAACCGAGGGTATTGTGCCGGCCGACGTGTTTAATCTCATCGATATGGCGCTGGCGGAACTGGATACCATCAAAGCCAAAATCGGCCTGATTCACAGCGTGACGCCGATTGCCGAATATTTTGAAGACAAAACGCCTGCCGACGTGGCCCAGACCCTGGGTTATCTGGCGAATAAGCTGCGTCTTATCAAATCATTGAGGACAGACTGATGACGAGCAATACGCCTTCGAGCAACGGCTTTCGCGCCCTGCTGCAAAAGCCGCGCCTGGCCATGGGGCTGCGCGTCAAGTTTTCCTTGCTGTTTTACGTGGTAACCCTGGGGGCCATAGGCGTTATCGGCTATTTCGGCTATACCAGCGCAAGCAATGCTTACCGGGGCAAGGCGGAGGATTTGTTGCGCGGCTATACCGTGGAAACCTCGCAAAAAATACTGTCCAATCTCGATACCGCCCGCAGCGACGCCGCCTTTCACAGCCGCAGTTACGACCTGTTGCGCCACGCTTATTGGCTGGAAATGGGCAATTCCACCCAAGCTGAATACTGGCGCAGAGTGGCAACCGAATATTTGCGCAACTTCAGTGCTGCTTATAAGTATATTTATACCATTCGCTTTCTCGACCGGCAGGGTAAAGAAAGAATTTTCGTGCGCAAAGAGCCCAATTCCGATGAAGTGAAAACCGTCCCGGATGAAGCGCTGCAGGACAGGTCCACGGAGGATTACTTTACCTGGGGCATCATGCTGCCCAAGGGGGATATGTTCGTTTCAAAACTGGACATGAACAAGCTGGGCAGCCATGTCGAAAAACCCTATGTGCCGGTCGTGCGCTTTGCGATTCCCTTGATGGGCGGCAATGACGTGACTTACGGCGTGGTCGTCACCAACTTGAATGCCGAGGCGATATTCGACTATATCCGCCAGGCCAATAATAACGCGCAAGGCCGCAGGTTTTACCTGATCGATACCGAAGGCCAATATATGTTTCATCCGGAAGCGGGCAAGGCTTTTGGACGCTTGTTGAATCACGAGGCTTCATTTCAACGGGATTTTCCCGACCTGTTGCCCGACCTGAATAAGCAGGAATCCGGCCTGCTTGCCACCCAGGGCCGTCTGATCGCTTTCCAGCACATCTATCCCCTGCCGGGCAACCGGGGGCGTTACTGGACCCTGGTCGGGGTCGTGGACGAAGACATTGCCCTGGCGGAGCTAAATCAGTTCAAAATTATCTTCGCAGGCTTATTGGTTCTGGTCGGCTTGATCATATTGGGCATCACTCAGCATTACCTGGGTATACTGGTTTCTCCGTTGTCTTTTGTCACCCGTCAGTTACAGCGCCTGGGGCGCGGGGAAACCGGCCTGGAAGTGATGGAGTATCACGGAAACGATGAGGTCAGCCTGATGCTGGATTGCACCGCGCGCGTCATCACCACCATGGAGCGCACGGCCAGTCTGGCGGACATTATTTCTCAAGGCGATTTTTCCACCCAGCTGGAACTGCTGTCTCCCCAGGACCGCCTGGGCCGCGCCATCAACAATATGACGATGATGCTGCGCGAAGCCAAAATCCAGAACGAACAGCGCAACTGGCTGACTACCGGCTTGACGCAGTTGAACCAGTCGCTGATCGGCGATCTGGATGCGGTGCATCTGGCCGACACCGCGCTCAGCCAGATGTCCCGCTACGTCGACGCCGGCCGCGGCGTGTTTTATACCTACCGTGCGGAGTCGGCGACGCTGGAGCTGCTGGGCAGCTATATGTACAGCGAGCGCGATGCGCTGGGCAACAGCTATAGGCTGGGCGAGGGCGCGGTCGGCCAGGTCGCGCGCGAGAAAAAACTGATCGTGCTGCACTCGGTGCCCAGCGATGCGCCGCCCATCCTGACCGGCACCACCACCAGCAAACCCTTGCACACTTATACCTACCCGCTGCTGCGTGACGACGAACTGCTGGGCGTCATCGAATTCGCCACTTTCGAACGCTTTGACGCGCTGCAGCAAGAGTATTTGACGCAGGCGGCGGTAGTGGCCGCTTCGTATTTATACATCGCCGAGCAGCGTGAACGCATTCAAAACCTGCTCAGCACCGCC
>SCQD01000168.1 GCA_004299145.1 Methylococcaceae bacterium | reverse complement strand
TGCCGGCCAGCCGGCGAGGCCGGCTCGCCGGTCGGGCTGGCCGGCGCATCATGGCGGCCTGGTGGCGCTGCATTTTTCGCGATGAATCCGCCGGGAACCGGCTTGCTCTCGCCCGCCATGCCCGGGGCGGTTGGCGTTGCGCGCTCAGGGGCTATGTGAGCTTCGCCGGTGCCGGGCGTGCCGTGGCCGGCGGCTGCGGGCGTTGCCGTCGCGCCGGCTGGCTGGTTCGGCACATAAGCCGCGCCGGTTGGCGACAGCGTCCGGCCGGCAGCCTGCTGGACGCCGGCTTGCGCACCGGCGGCGGCGGGGCTGGCTGGCTGGGCGGGCAAGTCGAGTGTGCTGCGGGTTTGCTGCCGGGCGGGCGCGTCGGGCATGTTCCGCAAGTATTGCTGAATCGGCGAGTTGGCGGCGCGTGACGCGCCGGGCTGGGCTGCGGGTTCCCGGTTACTCTGCGGTGGTGGCGTGTCTGATGCGTCAGGCGGACTTTTCGATGTGTTGCTGCTGGTTCCGGCTTGAGGTGACGGAGTGGCTTCCGGGCGGCCGTTCGATAGAGGCGCCTGCGTGGTTGGCGCGCCGGCCTGGTTTGGCAAAGACGGAGCAAGCGTCGCGGATTGAGTCTTGGTTTGCGGCGTTGTAGAGGTGGTGTGCTGAGTTGGCTGCTCTGGTGCGTCGTGGGTGCTGGGGACGTCGGTTTTTCCCTGGGGGTGGGTTTGCGCCGGTACGGCAGAGCTGCGTTGCGATTGCTGTGGCTGCGCAGCCGGCGTGCCGGGTGCGTCAGGCTGCGCCGGTAGGCCGGTTTTGTCCTGTGGGTGGGGTTGAGCCGGTATGGCGGTGCGTTGCGACTGGGTTTGCTGGGCTCGATCAGGCGCGCCGTCGGTCTGCTGCGTGTTGGTTGTCCCCGGACTTTTGGGTGCAGTGGCCGATTCGGCTGCGCGTTGAGTCTGCTGCGCTGCCGGCGTTTCGGGCTGGGGTGGCGCATCGCTGTCGGCCTGAAGAGGGACTGGCGTGGTTGCGGTGGACATGCGCGGCTGTGGTGCCGGCGTGCCGGCCCGCTCCGTTGCCGTGTATGAGGCCGCCTGGTCTCCCGCTCCTTTGGAGGCGCCGGGCGCGGCGGCGGATTTGGCCCGGTCCGCAAGGCGTGGGGCAGACTGTTCCGCCGCAACAGGGCCGGACTGCGGCGTGGCGGCCATGGTGCGCGTGGTTTCGGGTCTTGCCGCGCTGCTTGCCACGTGGCCGGTTGGTGGGTCCTGCTGGGGCTGGGCTGTGCCCTGGGCTCCTGACTGAGTGGGCAGGACGGGCGCACGCTGTGCCTGCTGCTGCGCCGCCGGCGCACGTTGCTCGCCCGGCTGCGGCGGTATGTTCATGGCCGCAGCGGGCTGGGCGGGGCTTTGCGGCCGTGCCTCCGCAGGGCGTTGATGGTCCGGCGCGGGCTGTGTCTGAGGAGACGTGCTCTGCGCAGATTGGCGGGCTGGCGCGCCTTCGCTGTCCGCAACCGGCACCGGCAGCGGTGGGCTGGCGGTTTTGGCGGCGGCGGGCGGGAGTTGGGCGCCGTCAGCGGGCGGCGCACCCTGAGCCGCTGTGGCAGTCTGTGCAGCGGCGCTTTGTGCCGAAGCACTGCCGCTGGACGCGGCGCGGCCCGCCAGCGCTTCGGCCAGTATGATCAGCTTGGCTTTCAGGTCGTTGCTCAGGGTGGGGGTGGTCGGCGCGGCATGGCTGGCGTCGCCGCCGGCCTCGGTTTGCGCCAGTTGCGCCAGCTTGGATTCCAGGAACAGGCCGGAGTCGCGCACGGCCTGCTTCAAGCCCTCCGGGTTGGTCAGGGTGTTTTTGTCCGGCAGGCCGGCGAGCAGATTGCGCGCTAATTGCTGAACCTCCGGCGGGAGGCTGGATGGTTTGCCTTTTTGCACGAAATCCGCCAATTGGCCGACCAGACTGGATAGCTCTTCCTGCTTGGGCAAGTATTCGCGCATGGCGTCATCCACCGGCGTGTCCAGTTCGGGGGGCGATTGCCGCACGATGCGCACTTGGGGCAGGGCGCCGCCTTCGACCACTTCCAACTGAATAGGACCGCCCAACTCCAGCGCCGCGATGGCTTGCGCGTTGACCTGGACGCGGGCATGCGTGACGGGGTGGAAAACTTCCAGCAGATACTGGTTGTTGCCTTTATCCTTCAACACCGTTGCGGAAAGCTGCTGGCCGGTTTGCAAGAGATTGGCCAGCAGATTGGACGGCAGCTTGACCGCGATATCCGCCAGTTTGGGCGCTTGCGGCAACAACTGCCCTAAACTTTTGAGGTTGATGTCCATCACGGCCCGCCTGAACGATAAAAGCGCTTTTCGTATTGTCGCTCATTTCCCTGAGCTGTAGCATGCGGTCCTACCACCGCACCTGTCGTTGATATCGACAGCGCGCCCCGCCGCTTGATTGCCCTGCGAGTTCACCCCTTATGGCTCAGACATTTTTTTTCCACGATTACGAAACCTTCGGCAGCGATCCGCGCCGCGACAGGCCTTGCCAGTTCGCCGGCCTCCGCACCGACGAAAACTTCAACCCCATCGCCGAGCCCGTCGTCGCATATTGCCGGCCGTCGCCCGACTGCCTGCCCGATCCCATCGCCTGCCTGATCACCGGCATCACGCCGCAAATCGCCGGGGAAAAAGGCGTGCGCGAAGCCGAATTCGCCGCGCTGATCCACGCGCAACTGGCCCAGCCGCAAACCTGCGCCCTGGGCTACAACACCCTGCGCTTCGACGATGAAGTCACCCGCCACCTGTTTTACCGCAATCTGTACGACCCCTATGCGCGCGAGTGGCAGAACGGCAATTCGCGCTGGGATTTGATCGATCTGGTGCGCGCCGCCCGGGCACTGCGCCCGGAAGGCGTGGTATGGCCCGAACTGGACGGCAAGCCCAGCCTGAAACTGGAACAGTTGAGCGCCGCCAATGGCCTGCTGCACGACGCGGCCCACGATGCGCTGTCCGACGTGCACGCCACCATCGCCCTGGCCCGCTTGTTGAAAGCCAAACAGCCGCGTTTGTTCGAGTTCCTGCTGCACAATCGCGGCAAGCAGGCCGCCGCCGGGCTGCTGAGCCTGGGCACTTATCAGCCGTTGCTGCACGTATCGGGCCGCTATGCCGGCGAACGCGGCAATCTGGCCGTCATCGTGGCCCTGGCCGGCCACCCGACGAACAACAACGGCGTGGTGGTGTTCGATTTAAGCGCCGACCCCGAGCCATTGTTAAGTTTGTCCGCTGACGCGATACGCGAACGCCTGTATAGCGCCACGGCGGATTTACCGGCAGGCGTGGCGCGCATTCCGCTGAAAACCGTGCACCTCAATAAGTGCCCGGTATTGGCGCCGATGAACGCCTTGCGTCCCCAGGATGCCGAGCGCTGGCGCATCGATCTGGCGCAGTACGCCCAACACCTGGAAGCATTGAAAAACGCCACGGGACTGGCGGACAAGCTGCGGGCGGTGTTCGCCGCGCCGGAATACCCCGCCGGCGACGTCGACGTGGCTTTGTATGACGGCTTTATCAAGGACACCGACCGCAACACGCTGATCAAGCTGCGCGCGCTGAGCCCGGAAGGCTTGGCGGGGGCGCGGCCGGCATTCGACGACCCGCGCTTGCCGGAAATCTTTTTTCGCTACCGCGCGCGCAACTGGCCGGAGAGCTTGAACGCCGAAGAAACCCAGCGCTGGCAGGCTTTGCGCCGGCGGCGCCTGCTGGAACCCGTCGGCGCTCAATCGCCGCTGGACCAGTACCGGCAGCAGTTGCGGCAGTTGCAAAACGAGTGGGCGGGGGATGCGGGGAAGTTGGCGGTGTTGGGGGCTTTGCAGGCTTATGGTGAGGGGTTGTTTTGAAAACATGGCAGGTCTGGAGCGTCGCGGAAGCGCGTTTCGCGGCGGAAAACCGCTCGCATCCGTTGCAGCGGTTGCCGGTATACTGGATGCAATGATTTAAAGAGGGGGCTTTGCCATGGGCGTTGATGCCATCGTGATCGTCGAAAACCGTCGCAACATTACCCTCGACGCTTTCGCAACAGCAATGGATGCTGACCCATGGGGTAAAAGATACGCCTTGGGATATGAAGGCGAACCGGTATGGGAATCTTTCGAATGGAAGGGTAAGGCCTATTTCTCGTTAATCGACGGGTATCCAAGATACGGGTGGT
>SCQD01000167.1 GCA_004299145.1 Methylococcaceae bacterium | reverse complement strand
TCAAGGCCAGAGGGGACACAACCACCTCATCAACAGGCCGGATATATGGCAGCAACTGCGTTACTTGACCGACGCGATCAACGAGAAAATGCTTGCAATCGGGAGGAGTCCATATATGCGGTGAGTCGGCGAACCACAACGCTTGCGTTGTGCTCGTGCTCGGCGCTCGTTCCCAAGCTCCAGCTTGGGAATGCTGCCCTGGAGGCTCCGGCTTCCGGGGTTATAACGGGAAGCCGGAGCTTCCGCTACCGGATTCCCAAGCGGGAGCTTGGGAACCAGCCAAACGTGATGATCCAACGGGATGCACCGCGTCCCGATAATTCATGAGGTTTATGATGCGTAAATTTTCCTGTTTCATGGCAGTCCTGGCCGCGTTGGCTGCTCCCGCCGCTCTGGCCCACAGCGGTGCCCAGTCGGCGGCGGGCATAGTCGCCGGCTTTATCCATCCGTTCACCGGTTTGGACCACTTGGCTGCCATGGTGGCCGTCGGATTGTGGGCGGCCCTGGCCGCGCCGCAGCGAGTGTGGAGTTTGCCTGTGGCCTTTGTGTTGGTTATGGCGTTGGGCGCGGCGCTGGGTGTCGCCGGCGTGTCGCCGCCCGACATGGAAATCGGCATCGCCGCCTCGGTGTTGTTGCTGGGTGGTTTGCTGGCCGCCATGGCCCGTCTGCCGCTTAGCTCTGCCGTGGCGCTGGTGGGTTTGTTCGCCCTGCTGCACGGTTTTGCCCATGGCCGGGAAATGGCGGCCGATGCCGATTTCGCCGTCTATGCCGCTGGTTTTGTTGCCGCAACAGGGATGTTGCACTTATTCGGCATCGGCCTGGGCCGGTTGCTGCTGCGTGCCCCTGTGTTGTACCGCGGCGCCGGCGGGTTGATCGGTGCCTGGGGCGTGTATTTGTTGATGGCGCCGGGGTGAGGCGATTTGCGTAGGGTACGCTGTGCGTACCATGGTTCGGAGCGTTGTAGGTACGCATTTGTATCGGCCTTTGTGCCGGACGGGGTTCAAACCCCGTCCCGCCAGAACATCAGTCATCTGCAGACTTCGTGTATTTGTGTGTTTCGTGGTTACCTCTGAATAAATCCTGATCCGAAAGGAAGGTATTGCAATGTCCAATGTTTTATCCGTACCAGACCGCATTTACGTCTATGAAATCCCGGTGCGCTTATGGCACTGGATCAACGCCGCCGCCATCGTGGTGCTGGCGCTGACCGGCTGGCTCATCGCCCATCCGCCGGTGGCGGCCGGCGGCGAGGCCAGCGAGCATTTCCTCATGGGCTATATCCGCTTCGGGCATTTTTCCGCCGGCTATATCCTGGCGGTGGGGCTGATCGGCCGGGCCTATTGGGCGCTGGTGGGCAACCGCTATGCCCGCGAACTGTTCCTGCCGGCCGTGCACGATCCGCACTGGTGGCAAGGACTGTGGCACGAACTGCTGTGGTATCTGTTTCTGGTGGCGGAACCGCGCAAGCACGCCGGCCATAATCCGCTGGCGGGTTTGACCCTGTTCCTGTGTTACGTGCTGGGCAGCCTGTTCATGATGGTCAGCGGTTTTGCGCTATACGGCGAAGGCGCCGGCGGCTGGTCGGCGGCGCTGTTCGGCTGGGTGTTGCCGCTGTTGGGCGGCAGCCAGCAGGCGCACAGCCTGCATCACCTGGGAATGTGGTACCTGGTGGTGTTCAGCCTGGTGCACGTTTACGTCGCCATTCGCGAACAGCACCTGTCGCGCCAGTCGGTGGCCAGCACCATGGTCGACGGCTGGCGGGTGTGGAAGGACGACAGGCCCTGACGGTGCGGCCATGCGCATCCTGATTTTGGGCATAGGCAACCTGCTCTGGGCCGATGAGGGTTTCGGCGTGCGGCTGGTGCAGGCGCTGGAACAGCGCTATCGATTTCCGCCGGATGTGACGCTGCTGGACGGTGGCACCCAGGGCTTGGGACTGATTCCTTACGTGCAGCAGTGCGATGTGTTGGTCATCGCCGACGCGGTGGATTTTCAGCAGGCGCCCGGCAGCCTGCTGGAAGTCCACGACGAGGCCGTACCGCAGTACCTGAGCGCCGGCAAACTGAGCCTGCACCAGGTCAGTTTTCAGGAAGTGCTGGCGCTGTGCCGGCTTACCGGGCAGGGTCCCAACCGTTTGTGCCTGATCGGGGTGCAGCCGGTCTTGCTGGAAGATTACGGCGGCAGCCTGACGCCGCCCGTCAAAGCGCAGCTCGAACCCGCGATGGCGCGCATCCTGGCTTATCTGCAATCGCTCGGCGTTGCCGGCGAGCCGCGTGCCGTAGCGCCGTCCGGCGATCCGCTGGACATGGAGCGCTACGAGCTGCAACGCCCTTCGGCGCGGCAAGCCTGCCGCATCGGCGATGCCCGATTTTTGTACGGCAGCGGAGGGTAGGTCCATGTGCATCGGCATTCCCATGCAAGTGCTGGAATCCAGCGAATACAACGCACTGTGCCAGGCGCCGGACGGCACCCGCGTCGTCGATACGCGTCTGGTGGGACAACAACCGGCCGGCACCTGGCTGCTGGTGTTTCTGCACGCCGCCCGCGAAGTGATCGACGCCGAGCGCGCCGGGCAAATCCAAAATGCCTTGCAAGCGCTGGAACAGGCCATGGCCGGCGCAACCGACCTGGACCAATGGTTTCCCGATCTGGCAAACCGCGAGCCGCAGTTGCCGGAGTTTTTGCAGACTTAACTTCATGAATGCATCCCAAACAGCACCCGCTTTCCCCCCGATTTCAACCACGCTGATCGCCGTCGAACCGGCACCGCTGCTCAGCCCATTCGACGACCCCGAGTGCAGCTATCCGTCCATGCCGAACGAAATGCACACGTTTCGGTCCCCCTCCCTGCACGGCTATGATCAACGAGACGTCGCCGGCGGCCGCGCTTTGCTGGCTGAGGTTGCGTTGCGACTGGGCGACGGGGTGCAAGGGCGCTGGGATCTGCGTGGGCTGGACGCGGCCAGCCGGAGCTTTATCGGCGAGGTGCTGGGGCGGGGCGAAATCAGTGTTCGCGTGGACGGCTTTCCTCACCCCGAACGGCAACGGCTGGAAATGGAGGAATCGGTTTTCGCCGGCTTGTGGCAAATCCGCCGTTATCTCGACGACGGCGATCTGGAAGACTATTTGGAAATCGGCCCCTTGCCGTCCGCCGTTTACCAATGGGCCGAATTACTGACCCAGGGCGGCGCTTTGACCATGCCGTCACGTTTTCCCGGCGGCGTCATGAATGCCCCGGCCATTCTGGTGGAAATCGCCGACAAGTCGCAGAATTACCCGCTGGGCGGAGCAAGCACGCTCAACCTTTCGCTGCTGCCCATGACGCCGCAAGACGTCGCCCTGGTGGCGGACGTGCTGGGCCTGGCCGGTTTATCTTTGGTATCCAAAGGCTATGGCGATTGCCGCATCCACCTGACCCGCGTGCCCAACGTGTGGTGGGTGCAGTATTTCAATGCTCCCGGCCAGATGATCCTCAACACCCTGGAAATCACCGCCGTACCCCAAGTGGCGCTGGCGGCGGCCGAGGATATCGGCGATTCCGCCGCGCGCTTGCGGGAAACCCTGGCGGCGCTGGACGCTTGATGCCGGGAGCCGGTCTTGTCGTTCACTGCGCCGTGCGCGACGGCCGCATCGGCGAGGTTGTCGTTACCCCGCGTCGGATTCCTCCCATCGAACGTCTGGCCATAGGGCATACGCCGGCGCAAACGCCCGGTTTGTTCGCCGGTCTGCTCGCCCTGTGCCCCGACGCCCATGGCTTGGCCGCGGCCAACGCCCTGGCCGCAGCCACGGGCGTGCAACCGTCGGCGCTTTTGCAATGCCGGCGCGAAACTCGCGTCGCGTTGGAAATTATCAAAGAACACTGCCTCAACCTGCTGGCGCAACAGCCTGCACCCGCTTTGGCGCCGGGCTTGCTGAACACCCATCGGGCATTGCGGGCAGCGCTGGGCGGAGCCCGGCTTTATGGCGCAGAGGCGGGTTCGGCCGATGTAGACGAAACCGCATTGCACGCCGGGCTGACGGCATTGGAAGGCGGGTTGCAAACGCTGTGCGGCAAATTCTGGCGCATGGATGAACCCGAACTGGCGGACGTCGAGCGCTGGCATAGCGAACCCGATTCCCCCGCTGCTTGCTTGCTGCAACGCTGGACGCAAGCCGGCTGGGCGGCATTTGGCCGATGCCGCATGAATCTATTGCCGCCGCTGCCGGCGGAATATTTGCATGATTGGCTGGCTGGCGCTCAAGCGGAACTCGCCGCGCCGACCTGGCAAGGCGAAGCGCGGGAAACCGGCGCCTATGCCCGCCAAGCCGCCGTTCCCTTGATCCGCGCCGCCGACAGTCGTTATGGCAACGGCCTGTATACCCGGCTATTGGCGCGGCTGGTGGAAATCAAAGCTTTGTTCCAGCAGGTGCGCCGCCGGATGTGCGATGATGTTGCGCCGGCTGCGCGACTCCAGTGTGCGCAGGCTCACGGCATAGGCTTGGCGCAAGTGGAGGCTTCGCGGGGGCGCTTGCTGCACGGGGTTGTGTTGGCGGAAAACCGGGTGCAGAGCTACCGGATGCTGGCGCCCACGGAATGGAACTTTCATCCGCGCGGCCTGTTGCGCGCCGCCTTGCTCGGCGTGCCGGTCACGGCGGACTTGCCGGAGCGGATCGACGCCCTGCTACGCGCCATCGATCCTTGCGTCGACTTCCATATCACCCTGAATCACGAATAACCGCATGCATGAATTATCGCTGTGCCAAAGCATCATCGACACCATTGAAGCGGAAGCGCGCAAACAGCACTTCAGCCGGGTGCGCAGCGTGCGCCTGGAAATCGGCGCCCTAGCCGGGGTGGACCCGGAAGCGTTGCGCTTCGGTTGGGAAGTGGTCAATGCCGGCACGCCGGCGGAAGGCGCCGCGTTGGACATCATCGGCCTGCCCGGTGCCGCCTGGTGCTTTGAGTGCCAGGATACCGTCGAAGTGGAGCAATACTACGACCCCTGTCCTCATTGCCAAAGCCACAAACTCCAGGTCACCGGCGGCCAACAACTTAAGATCAAAGAATTGGACGTGGAATAAACGCAGAGCATCGACCATGAACGACCAAAACTCCGGCGCGTACCGTTATTTCGTCACTTATACCGGCGTCAAGCTGCCGTTTAAGCTGGTCAGCCCATTGGCGGAGCAGGAAGTGGCAAACCGCAATACTTTTTTTCGCGGCTATTTCGACGAGCAGGAGCGCCTGCTCGGCTTCCAAAAAGTGATTTATGGCGAAGTTGAACTGGAGCACAAATACCAATACCACGGTAATGGCGTGCTGAAGCGGGCGGAGATAACCGATGCCGACGGTGAGTTGACCGTGCTGTGTTTCGATGAGGAAGGTAATTCGGATAAAAACAGCGCCGGATAAACCGGCGCTGATTGTTTGTTTTTCTGCATGCCGCAGGAGAGGCTAGCCTCGATAACCCGCAGGCGCTCGCTCAGTCGCGAGCCGAAGTCGCAACTACTTGATTTTGGCTTCTTTATACATCACATGCTGGCGTACGACGGGGTCGTACTTTTTGATCTCCATTTTTTCCGGCATGGTACGTTTGTTTTTGCTGGTGGTGTAAAAATGCCCTGTGCCCGCACTGGACACCAGTTTGATTTTATCGCGTGCGCCTTTAGCCATGTGTCAGTCCTCTTAAACGTTTTCGCCACGGGCACGAATGCCCACCAAAACAGCGTCGATTCCCACTTTGTCGATCATGCGCAAACCGGCGTTGCTGATGCGCAGGCGTACCCAGCGTTTTTCGTTTTCCACCCAGAAACGGTGTTCGTGCAGGTTGGGCAGAAAGCGCCGCTTGGTTCTATTGTTGGCGTGGGATACGTTGTTGCCCGTTATCGGGCGTTTGCCGGTCACTTGGCACACTTTGGACATGAGCTGGCCTCTGATGGGAATCGCGTGAAAAATCGTGCATTTATAACGGTAAACCGCATTGTCGTCAAGTCGGGCGATGTTGAAATTCACGCGAGTTTCAGCGAAACTTTGCGGCCTGATAGACGGCTTTGCGCAGTCCAGCCCCAAACCCCATTGGAGATCATCGTTGCCTGACGTCGCCAAAAAGATCGCACTGATTCTATGCCTGTATCTGGTCTGGGGGGTGGCATTTGCCAAAAGCCAGCACCATGCCGCCAAACCCAAGTCCAAACACCGTAGCGCGGCGCACGCCACGCATAGCGCCGAAAATGCCGCCAATCACGCCGCGCTGGTCATCGACGCCGCCAGCGGCGCCGTGTTGCACGCCCACAACGCCGGCGAGCCCTGGTACCCGGCTTCGCTGACCAAAATGATGACCGCTTATCTGGCTTTCGACGCCATGGAGTCCGGCCGTTTGAAGGCCGACGATACTCTGACGGTTTCCCAGCGGGCGGCAGCGCAAGGCGGTTCGCGCCTGGGATTGCGCTCCGGCGAGCGCATCAAGCTGGACGATGCCATACGCGGCCTGATCGTACGCTCCGCCAACGATGCCGCCGTCACCCTGGCCGAGCACATCGGCGGCAGCGAAAGCGAGTTTGCCGCCGGCATGACGGCCAAAGCCCGCCAGATCGGCATGAGCCACACCTCGTTTCACAATGCCACCGGCCTGCCGCATGCCGAGCAGGTCACCACCGCTCACGACATGGCCGTGCTGGCGCAGACCCTGATTCGCCAATACCCCGAGTATTACCATTATTTCCAGGCGGACAGCGTGACCTTTCATCGCCGCAACATCGGCGCCATCAATCCGCTGCTGCGTTCTTATCCGGGCGCGGAAGGCATGAAAACCGGTTTTACCTGCGCTTCCGGCTATAACATCGTGGGCGCCGCCAAGCGCGACGGCCGGCGTTTGATAGCCGTTTATCTGGGGGGCTCCAGCCGCAACCGCCGCAACAGTGAAGTGACGCATCTATTGAATGCCGGTTTTGCCGATACGCGCGATGCCGCCCATTTGCCCAACCTGGACGACGCCGTCATCCGCCAGGCTTCGCACGCACAGCCCATACGCCGGCTGGGGCAGGACGTCTGCTATTCCACCGTGCCGATGGAAGGCGGCGATGCCCCAACTACCTCCGGCACAGCTACCGACAAGCAGGCGCAGCGTGCCTGGGGCGTCATGGTGGGGGGCTACTCCAGCCGTAAAAACGTGCAGGGCGCGCTCAAGCGGCTGCGCTCCGACGCGCCCAGCCTGGTGGCGAGCAGCAGTTCCCGCATCATCACGCGCCGCCGGCACAGCAAGAGTTCGCAGCAGTATGCCGCCCTGCTCACAGGGCTGCAGCGCGATCAAGCCGATCAACTCTGCGGCAATCACGACTGGGAACAAGGCGTGCGTTGCACCGCGCTGAGCCCCAGCGAGCTGCTGGTCATCCGTTAGTCCGTTGCGTCAGCCATGTTTGCCGCAATTTTTCCTCGGTCAGCAGTTGCTCCATCATGGCCGTGAAAATTCCGATCAGGGGCTGCGGCAGCACACTGCTGATGCGCCGCGTGTTGATCCAGCGCCGCTGGGTGATGTCGGCGGCCACCCATTCGATGTCTCCCGATAACTCCAGGCAATCCAGCAACACCAGTTCGCCCTGGGGCGTAAGCCCGAAGTTTTTATTGAACTTCCAACTGGTGTCGTGTATTCCGTAACGCCACAAGTCCAGCACCAACGCCAGATAACGCTGCAACAGCAGCAAAACTTCAGCGTATTCGCCTTGTTTGGACAGGCGCGCAATGGTATGTGCCAATCGTTCTACGCGGCGCTGTAGAAATATTCCCTCGCTGATCACTTCAAAATGCGCCGTCAGGTGCGCCGGCGGTTTGCGCAGTTCAAGCAATTCCAAGGAAGTGCGCACGTCCCGCAGCGTTTTTTCCACCAGTTGATCGATGTCTGCGGATTTGTCCAGCCGCTCGCGGGCGATGATTTGACGCGCTTCTTCTTTTGTTTTCAGCACTTTGACGACGTGATGGCGAAACAAATAGACCTTGCACTGCCAGCCTTCGCGAAACGCTTCCGCCTTATCCAGCAGCAAAGGCGCGGCAAGTGCCGGCTTGGTCGTCATGATGGTTGGGGGGGATTGCGTAGCGCCAATCCGGCGACCCGGGCAGGCGCGGAAGGCATCATTTCGACCTCGCCTATCCTGATCATGCTTGCCGCCGCTCCGGCGTTCTCGCGCCGGGGCTGCATGATGGCGCCGCTTTGCCGGTCCAGCATGGTCCAATACAGCGTATAGCGTCCTGCCGCCAGATCGCGCGGCACCCTGACCACGACGCGATCTCCGATAACGTCCGTTTTAACCCAGCGCTGTGACGGCCATGCGCTTTCGGCAATGGGATGGTTATAAAAAAATGCCTGTTTTCCCTGCTCGTCATAAGCGTCGATGCGGGCTTCCCAGCGTCCTGGCGGCGGTGCGTCGGCGTGGAAAAACACCTCGCAGAGAAAGCCAAAGCCGGGATAGACCGGGCTGGCGATGCGTGCCCCCACTATCTCCATGCCGGAGTCCAGCAACATCGATTCGCTCCAGCGACAGTCTTCGGGACAGGCCGCATACACCGGCTGGCTTTTCAAATCGCGATAAAATTCCGACACTTTGCGCAATGCGCCGGATGGATGGCTGCGTCCGTGCCCCAGCGCCTGCAGCGGCCTGGGCTGGGATGCGGGTTGGCAATCCAGTAGCAGACAGCCTTCATGCTCGCGAAAATGGCTGCCTGCATTCAGCGCCTGGCTTTGTTCGACGATCAAGCGGCGTATCGTGGCGGCCTCCGTGCCGCCGGCTAGCTTGGCGCGCCCCGACGACAGCTTGACCGGCAAAATTTTCAGCCGCTGTACGCCACGGCGCGACAGCTCCAGTTCAAACAGCGCTGAATATTTCATGCGGTTTTCCGACACCCGATCAAACAGCAACGTGCCCATGTCGTAAACAATGGGCTTGCCGGCGTGCAGTTCGATGCCTTGCAAAATGTGCGCGGAATGGCCCAATATGGCGTCGGCGCCCAGGTCGATGATTTTTCGCGCCAGACGGCGCAGTGATTCCGTCGGATTTTCCCGCCAGTTTTTACCCCAGTGCGGGGATACCAGAATGACATCGGCGTGGCAGCGCGCCTCGGCCATGGCGGCGGCGACCGCCTGCAGCAACTCCTGTTCCGCCGCGTAATGGATGCCGGGCTCGTCTGCGCCGGCCTGCATGGACGGCGTATCGGTTTCCACGCCGATGAACGCCAGCGTCAGCCCCGCGGCCCGCACAAAAACCGGACGCGCGGCTTCCAGATAATCCCGGCCCGCGCCGAAGTGGGCGATGCCGCAGTCGTCCAATATTTCCATTTGCTGCTCCAGCGCGGCGGGGCCAAAATCCATGGTGTGATTGTTGGCGATGCATACCACGTCGACGCCGGCTTTGATCAGCAGGTCCAGCATTTCCGGCCGGTTGTGGTAATAGAAAGGGCTGATCCCGTCCTTGTCATAAAAATCACCCAGCGTGCTGCACACCGATTCCAGGTTGACCATCGCCACGTCGGCCTTATGCAAATAATCGGCGATGCGCTGCAAAGGCCATTCCACCCCGTATAAGCCGGTGTAACCCGCCAGTTGACGCCCCAGCATGACGTCGCCTCCCGCCACCAGCGTAACGGCGGGTTGTTGATCGTCCGCATGGGCGCTCGGCGCCGGCTTGATCGTGCGCAGCCGGTGGCTGAATTGATCGAACCCCACGGCGGTGTATAGCTCGGCCCGCTCCACCTGCAATGCGTGGCGGGGAATTTGCGCCGCCAGCGCCAGATGCGCATCGCCCGCGCCGCCATCACCCAGATAAAAGCAATTTTCCGCGATTTCGGCGTAGGGTTCGCGCCAGTGCCGGTAGGCCGCCGCCGCACTGCCGGCAGCGCGTAGCGCCGCATAATAATCACCCAGCAGGCGGTATTGCCGCGCCAGGCCGATATAAAGCCGGGACAAGCCGAAGCGGTTGGCTTGGTCGCACAGAGCAACGGCTTTTTCGTAGTAATAAACGCCCTGGCGCGGATTGCCGAGATGGCTGAATTCCTTGGCAATATGCCAATACATATATTCACTGTGGCGATACTCGCGTGACGTAGCGGCCTGTTTCATTATCCCAAGATTTCTTTCGGAACTGCCGTGGGCTTTGCGCAGCGGATAGTGGAGCACTTCAATGCCGGTTATGTCCCGTTCTTTCACCACCTTGCCGGGGTATTGCAACGACTCGTGGATGGGGTGTATCCAGTGAATGCCGATCCGGTTTCTCCAGATTCTGGGCGGCATTTTGCGCTTGCCGCGCTGCGGATTTTCAGGGGTATAGTGATAATAATAAGGCAGGTACAGCACGTCCCAGGCGATGGGTTGGCAAAACAACGCCTTGAGCCGCTCGCAACTGGAAGGTTCGATGATGTCGTCCGCATCCAGCCACATAATGAAGTCGCCGCTGCAATGCCGCATCGACGCATTGCGTGCCTGGGCAAAATCGTCACACCAGGCAAAATCGCAGCAGCGCGCGCCAAACTCCAGGGCAATGGCGCGGGTTTTATCGGTAGACCCGGTATCGAGCACCACGATTTCATCGGCAAATTGCACCACGCTTGCCAGCAGCCGTCCCAAATGGCGTTCCTCGTTTTTCACGATCATGGAAACCGACAGGGTATGGACTTTATGGGGCATGCCTGAATCAATGGTTGTTGAAGCGGTTGCTGATGCGTTGCGCGTGCTGGCGGATGATCGCCAGTTGTCCGGCGTTGAAACCGAGGTTGCGCAGCCCCCCGGAACCCAGCCCGCAATCGCTGCTGGCCATGATATTGGTCGGCGTCTGGGTGCCTGCGCCCGCCGCGCAAACATGCTCCAAACCGAATGCGTGACCCATTTCGTGTTCTTCCGGACTCTGCAGCGTGTGGTTCAGCCGTTGCCAATCGATCAAAACAAAAGGACGGTCACCGTTGTTGTGCCCATGCGAGTCCATGCCGGCAAAGCCATGCGCATCGTCATAGCCGTCATAGACATAAAAATTGATGGCGGCAGGATCGACCACCCGGCTATCCGGGCATGCATTGTAAAATTTTTTAAACCGCCCGCTTTGATATTCGCCGGGGTAATTGCCCAATAATAAAAGCGCTTTGCAAGGAGTATTGGCTAATTCACGGGGAAAATATATGGATTTCAGTCGGAAACCCAGCGGTTGTTCGCCGTTTTTCCCGACGAAATAGGTATTTAAAATATCGGCTTCACGGCGCAATCCATCTTGAGAAAGGTTCGCCAACACGGATGGCTTATTGGCCAGGACCACGATATTGACGTCAAAAACCAGCCTGTCCCCGGCAGCGGCGCCGGCCACCGCCAGGCCCAGGCAGAGCGCGGCCAATAATTGCCTGATTTTGGATATTCGTTCGGGGTAAGCCGGCATCAAGGTTCGCGCCAATAAGGCAGCAGCTTGGCGAAAAACGACGCCACGTGCTGAATAGTGTCTATGCGAAACCACTGCCGGGTGTATTTGAAGCGAATGCCGCCCAGCGCCAGATCGGGGTTGGGGGCGAAATAAATCGAATCCTCCGTATTGACCAGGTGCAGCACCGCCCAGGCCGCCAGTCGCAATGCCGGCCAAATGGCGGCGGCTTTGGCGGCGTCGCCCATTTTGACGGCCAGTTCATAAGCACCCAATAACCCCTCGCAGCGCGCGCCGTCGGCATAGGGATAATCGCCAGGCTGGTAATAAAACGCGCCGGCATAATCGGGGTAGGGGGCATCGGTGACTTTATATAAGTGGTCGATCATTTGTTGCGCGTCGGCAAACACGAAGTCGGCGTACAAAGGCCGGCGCATCGCCGGAAAATCCCACAATTCCATGATACCCATCATCAGCCAGGAATCCGACGGCACCGCCGTATATTGATCGGCGCGGGTTTTGGGACGCTCGACGATGAGAAACTCCAGGGCTTTATGCAGCCTGGCAAAAAACTCCGCCTGAATATCGGCGGATGCCAAGTGCAGGTATTTTGCCAGACCACACACCGCCTCGCCGGGATAATAAAACGAAAAATATTGCGCGTTTTGGGTTTCGTCGATCGGCTGGTCGAGGTAGATGTTGTAATAAATAAACTCGCCGCCGGCGGTAATCTGGTTGAGCAAATGCCAGGCGATTTTATCGGCCCAGTGGCGATATTGGCCGTCGCCGCTGACTAATTCATATTCGGCGATCAAATACAGCGCGATGCCGGAACCGCCGAGCTTGGCTTTTTTCTCGTGGTAAATATAAGCGCCTTCGCGTCCGTCATAGGATTGCAGCCGGGTTTGGCCGAGTAAAAATTCGATGGCGCGGCGGATATTGGCAAATGTATCGCCCCGATGAACCAGTTTTTCGTAAAACAGGCAGGTCAAGCCGCCGCCGCCGTGGCGCAAAATATTATAAAAAGGGTTTTTGTCGGGGTGCCGCTTGGGGTGTTCGTGGTCCCAGCGCGAGTCGTGCGCCGCGTCGTAATAGTATAAAAACCGGCCATCCGCTTGCTGCGTGCGTTGAATATGCGCCACCGCCAATTCGAGTGCGTGCTCGATTTTTGCCTTGGTCAGCGGACCGTTTAAAGGATGACCACGGTATAAGCGCAGCCAGGTATTGGTACTGGAAATATAACTGTCCGAGCGAAACCGCCAGAACCTGGCCTGCCGCAAATAATCTTCGCCGTGTATTTGGCTTAAATAATCACGCAATTGGCTCATGCTCATCAGCGAGCGCACATAAGCGTCGCCGGGGGCAAAGACGTGGGATTTGCCGTCCGGCCCGCGCAGCAGCAAGCCGTCCAGTCCGATTTCAAAATGGCGCTCGCCCTGGTGATGCATGCCGACGGCGTAAAAATCCACCGGCAACGGTGGTTGCAGCACAAAATCCATTTGAATGCGATAGGGCGCCTGCACCAATGCCCGGCGGCGCGGATGGTCCAGCAGGCGGCGCAGTACTTCGGCAAACGCGGCGTCTTTGCGCGTCACCAGGATGCGCTTGTGGCCCGGCGCGTAGAGGATGAGGATCAAGCGTTGAAACGTGGCGGGAAAAGACGCTGATGCGACGGCTGCGGCGATGCCGCCGTCATCGCCCGTTGCCAACGCCTGTCGCAGTTGTTGCAACAGCGCAGCATCGGCCGGGCTGGCGGTGTAGTGCGGCAGTTTTTGTTCCGGTGCCTGGAAATGCCGGGGGGCGGTAGATAGATTCAAAGGTGGTCACCGTTGGGGGGGGCGGGAATATCGTACATCATCGTTGCAAATCCCTACCCAGGAACCTGCTAAAATGCCGCGCTTTGCCGCCCCGGCAGCCACTGGATTTCACCTTATGACCATACGCACGCGCTTCGCTCCCAGCCCCACCGGTTATCTGCACGTGGGAGGCGCGCGTACCGCCCTGTTTTGCTGGCTGTACGCGCGCAAACACGGCGGCACTTTCATTCTGCGCATCGAAGACACGGACTTGGAGCGCTCCACCGCCGAGTCCGTCGACGCCATTTTGCAAGGCATGACCTGGTTGGGGCTGGAGTACGACGAAGGCCCGTTTTATCAAACCCACCGCTTCGACCGCTATAAGGCGGTGATTCAGCAGCTCATCGATCAGGGCCACGCCTACCATTGCTATTGCAGCAAGGAAGAGCTGGATGCTTTGCGCCAGGAGCAGATGGACAACAAGGAAAAACCCCGCTACGACGGGCGCTGCCGTCACCGCAGCGAACCGCGGGCCGGCGTGGCGCCAGTGGTGCGCTTCCGCAACCCGGACGAAGGCGAAGTGGTCATCGACGACATCGTGCGTGGCCGGGTAGTGATCAAGAACAGCGAACTGGACGACCTGATCATCGCCCGTTCCGACGGCTCGCCCACCTATAACCTGACCGTGGTGGTCGACGATATGGACATGGCGGTCGATATCGTGATTCGCGGCGACGACCACCTGAACAACACCCCGCGCCAGATCAACATCCTCAACGCACTGGGCGCCGCTTTGCCGCGCTATGCCCACGTGCCGATGATACTGGGCAGCGACGGCGCGCGCCTGTCCAAGCGCCACGGCGCCGTGAGCGTGATGCAGTACCGCGACGACGGCTATCTGCCGGAAGCGCTGCTCAACTATCTGGTGCGGCTGGGCTGGTCGCACGGCGACCAGGAAATTTTTTCCATCGACGAAATGATCGCCCTGTTCGACGTGGACCACATCAACCATTCGGCGTCGACGTTCAACCCCGAAAAGCTGCTGTGGCTCAATCACCACTACCTCATGCACGGCGATCCCGTGCACGTCGCCCACCACCTGCGCTATCACCTGGGGCAGCTGGGCATAGACCCGAGCACGGGGCCGGACCCGGTCGGCGTGGTGCAGGCGCAGCGTGAGCGCTGCAAAACGCTGGTGGAAATGGCCAAAGCCAGCGTGTTTTTCTACCAGGACTTCGACGGTTACGATGAAAAGGCCGCCAAGAAAAACCTCACGGCCGACAGCGCGCCGGCGCTGGCCTTGCTGCGCGACCAGTTGGCCGCGCTGGCCGTATGGGAAAAAACCGCCCTGCACGAGTGCGTCAACGCGGTGGCCGAGCAGTTGGCCATCAAGCTGGGCGGTGTGGCCCAGCCCTTGCGCGTGGCGGTCAGCGGCGGCTCGGTTTCGCCGCCCATCGACGCCACCCTGGCCCTGCTGGGCCGCGAAAAAACCTTGCAGCGCTTGCAGCAGGCGCTGGATTACATGGCGTCGTGAGCGGGTGAAGCAGTGAGCGGGCCGGGATGGGCACTCCCGACCATTCCGTTGTCTGCGCTGCCCCCCCGTTAAACACAACGGCGGTGCAGACAACGTGATGAAACCGGGCTGCAAGCCCGCACCAGCCGGGACCATTGGTTGACTCGCAACAAAGTTGCGCTACCCGACTAGACAGCTCTCCCGCCTGTCTTTATAATGTGCGGACTACTTGGGGCCATAGCTCAGCTGGGAGAGCGCTACAATGGCATTGTAGAGGTCGACGGTTCGATCCCGTCTGGCTCCACCAAGTCTAGGTCCCCATCGTCTAGAGGCCTAGGACACCGCCCTTTCACGGCGGCGACAGGGGTTCGAATCCCCTTGGGGACGCCAATAAAATAAAGGGTTAGCTTCGAGAGAGGCATAACCCTTTTTTATGCGCCGGCTCCAGTTGCTGATGTCAATTCAACGGCAGGGATAAGCCTCGCACAAAGCTTTATAGATTTCTCCACCGGCGTTGCGCCGCCAGCCTTCCGGGTGCGCGGCGGCGTATTTTTTGACGATGGACTCGATTTGTCCGGCACTGGTTTTAAGGGGAATGCAGATACTGCGGGGACGCATGTATAGCAGCGCATCCACGGCGCCCTGAATATACGCCGTGCACTTCTCGTTTTGGCAATCCTTGGCCAGTTTCTCGGCGATGATGAATCCTGCCCGGCAAGGGGTTGCGCATAATATTAAAAGCAGCCCTGTGATCACGAAAGATTTATTCACATCGGTATCCCGTTGTGAGGCGCAATGTTCGCCAATAACGCCATCCCGCCCAAACCGGCTGCTTTGGCATAATAGCGCGCGTCGGCGGTAACAAAAGTAGCGCCTGCTTCCAGCGCCACGGCGTGGTAAAGGGTATCGAACAGGTGGTGATCGATGGTCTTGGCCAGTGTGATGGCGCGGCGGTATACGGAGGCGTGGTCAATGGTTTCGCAGAAATCGAACAGCAGCATATCCTGCACATTGCTGTCCGCCGTGACGGGATGGTAACGCACCAGCACCCCGGCGACTTCCGCAATCCAATGGGGCGGCTGCAAAAAATGCACATCGCCCGCCATGGCAAGATCGAGCAACAGCAACGCTTTATCGATTTCTGCTTCGTCCGGTTTGTCCGGGCAGAACCATTTTACGGCAACGCTGGCGTCGATAGTCCACAAGCGCACTATGCACCCGTAGCGCAAGGCGCATCGGCTGCGCTGCGCAATGCATCGCGAGCCAGCAAAATCTCTTCGGTGGACAGTGCGGGAGCGGATGCGCGGCGCGCCAGCACGCGCTTTACCGCCGCATCGCTTTGCTGTTTGCGTTCCGCCCGTTCTATGGCCTCTTCCATCAAGCGGGTAATGACGGCGCTCTTATTGGCATTGGCAAACACTTGGTTAAAACGGTTTTTGAGGTCTGCGGGAACGCTGAAGTTCATGGTGGCCATGGTACTCGCCTTGCGGTTGTTGAATTTTTCAACAAGTGTAGAGTGAGAAATCGGCGAATACAAGCGCCGTTTAAACCGGCGCAGCCGTATCCTGCTGCCGCACGCTCAGCTCCACTTTCCAGCGCCCCGCCCCGCCGGTGGCGATGGCGTCCATTTGCAGCGTGCCCACTTCGGTATAAGTCGCCGCCAGATTCACCGGCACCACTTCGCCGGCGCGGTGCTGGCCGACGGGCAAGGTGACGGCGATTTCATCCAGCTCCTCCAACTCGCCTGCGGCCCAATGTTCCAGCAAAGCGCCGACGGCGTCGTCGCGGCGCGTGGTGGAGGCGAAAAAGCGGAAACGCACCGGCTCACCCACGACCAGGCCGAACTCATAAGGCGGCAGCGCGGCCGAGTCGCCTTCTTCCATGCCGAAAGGCGCGATGCACAGCGCCTGCAACGGCGGCGCGAAACCCGGCACGGCGGGCATGGCGCTTTCCACCCCCACGTAATAAGCCGCCGCCGTGCCGCCGCGAATGCGCACGCCGTGGCCCAGCCTGACATAACCGTAATACGCCGCACCGCGCGCCACCGCCAGGTCCAGGTCGGCGCCGCGCAGCAAGCGGGCCTCGGCTGCGCCGTCGGCTTGCAACCAGCGGTTGAGCACGTCCAGCAAGCGCTCGGCCAGCATACCGGCCTTGAACACGCCGCCATTGAGCAGCACCGCCGACGGGCGGGCAAAGGTTTGGGCGGTACTGCCGTCGGTCGCGCCGCTCTGGCGGCTCAGGAAAGCGGCCAGGTGGCAGGTGATGCGCGCATCCTGGGCATAGGGCAGGCTCAGCGTGGTCAGCCCGGCGCGGGTTTGCGCCATGGGACGCTGGTCGATGGGCAGGTACGGGAAAAAGCCGTCCAGCAGTACACGGTCCAAATCGGCGCGCGTCAATGCCGTGCGCAAAATGCCGCCGATCAATTGCGAGCCCCGGTTCGGCACCACCACGGGCACTTCGTTGAGGTCGGCGTCGGCCAGCAGTTTTTCCTTGGCGTCGCGGCAGCCGTGCGTCAGCGCTTGCACCTGCCAGTTTTCCAGGCGGCGGCCTTCCGCTTCCAGCCTGGTTTTGAGGGTATAGGCCAGCGCCAAGTCCATATTGTCGCCGCCCAGCAAAATGTGGTCGCCGATGGCGATGCGCTGCAATACCAGGTTGCCGTCTTCCTCGCTGACGGCGATCAGCGAAAGATCGGTGGTGCCGCCTCCCACGTCGACCACCAGGATGACGTCGCCCACGCCGACTTGGTCGCGCCAGTCGCCGCAGGTTTGAATCCAGCTGTACAAAGCCGCCTGCGGTTCTTCCAACAGCACGGCGTGGCCCAGGCCGACGCTACGCGCCGCTTCCACGGTCAGTTCGCGCGCCGCCGGGTCGAACGAAGCGGGGACGGTGATGGTCAGCGGCTGCCCGGTCAGCGGCGCGGCGGGAAATGCGGCGTTCCAGGCGTCGCGCAAGTGCTCCAGGTAGTGCATGGCCGTTTGCAGCGGTGAAATGCGCGCCACTTCTTCCGGCGCCTGCAACGGCAAAATGGCGCTACGGCAATCCACGCCGGCGTGGCACAGCCAGCTTTTGGCGCTGGACACCAGCCGCAGCGAGGATTTCGCGCCGAGGTGGCGCGCGATTTCCCCTACCAGCGCCGGCGGCTGCGCCGTCCAGGGCAGCACCCGGTCGCCGGGGGCCAGCTCCGCCGCGTGGGCCTGGTACAGAAACGAAGGCAGTTGCGGCTTGCTGTCCACCACGCCCGGCGCAAACAACTGTGGGATGGGCAGCACGTGCAGCGCGGCCTGCTCGGCCTCCTGCAAATCCACATAGGACAGCACGCTGTTAGTGGTGCCCAGATCAATGCCGACGGCATAATGCGCCGATGTGCTCACAGTTCGACCTCCGCCGGCGCGATGATGTGCAAGTCATGGCCGGCGGCGGTTTGCGGCAGGCTGACCTTGCCGGCGCGCCATCCCCGGTGTATCAGCGTACCGTGGAACGGCGCCGTGCCGGTGACGTTGCCGGTGAGCCGTATCGCCGAGGCATCGAAGCCTTGGGGCAGCGACAGGCGTTCTCCTTCGGATTCGCTGCGGACGGGTTCCAGCTGGAAATGCTCCTGCAACACTTTGCGGCAACCGGCGTGCACCACGCGCACCGCCGCGCCGATGTCGGCATCGGCATAAGGCGTGATGTTTTCCTCGATAAAGTCGATAAAGCGCGCTTCGCTTTGCAGCAAACCCAGCAGTTGCAAAGCGGCTTCGGGGCCGGACTCCTTGATGACCACGGGCTGGGCGGCGGGCGCCGCAGGCGCGGCCGTGGCGGCCAAGGGTTTGGTTTTGTGCGCTTTAGCGGCGGGTGTGCGCTTGGCCTTGCGCAAATTGGACAATAAAACCGCAAACATGATCAGCGTGACGATCAGTAGCATCAAGGACAAACCGGCCAGGGTCAGGTGCAGCAAGTCCAGCGTGGCGGGGAACAGCGTTAAATCGATAGGCGGCAAAAAATCCATCATGAATATTGCTCAATGGTTCGGAAAGTCTAGTGGAGGCGTTATTGTAACCGGCAATACGCGGTTGTTTTTGGCAAATCGTCTGGAGAGCCGTGATCATCATGGACGCCCCGTAAAGCATTTTCCGGGGGCAAGAAGAACGCCGAAATTTCGGTATTTCGACGAAGGTGAACCGGGCGCCAAAAGCTCATGGCTGGGGCTTCAGCGGGTGATGGGCCTCGCCATGGCGATACGTGCCGCTTACAGGGCAGGGACTTATGTATAACGAGAGGTCATAACCCGTGCGGCGCTTCGGCGCCGCAGCAGGTATGGTTATGGAGATTTGCGAGGGGCTGTGTTTGACGAATGAAGCGGTCGCTGATTCTTCACTAATCAGCTAGGCCGATCAACAGCCGGTATCGGTTTGGGTATAGGTAGGTAGGTCACCTGCCGCATTAGGTGCTGCATAGGTAACCTGGCATCCCCCTGGGGTGGGGGCGGATATCATCTGAATATCGGTACCACTCGCAGCGAAGTCGGCGGCGTTTAATTCCATGACCGACGCCAGATCGGTAGCGGTAGCTGCATAACCAAATATTGTGTTTAGCGTGACATTACCCATTGTCACCGTGCCTGTCGCGCCCGTCTGGCTGGGAATAGTCGATACTGCTCTGGCATAAACCATGGTATTGGTTGAACGCATCGATCCTTCCAGCGATCTGAGCGAAGCCCTGCGCGCATCGACACTGATGTCGGCAAATCTGGGTACTGCTACTGCCGCCAAAATACCCAGGATCACGATGACCATGATCAATTCGATCAAGGTAAAGCCCTGTTGCCGCTTGATGGATAAATTCAATGGATAAGATTTCATGGTTGCACACCTGTTGATGATAAAAAAGTAATTCAAGCCCCGGCATCCTCGCTGTATCGTCCTTAAAGCGCCTTGTCCCAAGCTCGAAAGATCCGGTTTCCAGGGCTGCATGCGCTTAACGAGTGTCAGGGAGTTTGTGTTCGTAAACTGTGCTTTTTATCACAAAATCGGGCCGGCAGTCTTGACTGGCCGGCGAAAATCTTGCGTGGCTGCGCCCAGGCCGCCCACCCGTCCAGCGCACGGGTTTTGGTAGAATGCCATCACTGTTCAGCACTCAATCCGTCCCGAATATTCCATAGACAAGGTTTATCCATGCAAAAACAACACGCTTTGCAGCAACAAGCGGCCCAGGAAATCGCTCACGTACTGACTGAAGCTTTGCCCTATATCCAGCGCTTTACCGGGAAGACCGTGGTGGTGAAATACGGCGGCAACGCCATGATCGACGAAACGCTGAAAAACAGTTTTGCCCGCGATATCGTGTTGCTCAAGCTGGTGGGCATCAATCCGGTCGTGGTGCACGGCGGCGGGCCGCAGATCGGCAATTTGCTGAAGCGGCTGGGCAAGTCGTCGGAATTCGTGCAGGGCATGCGGGTGACCGACGCGGAAACCATGGACGTGGTGGAAATGGTGCTGGGTGGCTTGGTGAACAAAGAAATCGTCAATCTCATCAACCGCCACGGTGGCCGGGCCGTGGGTTTGACCGGCAAGGACGGTGATTTGATCCGCGCCCGCAAAATTTTCCTGACGCAAAACTCACCGGAAGCCGATGCACCGGAACTGATCGATTTAGGCCACGTAGGCGAGGTGCAAAGCATCGATGCCGCCGTGGTGGACATGCTGGTGCACGGCGATTTCATCCCCGTGATCGCCCCCATCGGCGTGGGCGAAGACGGCTGTTCCTACAACATCAATGCCGATTTGGTGGCGGGCAAAATGGCCGAGGTGTTGAAAGCGGAAAAGCTGATCGTGCTCACCGATACGGCCGGTATTTTGAATAAGGCAGGAGAGTTGCTGACCGGTTTGTCGCTGGCCGAGCTGGATGAACTCATCAAGGACGGCACCATCACCGGCGGCATGATTCCCAAAACCCGCTGCGTAATGGATGCGCTATGCGGTGGGGTCAACAGCGTCCACATCATCGATGGCCGCGTGGCGCACGCCGTGCTGCTGGAGCTGCTTACCGACCAGGGAATAGGCACGCTGTTGCTGCGGCGCTGAGCCGGCTTGCGTTATTCCAGAAGCCTTAGTTATTCCGCGAGGACGCGGCGGCTTTCCAGAAGCCTTAGTCATTCCGCGAGGACGCGGCTGCTTTGCAGCGTATCGGTCAAGGCTTTGCGAAAGCCTGAACGAATCTCCTGTGCCTGGGCGCCGGCACATAGCGCTTTGCCTGCCGTGGATAATTGGCAGCGCACGTCAAGAAACAGCGTGTCGGTGCCTGCGCCGCTTTGATCGGCATGCTGCGGGGCAGCGGATTGCGGGGGCTGTGCCGTGGTATCGCCAAGGCTGGCCGAAACGTGCGTGACGATCAAAGCGAATTCACTTTCGCCGGCCGGTTCCACGGTGCGCAGGATGCGCTCCGTATCGATGGTCAGCGGCGCGGGAATCCGTTGAGCCAGGTAGGCGCGTGCTGCGTCCCAAGCCTTGTCGCAGGTTGCCTGGCTGTGGCAGGGCACCGCGCCCAGCAACAAATCCACCGCATTCCCGGAGGCCGACTCGGAAAGCGTGCGGTTGGCGCCGTCTTGCCGGGATTGCAGGGTGTTCAACCGGGCAACGTCCCGTTCGGCCCGCTCGCTGAGCATGTTTTTTTCCGCTTCGGTTTTGACGATCTGATCCTGGTAGGTTTTTATTTGCAGCTGTACCGCGTTCATGTTGTCCGCCAATCCCTTGGATATGGGTTTGCCTTCTTTTTGCACCGCCTCCATGCGCTGCTGCAGCGGCGCGATTTTTTCCTGTTGCCGTTGCAGATTGGCGCGAATGACTTTGAGCTGCGTGTCCAGGGTGTTGATATTGCCTTGCAAGGCCAGGCGGATTTCTTTCTCGCTGCGAAAACTGCGCAGCAACGCCTGGTCACGATCCGATTGTTCCAGCAGCAGCCGTTGCTGCTCCGTGCGTAAATGATTCAGGCGCTTTTCCGCAGCCAATTGTTCGGGGGTTTTGGCGCCTTCGATGCTTTTTTTGCTCAAGCCGCCGGCTTCAAATTTAACGCCGCCGGTTTGGGTTTGTTCGGGAGGCAGGCGGTCACCGTAGTGAACTTTGCCGTCCTTGTCGGTCCAGCGGAAAAAACCTTTGGCAGTGCCGGCGTCTTTGGGGTTGCCCACCGCTTCCGCCTGCGGAACGGCGAAAGTCAGGCAGTACAACACGGTGAGTACAGCGCGTTTCATGGAAAAAGAAATCCTTGAGAAGTCAATCGTGATGCCGAATTGTAACCGTTCAGCGTGCCTGCATAACGGCGGCTCGACGACGGCAATTTATAGACAGGTACCGCGCTATGCAAGCCTTTGCGGCAGCGCAGAAAAAAGCCGCCCCACGATCTGCTCGTGGGGCGGCTTGTATGCATGCGGCTATGCGGGCAATCACCAGGTGCGGAATTTACCGGTGTCCAGGTGTACAAAATCGGATTGTTTGTAATAACCCACGCCGCCGCGTTTCAAAGCCAGGCCAGCGCGGTGCAGCATTTTCGTGCTCACGTCGCTGAGGCGTACGTCGATCGCCTTGCCCATGGTGTGCTGGCTATGCTCCGCCACGCCGGAGCTGGTGTGGTGCAGCATGGCATTGGTTTCCGGCGAACGGTAGCCGCTGAGTACCTGGAACGTGCCTTGGCTGTGGGTCAGCGCCGCCACGGCGACCAGGATGTCCAACAGGCCGGCATCGATGCGGTGAATCTGCTCGGTGCGCGGGTCGCGCAAAAATTCACTGAAGCGGTGCAGCACTGCCTTGTCGTAATACCGGCTGGGGCAGCACACGATCTGGAATTTCTCATCGGTGTGCATGTGATGCAACGAGATTTGCCTGCGCTGCGCAAACGCTTTGGCGAATACTTCATCGGCGGGCAGCAGTAAAGTGCCTGCTATGCCGGCAGCCAGCGTTCCCAGGAAGCGCCGGCGGGTAAAACGCGCCTGCTGCTCACCGGGCAGGCCCGGCAAGGCATCGTCGTTGGTATGTGAATGCAAAGGCTGTCTAGCCATGCGGGATTTTGACCTCATTCTTGTAAAGCAGCGAAACATTACACTTTTTTGCCTGGGGGAATCAAGTTTTATGCTCCATCTTGTGACGGATCTAACAGACAATTTCCATGATGAATCAGGGGGCAATCCCAGGCTGCGTGGGCGCCTGATCAGGTGTGCTCCGCTAGCGGCGGTGAAGTGCGCCGAGGCGAAAATACGCCGGGTAAAGCAAGCCGATAGCATCCGGCTGGATGCAAGCCCGGCGGGATCAAGGCATACTTGCGCTGGAACAGCCTAGTCGCCCACGCAACCCTTCCTCGCATACCATGTCCATCACGCCCGTGGTCAATCATTTGCAGCCCCGCATCGACGCTACCCCGGCGGAACGTGGTTATGCGCTGGTGCTCAAGGGCCAGTGGACGCTGCGCGGTTTGAGTCTGGTCCCGGATTTGCAGCAACACTTGGACCACTACGCCGGCGACGGTGACAATGCCTGGGATTTGCGCGAATTGGACGCGCTGGACAGCGCCGGTGCCTTCATCCTCTGGCAGGCCTGGGGCGAAAAACTGCCGGAGCGCCTGCAAATGCAGGCGGAACACCAACGCCAGTTACAGCGCTGGGCCCGGCGGCGCATCCACGAATTACTGCCGCCGCGCCGGACGGTACCGTTGTCATATCGCCTTACGGCTATGCTGCGGCAGTTTTTCTCCCATGTGTCGGCCTGGATCGCCTTGCTGGGCCAAGTGGTATTGGATATGGCTTATTTGGCGCGCCACCCACAAGAAATTCCTTGGCGGGAGATCTCCGCCACCATTCATGAAACCGGCGGCAGGGCTTTGGGCATTACCGCGCTGGTGGGGTTTCTCATCGGCGTGGTGGTCAGTTACTTATCCGCGCTGCAATTGCAAAACCTGGGTGCGCAGATTTTTATCGTGAATATTCTGGGGATAGGCGTCATCCGCGAACTGGGGCCTTTATTGGCCGCCATTCTGGTCGCCGGCCGCTCGGGTTCGGCCATGACGGCGCGTTTGGGCGTCATGCGCGTCACCCAGGAGTTGGATGCCCTGGCCGCGATGGGCATTTCCCATTCGCGGCGCCTGGTGCTGCCCAAGGTGCTGGCCTTGATCATCGCCTTGCCCTTGCTGGTGGTGTGGACCGACATCGTCGGGCTGCTGGGCGGCGCGTTGGCGGCGAATCTGGAGCTGGACATCAGTTTTCACCAGTTTTTGCTGAAACTGCCCAGTTCGGTGCCGGTCATCAATTTTGCCATCGGCCTGAGCAAGGGCGCGGTATTCGGCGTGTTCATCGCCCTGGTGGCCTGTCATTTCGGCTTGCGCATCAAGCCGGACACCGAGAGCCTGGGCAATGAAACCACCAATTCGGTGGTGGCGGCCATTACCATGGTCATTTTCGTGGACTCGATCTTTGCCGTCCTGTTTCGCAACGTGGGCCTTAGATGAGCAAACTGCCCGCCTCGCGTCAGGACACAAAGATCGTAGGGTACGCTGTGCGTGCCTTTGGACGCCGCAAGGTACGCACAGCGTACCCTACACCATGACTGATCATTCCGGTGACGTCATCCGCATGGAGCACGTCCACACCCGCTTTGGCGACACGGTGATCCATGAAGACATCAGCTTCAGCTTGAGTCGGCGCGGCATTCTCGGCCTGGTGGGAATTTCCGGCAGCGGCAAAACCGTGCTGATGCGCGAAATGATCGGCCTGCAGACGCCGACCGCGGGACAGGTCTACGTATTCGGCGAACCGCTGCACCAGCTCAGTCCGCCGCAGCGCCAGCAGTTGCGCAACCGCTTCGGCGTGTTGTTTCAAAGCGGCGCGTTGTTCAGCGCTTTGAGCGTATTTGAAAACATCGCTTTTCCCCTGCGCGAGTTGCGTTGCCTGGACGAGGGCTTGATTCGCGAACTGGTCAGCATGAAACTGTCCATGGTGGGGCTTAAGCCCGAAGATGCCGCACTGGCTCCGGCCGAATTGTCCGGCGGCATGGTGCGCCGCGTGGCGCTGGCGCGTGCTTTGATCATGGAGCCTGAATTATTGTTTTTGGATGAGCCCACCTCGGGGCTGGACCCCGTGCTCAGCGAAGAATTTGTTACCTTACTCAGCGAACTGCACCAGGAATTGGGGTTTACCGTCGTCATGATCAGTCACGATTTGAGCACTTTGAGCGATTTGTGCACGCAATTGCTGGTGTTGTCCGATCGGCGTCTGGTCGCCGGCGGCACGCTGGAGCAAGTATTGGCATGCCCGCATCCGTTTGTGCGCAGTTATTTTTACGGTAAGCGCGCGCATCGCGTTTTTCACGCTCCCCCGACGGGACAAAACTGATGGGCCGCGACGCTCATGCCCTGCTGACCGGTCTGTTTGTCCTTGTCCTGGGGTGCGCGCTGCTGCTGATGGCCTTGTGGCTGGGGCAGTACGGCAAAGCCTACAACGTCTACGTCGTGACCACCCAAAACGCCGTGTCCGGGCTTAAACCCGAATCCACCGTTTATTACCGGGGCGTGGAAGCAGGCAAAGTGACCCAGATGGGGTTTGACCCCAAGGACGTTCGCACCATCCAGGTGCGCATCAAGGTGGGCAAACACATTCCCATTACCAACAAAAGCTTTGCCAAGCTGCGCGTCCAGCCGTTGACGGGGTTGGCGCAAATCGAACTGGACAATGCCCAGGGCGATGCCCAACCCTTGCAGACCAGCGAGGTCAACCCGGCCACTATCCCGCTGCACCCGTCGCTGATGGATCATCTGACCGATTCGGGCCGCGACATGCTGGGCCAGACCGAGCAATTGCTGGTGCGCCTCAACGACTTGCTGAAAGATGAAAACCGGGAGCGTGTCCATCACATTCTCGGCAACGTCGAAACCGTGAGTGCGCGGCTGATCAAGCTGGAAGATCGGTTGGATACTGCGCTGACCGGACTGCCGGCGTTGAGCGGCGACGCGCGGCGCACGCTGGGCCACATCGACGAACTGGTGGTGGACCTGAAAGAAACCAGTCGGCGATTGCGCGGATTCGGCGAATTGGGCGACAGCCTGATGCAAACCACCCTGCCGCGCCTCGACAGTTCTTTGGGCGAATTGCAAGATACCGCCGACCAGATAAAAAAGTTGGCGCGGCACATCGATAAAGATCCCCAGGCGTTGTTGCTGGGACCCGCCCCGGCAGCACCGGGCCCTGGAGAGGCCGGTTACCCACAGGAACAGCCATGAACCCCTGCCCCCTGATTTATCGTTCCCACGCTCCGCGTGGGAACGCAGTCCAGGACGCTCCGCGTCCCGTGCAGCCTATCGCCACGTTGTTTTTGTGCGTCCTGCTGTCGGCGTGCAGCGTATTGCCCAGCCGTCCCGCGCCGCCAGCCGTGCATGATTTTGGCCCGGCTGCCGCCGCCAACGCCGCAGCAGTGAACGTAGACGCTCCATCCTGGCTGCGCGATGAGCGGCTGCGCTATCGCCTGCTGTACAACGATCCCACCCAGGTGCGTTTTTACGCCAGGGATCACTGGCTGGCTCCGCCTCCGGCGCTGCTGGGCCAACGCCTCAATGTCGCCGTGGATGGCGACCGTTACCGGTTGAAGGTGACGCTGACGGATTTTGAACAGATGTTCGATGCGCCGGACCAGGCCCGCGTAGTCCTGAATCTGCGCGTCCATGCAGAAACCGTGGCCGGCAAACCCGTCGCCGAACGCCTGTTTCAATACACTCAACCCTGTTCCAGCGCCGATGCCAGGGGCGCCGTCGAGGCTTATGCCGCTCTGGTGCGGCTGGCGACGGACAGTTTAAGAACGTGGTTGCTGGAGATGCCGTAAGCGTTCAGCCCCCCCGGGAGCGCAGGCTCTCGCCTGCACGGCGGCCAGGATGGCCGCCCCCAGGGCGGGGACGGGAAACAGCAGCAGCCAAGGCGGCATGAGCAAAGTTTTTTGTAATCGCGCGTAGCGAGGTCCGGGAAGCAGGAGCTTCCCGGACCTCGTTCCCAAGCAGAGCTTGGGAACGAGCCGACAACCGGCCCTCACTCAAGACGCAAGTCGGCCCAAACGCTCAACTCAAGGTACAATTAGCGGCTTGGCGACTTCTCGCCGGTATTACACGTTATGACTTGGGGTGATCAACATGCGGAAAAAACTGTGCACCGAACCAAACAGTTGGGCACGGTTTTTATCGATAGTGCTTGTGGTTGTGCCGGCAGCGCTATGGCTGACGGCGTGCGCCCCGCGTGGCAAGCTGGACCAACCCGACCTTGCCGCCCAATCCGGCACGCAGATTTCCGCTACTTTCGGCCCGGACGGCCGGCTGTGGCGCGCCACGGCGGGTGTTTCACACCTGTTTGTGGATGTTTCCAGCGACGGCGGACAAAGTTTTGGCCGGGCGGTTGCGGTCAACCGGCAAGCCCAGCGTATCCATAGCAGCAACGAAGATCGCCCCACCATCGCCGTCGACAAAGCCAACCGCGTGTGGGTGAGCTACGCCGCCGATGCCGCACAACCTGCGACGGCATTTTTCAGCTACTCCGAGGACGGCGGCGCCAATTTCAGCGAGCCGATGCCGATCAGTGATCAAGCTGCCGCTACGCGCGCTTTTTTGGCGGTCCTGGCCCTGGACTCACGCGGCGGCGCCCATTTTTTCTGGCACGACGAACGCGACAACGTCAATGGTCATGACCATGGTGATTCGCTGTATTACGCCGGCATGGACACACCCGCCGCAGTTACGCCGGTCGCCAAGCGCGTGCTGCGCACGGCTTGCGAGCGCTGTCCCATCAAAGTGGCGTTCGACGGCAATGACCAGCCCGTGCTGTTCAGCCGTTTTGTCTTTCCCATCAAGGAGCGCGACCATGGCCTGGTCAAAATGACTTCCGACGGCAAGGGCTGGTCTTCCTGGCGCGTCACCCACGACAACTGGGAGGATGACACCTGCCCCGAGCACGGTCCCGCCTTCGCCATCGCGGCGGATGGGCGCTACCACATCGCTTGGTTCACGCAAGGTAAAAACCGCCAGGGCTTGTTCTATGCCTGGTCCAAGGACCAGGGCAAGCACTTTACGCCGCATTTGCCCTTCGGCGACAAGGCGGCCCTGGCCGGCCACCCGGCGCTGTTCAGTCAGGGCCGGCAGGTGGCTTTGGCCTGGCAGGAATTCGACGGCCGCCGCACCCAGATCAAAGCCATGCTGTCGCTGGATAATGGCGAACACTGGCTGCCGCCCAAGCTGATTGCCCAGTCCAAAGGCGCCAGCGACTATCCGTTGCTGATCGGCGATGGGCGGCGCATTTATTTGTCCTGGAACAGCAGCGAGCTCGGCTATCGCCTGCTGCCCGTCGATTAGCGCCATGGAGCGTTTGGTGAAAAACAACAGTAATCATCGTAGGGTACGCTGTGCGTACCGCTCGGCGCCGCATGGTACGCACAGCGTACCCTACGGTTTATTGCTGGGATTATGGTTGTTGGGCGCCGTGCTGGCCCCTATCCAGGCGGCGGAGCTGCCCAAGCCTTATCACCGCACCAGCCTGGCGCAAATTCGCCAGACTTATCAGGGCGAGCGGTTTGTGCTGGTGCTGTGGTCGTTGCTGTGTTCGACCTGCATGAAAGAGCTGGACGTACTGGCGAAAACCTTGCGGGAGCATCCCGGCATGCACTTGGTATTGATCTCCACCGACGAAATGAGCGATGCCGGTGAAGTGAGCGCCGTCCTGGAAATGCGCGGCCTGGAAGCCGCCGACTCGTGGATTTTCGCCGACGACAACGTGCAGCGCATGCGCTTCGTCATCGATCCCGGCTGGTACGGCGAATTGCCGCGCAGCTATTTTTACGCTGCCGATCACCAGCGGGTTGCGGTCAGCGGCGCCATCGACCAGGCTCGCCTGGAAGCTTGGCTGACCACGGGTAAAACGGGGACGGATTAAGCCGGTGTTGAACTTGATCGACGACGCGCGGGCCGTGCTATGCCAAGTGCTGGGCAACCACGCGGCCACAAGCCTGGCCGTATTGGTAGGCAGTCGCTGCCAGGGCACGCCGAGGCCGGACAGCGATTGGGACATTGCCGTTTTGCTGAATTACAGCCTGGATGCCATGGCGCAGTTCGAAGAATTCGAAACATTGCGTAACCGCTTGGCAAAAGCGCTGCACACGGCGACCGACAAAATCGATTTGATCGATTTGCGCCATGCCGGATTGGCCATGCGCGAGCAGGTTGCCAATCATGGCGTATTGTTGAAAGGTGAAAACACTTTGCTGTGGAGCCACTTTCTGACCCGCACTTGGCGCGAACTGGAAGAATTTTATTGGGAACGCAAACGTGGAGCTTGAGGTTTATCTCGCCGAAACGGCGGCGCATGCGGAACGGCAAGCCCTGATGTTGCAAGCGGCCCGGTCACGCTGGCAAGAAACGGGCGCGTTGACTCCGCTGGAGTTTGCGGGGGCATTGCACGGCTTGCAGGTATTGGTGGAAAACGCCATCGGCAAAGCCAAGCACCTGTTGAAAGCGAAAAACCACGCGGTGCCGGTCAGCGCTTATGACGCATTTGAATTATTGGCGCAATGTGGGCTTATTCCCGCTGTGGACTTATCGGCCTGGCAAAAAGCCGTCGGCCTGCGCAACCGTATCGTACACGATTATCTGAACCTTGACCCGCGCATCGTCTACCGCTTATTGGAAACCGAGGGGTATGCTTTTGTTATCGCTTTTTTGCGCAAAACCGAGGTTGGTTAAACATACACCCATAAACACTATTTGAAAGGCACAGACATATGACAAACACCGCCACACTGATTATCGACGGGCAGTCTTACGAATACCCCATCCTTGTGGGCAGCGAAGGCGAGTGCGGCATCGACATCCGCGAGCTGCGCAACCAGACCGGCTGCATCACCCTGGACCCCGGTTACGGCAACACCGGCAGTTGCACCAGCGCCATCACCTTCATCGACGGCGACCAGGGCATACTGCGCTATCGCGGCATTCCCATCGAGCAGTTCGACAACGGGCCGAACTTCATCGAAGTCGCCTGGCTGCTGATATTCGGCCGTCTGCCCAGCCAGGTGGAATACCGCAGCTTTGCCAACGATCTGAATGCCCACGCCAATCTGGACGAAGGCATGAAGCACCATTTCGAAGGTTTTCCGCGCACCGCGCCGCCCATGGCCATCCTCTCGGCCATGATCAATGCCCTGTCCTGTTTTCATCCCGAAGACCAGGATTGCGAAGACGACGAAACTTTCCGCATGGCGGCGGCCAGACTGATCAGCAAAATCCGCACGATAGCGGCTTATGCCTACCGGCACTCGCAAGGGCTGCCATACATCTATCCCGACCACAAGCTGCGCTATGTGCCCAATTTCCTGCACATGCTGTTTTCCCAGCCCTACAATCACTTCGAATGCGACGAAGTGATGCGCGATGCGCTGAACCTGCTGCTGATTCTGCACGCCGACCACGAGCAAAACTGCTCTACTTCCACGGTGCGCATGGTCGGCTCCAGTCAGGCCAATTTATTCGCTTCGTGCGCGGCGGGAGTTTGCGCACTGTGGGGACCGTTGCACGGCGGCGCCAACGTGGAAGTGCTGCACATGCTGGATGACATCCACAAAAACAACGTCAAGCCGGAAGAATACGTACAGCGCGCCAAGAGCGGCCAAGCCCGGCTGATGGGTTTCGGACACCGCGTCTATAAAAACTTCGATCCGCGCGCCAAAATGCTGGGCGCCGCCGCCGAGCGCTTGCTGACCAGCCTGGGCCGGCAAGACCCCTTGTTGGACATTGCTCGAAAACTGGAAGAGATTGCGCTGCAAGATCCTTACTTCATCGAGCGCAAACTCTACCCCAACGTGGACTTTTACAGCGGCATCATTTTGCGCGCCTTGGGGATTCCCACCAATATGTTCACGGTGATATTCGCCATCGGCCGCCTGCCCGGCTGGATAGCGCACTGGCGGGAGCAGCAACAGTTGATGGCGAATAAAATCGCCCGGCCGCGCCAGATCTACACCGGCAACGTCAAAACCGATTACACGCCCATGGCGAACCGCAACAGCACGGGTGCCTAGCAGACGCCGGTTTACATAGCTGCTGGTCCGCTGGTTCCCAACCTCCGGGTTGGGAACCCGGCCTGGAAGCTCCAGCTTCCCGTGCCGATACGGGGGCTGGGTTGCCATTTAATTCCCTCACCCCAGCCCTCTCCCGGGGGGAGAGGGAGCCGGCAGGTTCCTGGGTAGGGCCGGGGTGAGGGGAACGCTCATGGCGCGCGCGCCATGATCGTTTGCGCAAGACGATGCGGTTGTGTGTCGGGAAGCTGGAGCTTCTCTAACCGCATTCCCAAGCAGGAGCTTGGGAACGAGCCAGCCTATCGATGTAGGGCTCGACGATGGAAATGTCGCTTTTTTTATCATTTCACGGAAACAAATCCATGGCATTACACTGCGGAATCGTCGGCCTGCCCAACGTCGGCAAGTCAACCTTGTTCAACGCGCTCACCAAAGCGGCCATCGCGGCGGAAAACTACCCTTTCTGCACCATAGATCCCAACATCGGCGTGGTGCCGGTGCCCGACCCGCGCCTGGACGCCCTGTCCGCCATCGTCAAACCGCAAAGAGTGCTGCCCACGGCGGTGGAGTTCGTCGACATCGCCGGCTTGGTGGCGGGC
>SCQD01000166.1 GCA_004299145.1 Methylococcaceae bacterium | reverse complement strand
GCTTGCCCGATGTGCCGTGCCGAAGGTGGCAATTCTCCATAAGTATCAGGCCGCTTCACGCACATCCACCACCAAGCGCTGTCCAAGCATGGTCAACGCCGTTTCGATTTGTTCGATCCGATTCATCATCGCCTTGGGTGATGGCATCGGGTACGTCCGGAAACGTAACGACAAATCCGCCTTCCTCGGCGGGATGGAGTATTGTTGGATAGATCAACATGGTTGGAGCAGTTCAATTCCTGCTATTCGTGCCGCTTTCTGCAACTCTTCGTCCAGCGTTGCTATTGGTAACACAGGAACGATTGCCTTGCCGCTTTTGCCCATGAGTTGCAAAATCGCTTCTGCATAGTCAATTCGGGGTTCGTCAAAACACCACCGCATGACTACTGAATTATCAAGCACAAAGCACCGAGTCATGGCCGCCCTTCATGGATTAAGTCACGGATCGTTATTCCATTGGGAAGCAGATTACCTTTTCGCAATTCGCAAATATGTGCTGCTGCCTCCTGTGGTGTACGGCTGAAACCTTGGCTATCAGATTCCGCTTTATTGAAGGCATGGATTACCTTTGTTTCCGGCGCTTTTCTACCTATGAACATTCGTTCCACGAGTCGTATGCGTAAATGTTCCAAGCCAATATCGAGCGCATCGACTTCGCTGCTTATCAAGCCAACTCTTATGGCCTCCTGTATTGCCAGTTCTTGATCGGGACGAGGACATATATTCATAGTGTTATCTCTATCATCTTCTCGGGAGAGAGTTCCGCAAAAATTCCATCCGTATCAGTGCCATAGCGGTTGAGCAACAAACTGCCTATGAAAGCTGCATATAACGATGCGTGCAAAGCGTAGACCGATAAAAACACTAATCAGCGGTTGCTTCGGCGGCTTTTTTCATCAAATCGATGATTTCTTTCAAATAGGCGATTTCTTTGCCTTGCTGCTCGACGATCAGTTGCGGCTTCAGGCCGCTTGCCTGATGTGCCGTGCCGAAGGCGGCAATTCTCCGTGCTCGATGTAATCGGCCTTGACCAGTTCCCAGGCGGTTTGCAGCTCCAGCAAAGCGTTTTCCGGGGTCACGGCGAACGCCGAAACTTCCGGCATTTCGACGAAATGGGCCAGCCAGTGTTCGCCATCAAAATAAAGGTTGAGGGTATGGCCGTCAAAGCGTTGGTCTGTCATTGCTCTTGCTCCCATCGTTTTAAGAATTGCTTGACTTGGTAGCCTTTGGCTTGACCATTTTCGCCTCGCTGGATAGGTAGGCGGAAGCCTTGTGGGGAATACCACAGTTCGTGACTGCCCGCTTGCCGACGCTTTTGCCAGCCGCATTGTGCAAGTAGCGTTTGCAATTCCGTATGGCTCAATCCGTCAGGGTATTGCCAAGCCTTTTCGAAGAGTTTGTCGCGGCGGGTCATGGGCTCAGTTCGATTGCTGCAAAAGCGGAAACCGTTAATCAGCGGTTGATTCTGCGGCTTTTTTCATCAAATCGATAATTTCTTTCAAATAGGCGATTTCTTTGCCTTGCTGTTCAACGATCAGTTGTAGTTTTTGTAGTTCAAAGTCAGATTCTTTTGCGTACGTGTTTTGCCAATTGTTATGGTTGTTGTTGCCTATCTGACAAGCGACATTCTTTTCCCCAAAGCTAAGCAGCTCGATTAAGTCCATATCAAATGCTTCGGCGATTTGTTCCAGCCTGGAAACCTGCACGTCGGTTTTGCCGCGTTCAATATCGGCGTAACCATTCACGGACAGAGCCAGTTTATCCGCCACATTTTCCTGGGACAGTCCTTTAAGCTGGCGCATAAAACGAATCTTTTCATGAACTTTCATGGGCACACTCATACTGTGGAAACTACAAGTTTGGCTTGGTGGTTTTTGGGGGAGTCCAGCAGCAAACTGGATATAGCGCCGCAGGGGGCGCGCCGGCCAGCGTAACTTTCGGTGCGCTGCGGGCAGGCAAACCCACGGCGCATTGTCGGTGCGAGTAAGCGCGGCGTCAATGCATCGAAAGCCATAGCGTTGCCGTCACTGCGTTTTGCCGACGCAATGCGTAGGCTGGGATGAGGCGATAGCCGAATCCCAGCGTGATCGTAGCACCATTGCTGGGTTACGCGGAGGACCGCTAACCCAGCCTACGAACTCCATAGTGCCGCGCTCATCGCTATGCACAAGTCATCACAAAATGCCGGGGCAACCCTCCGGGTTGCAAAACACCGGTATCCACACGCCTTTGTCTATAGCGATAGGCGCGAAACAAGGTAAATCACTGAATTTTTACACGACAAACTTGACTAATCATGAGCAATATAACCACCACTGAAAATATTTATACATTCGACGACCATTCCTATTTTCTGGCACCAACAGGACTGTCCTGGAAGGAAAGCGAGGCTTATGCCGTAACACAGGGCGGCCACTTGGTTTCGATAAATAGCCAGGAGGAACAAAATTTTCTTGAGGAGACGTTCAGATCTGGTGTAGTCAAGTGGATCGGTTTAACCGATGAAGCTATCGAAGGAACCTTCGTTTGGACCAGCGGCGAGTCTGTTATCTATACCAACTGGGACAGGCCCGAACCCAATAATTACACCGGTTATTCTTGGAAAGGTGAAGATTATGGAATGATCTATTTGAGCAATGCCTATAGCAGCGGAAAATGGAATGACCTGCACAACGCAGGTGATCCGTGGCCACCAGGACAGGGCATTCGAGGCATCGTAGAAATTTCCAACGCTATGCCTACCAACGCCACACCTAATGGTAAAGTCACCATTACCGGCGCTGCGATGCAAGGACAAACGCTAACCGCTGCCAACAACTTAGCTGATGCTGATGGCCTGGGCGCAATTACCTATCAATGGCAAACCGGTACAACGGTGCTTGGCACAGGCGACAGCTACACTGTCACCGCCGCCGAAATCGGCAAAACCATTACCGCCACGGCCAGTTATACCGACGGCAAAGGCACGCTGGAAAGCGTCACCAGCACGGCGACGGCGGCGGTTATCAGGGCAGCCACCGCAGGTTTTAACATCGTTGCTGCCGGCAATACCAACACCGGCGAAGACGGCGCCACCGCCAGCTTTGCCGTCTCGCTCAACACCCAGCTCATCCGCGACGTCACCTTGGGCTTCGCCAGCAGCGACACCAGCGAAGGCGTAATCGATACCCCCATCATGACGTTTACCTCCAGCACTTGGGATACCCCGCAAACGCTGACGGTGCGCGGCATCGACGATTTTCTGGATGACCACGACGTTTCCTACAGCATTACCGGCTCGGTCAAAACCATCGACGTGAATTACAAGCTGCTGACCGTGGCGCCGCTGACCCTGGTGAACCGGGACGACGGCCTGGATGGCGCACGGGAAATCTACGGCGATCAGGGCGGTTCCCGAGTCGACGTGCTGCAGGGCAGCAACGGGCCGGATGTCATTTACGGCCTGAACATGGCGGACGACATCTCCGGCGGCATCGGCGACGATACGCTGTGGGGTGGTTACGGCAAGGACAATCTGTTCGGCGAAGACGGCAACGACAAGCTGTCCGGCGAACAGGACGAGGATTATCTGGAAGGAGGAGCCGGCAGCGACACGCTGGACGGCGGAGACGGCGTCGATACCATGATCGGCGGCGTGGGCAACGACGTGTATTACCTGGGCTACGACGCGCCGGACGTGATTACCGACGACGGCCTGCCGGGTGATAAGGACACGGTGATCATGCCGTACCAGTTGTCCAAATATACCCTGCCCAGCGGCATCGAAAACGGCGCCATCGCCGCCGGCACGCAAAACAGCAGCCTGACCGGCAACAGCGGTAATAACGCGCTGTCCGGCAACGACGGCAACAATGGCTTGAACGGCGGGGTGGGGCGCGATTCGCTGTTCGGCGGCGAGGGGACGGACATTTTGACGGGCGGGACGGGAACGGACTTTTTCGATTTCAATGCAGCCGACGAGTCCGGCATCGACAAAACCCGCGACGTGATTGCCGATTTCAAAGCCGGCGAGGGCGACAAGATCGACTTGGCCGGCATAGACGCCAATAGCGCCGGCGCGGGCAATCAGGCGTTCACCTTTATCAATGGCGATGCTTTCAATGCCGCCGGGCAATTGCGTTTTGATGCCGCGCTGCACGTGCTGTACGGCAATACCGACGCCGACACTGCGCCGGAGTTTTCCATTCAACTGAACGGCGTGGCGAGTTTGAGCGCGGCCGGGCTGGTGCTCTGAGCGGAGGGCGGGTGTCCCGCCTAATGCCGTTAAGCTAATGATATGGCTGAAAACAACCGCCTATCAATAAGGGTACGCTGTGCGTACCGTTCGACGCCCTCGAAGGCACGCACAGCGTACCCTTATTGATAGGCGGTTGTTTTCAGCATATCATTAGCTTAACGGCATTAGGCGGG
>SCQD01000165.1 GCA_004299145.1 Methylococcaceae bacterium | reverse complement strand
CCAGCCCCTCTTTCTCGCGCAACTGGTTGGCAAACTCCACGATCAGAATGCCGTTCTTGGTGATCAAACCCACCAGCATCACCATGCCCACCTGACTGTATACGCTGATGGTGCCGCCGCCGAGTTTCAGCGTCAGCAGCGCCCCCGCTATCGACAACGGCACGGTAAGCATGATGATCAAAGGATCGAGAAAACTCTCGAACTGCGCCGCCAGCATCAGATAAATAAACAGCAGTGCGAAACCGAACATGACGTACAACGCCGAACTGGACTCTTGAAACTCGCGCGACTGTCCGTCCAGGGCGGTGGTCACCGTGGGCGGCAGGGTTTGTGCCGCCGTCTGCTGCAAATAGCTCAGCGCCTGGCCCAGGGTGTGGCCGGGCGCGATGTTGGCGGTCAGCGTGACGGCGCGCATGCGGTTGAAATGATTCAACTCTTTGGACGCCACCGCTTCGTCGATGTGCACCAGATTGCCCAGCTGCGTCAGGTGATTGTCGTTGCCGCGCATGGACAGCAAGCCGATGTCCTCGGGCCGGCTGCGCTCGTCGTCCTGTACTTGCAGGATCACGTCGTACAACTCGCCTTCCCGCTTGAAGCGGGTGACCTGGCGGCCACCCAGCAAGGTTTGCAGCGTGGTGCCGATGGCGTCGATGTCCACGCCCACCGCCAGCGCCTTGTCACGGTTCACCGTCACGTTGAATTGCGGTTTGTCCAGTTTGAGATCGGTGTCCAGGTTCGCCAGCGCCGGATAGGACGCCAGCTTGGCGGTAAAGGCGTCCGTGGCTTGCTGCAGTTCGGCGTAGCTGCGGCCCTGCAGCACGAACTGCACAGGCAGACTGCGGAAACTCTGGCCGAAAGACGGCGGGTTGATGGCAAATGCGCGCACCCCGGCCAAATTCGCCAGCTTGGGCATCAACTCGGCGGTAATGGCTTGTTGCTTGCGATCCCTATCCTTCCAGTGCTGCAAGGTGACGAACGCCAGCGCGGAAGTGACCGGATTGGGCCGGTCCAGGCCCGGCGCGATCACCACGAACGCGGTGGACATTTCCGGGATGCGCATCACCAAATCCTCCACCTGGCGGGCGTAGGAGTCGGTATAGGCCATGGTGGCGCCTTCCGGCGCGCTGATCATGGCGAGAAAATTACTGCGATCCTCCAACGGGGATAATTCCGCCGGCAGCACCAGCAGCAACCAGCCGCCCAGACCCAGCACGGCGGCAAACCCCAGACCCACCCAAGCACGCCGGCGCATCACGCTTTGCAAAATGCGGGCATAGGCCGTTTCCAGGCGGCCGGCGCCATGCGGCGGCGTGGCTTTGCCCTGCAGCAAGCGTGAGCACATCATCGGCGTCAAAGTCAGCGCCACAAAGCCGGACACCAGCACGGCGCAACTGACCGCCAGCGCGAACTCGGAAAACAGCCGGCCCGATTTGCCGGTCATGAACGCCAACGGCGCGAACACCGCCGCCAGGCTCAAGGTCATAGCGATCACCGCAAAAGCGATTTCGCGGCTGCCGTCGAAAGCCGCCCGCATGGGCGTCGCCCCGCCCTCGATGCGCCTATGGATGTTTTCCAGCATGACGATGGCGTCGTCCACCACCAGGCCGATGGCCAACACCAGCGCCAGCAGGGTCAGCGTATTGACGCTGAAACCCAGCGCGTGGATGAAAATAAACGAGCCCACCAGCGACACCGGAATGGTGACGAACGGGATCAACGTGGCGCGCCAGGAGCGCAAAAAAGCGAAGGTGACCAGCGAAACCAGCAGCAGCGACTCAGCCAAGGTGTGGTAAACCCCCTGGATGGACTCTTCGATAAACAGCGAGCTGTCGAAAGCGATTTTCAAGTCCATGCCTTCCGGCAGCGCGCGGCGAATGTCGGCCAGCTCATTTTTCACCGCCCTGGCCACCGCCAGGGTGTTGGCGGTGGACTGTTTCACCACGCCCAACCCCACCGCCGGATTGCCGTTCACCCGCACGGCGTTGCGCTCGTCGGCGGCGCCCAGCACCGCCCGGCCGATATCGCGCAGCCGCACCGGCCGGCCGTCGGTCATGCGGATGATCAGCTCGTTGAACTCATCCGCCGAGCGCAGATCGGTCTGGCTGAGCACGGTAAATTCGCGCCAGGCGCTTTCGATGCGGCCGCCGGGAAACTCGGCGTTGCGGCTGGTGAGCGCCTGTTCGACGTCCTGCACCGTCACGCCGCGCGCCGCCATGCGTTCCCGATCCAGCCACAAGCGCATGGCATAGCGCCGGGCGCCGCCTATCATGACGTTGGCGACGCCGGGCAGGGTTTGCAAACGATCCTGCACGTAGCGGTCGGCAAAATCGGTGATTTCCAGCGGGCTGTGGCTGACGCTGGAAAACGCCAGCCACATGATGGCCTGGGCGTCGGCATCGATTTTGCTGACAATGGGTTCTTCGATTTCATCCGGCAGCTGGGTGCGCACCCGGGCCACCCGGTCGCGCACGTCGGCGGCGGCGCCGTCGGCGTCGCGCTCCAGGTTGAACTCGATGGTGATCTGGCTGACTTCTTCCTTGCTGCTGGACTTGAGGATTTTGATGCCCTCGATGCCGGAGATGGAATCCTCCAGTTTCTGGGTCAGCTGCTCCTCGATGACTTCGGCGCTGGCGCCTTTGAACACCGTGCGCACCGACACCATCGGCACGTCGATATTGGGATATTCGCGCACCGGCAGACGCAAAAAAGCCATCAGCCCCACCAGCAGCAAAGCCAGACTCATGACGGAAGCCAGTACGGGCCGGCGTATGGAAAGATCGGATAAAACCATGGTGTAGTTACCTTATTATCCGCACTGCATCGCCGTCGCGCAGCTTCATCTGCCCTTCCACCACCACTGTGTCTTCCGCAGCCAGACCGCTGCTGATTTCCACCATGGCGTTCTGGTGCAGGCCGCTGGTCACGAGGCTGAGCACCGCCTTGTCGCCCACCACGCGATAGACGTACTGGCGGCTGCCGACGCCGATCACGGCGTGTTCCGGCACCGACAACACCTGCCGTTCGGCCCCCAGTTGCAAGACCAGGCGGGCAAACATGCCGGGTTTGAGGCGCTGCCGGGCATTGGCGACCCTGGCGCGCAGCTTGAGGCTGCGCGACTGCTCGTCCAGACGCGGATCGACGGCATACAGCTCGCCGGCGAAAGTCTCGTTCGGATAGGCATCCACCTGAAAGGTGATTTTCTGCCCTTGCGCCACTTTGGCGGCGTAGTGCTCCGGCAAGGCGAAATCCAGCTTGAGCACATCGAGTGCTTCGAGGTTCACCAAAGCCTGACCGGGGCTGACGTAATCGCCGGGGCTGACCAGGCGCAGGCCAGCCACCCCCGCAAACGGCGCGCGGATGTCGGTTTTGGCCAGATGCAACTGATCACGCCGGGCGACGGCCTGCGATTGCTGCCAGCGCGCTTTGGCTTCGTCCAGCGCCTGCTGGCTGGCCAGATCGCGCCGGCGCACCGCGTCGATGCGCATCAGGCTCAGTTTGTCCAGGGCGGCTTGAGCCTGGCTTTGCTCCGCCGTGGCGCGGTATTCTTCCGCGTCCAGTTGCAGCAGCAGCGCGCCGGCTTTGACCGGCTGGCCTTCCATAAAGTGGACGCCGCGCACCTTGCCGCCGATTTCCGCGCTGATCAGCGCCGATTCATCGGCGAGCAGCGACCCTACAGCCTGCGAGGTATCGGCCACGGTCAAGCGCAGAGGCAAGGCGGTTTTGACCGGAACCGCCATAACAATGGGCGCCGCGGTCGGTTTGTCCTGCGCGGCTTGGGCTTGCAAACGCAGCGCAAAAAATAGGGCCAAACCGGCCAACAGCAAAACAGCTGCCGCGATGACGCCAAATCGGGAACGAGAATTTTGCATAGGGAAAGCCAACCTTGGTATCTGTCAAAACGGTATTGCAACCCGCTCCCTTGTGTATTTGCAGCCAACCTTGGTGTTTCGAGCTGTGAGATCCAGACTATCGGCCCAGTTTACCAGGGTAGCGGCACAACGGTCAGCCGTGCCGCAAGGTGGAACTGCAAGCGCGTTCCCCCTTACAAACTAAAGAAATCATAACGACATGTTCTTCCTCGAAAATCACCTCACGCCCGACTGGCCCGCACCGAATCACGTGCTAGCGCTGGTCACCACCCGCCTGGGCGGAGTCAGCGCCGCGCCATACAGCGGTTTCAACCTGGCCGGGCACGTGGCGGACCATCCCGCCGACGTCGCGGAAAACCGCCGTTTATTGCGGGAAGGCTTGCGGCTGCCGGCCGAGCCGGTCTGGCTGGATCAAGTACACGGCAGCGAGGTGATCGATGCCGCCGTGGCTGAATTCCGGCTGGCCGACGCCAGTCATACCGGCCAGGCCGGCGTGGTATTGGCGGTACTGACCGCCGACTGCCTGCCGGTGCTGTTTTGCGATAGCGCCGGCACGCGGATAGCGGCGGCCCACGCCGGCTGGAAGGGCTTGCTGGCCGGCGTGTTGCAAAACACGGCGCGCGCCATGGGCAAGGGTGAAATCATGGCCTGGCTGGGGCCGGCCATCGGTCCCGGCGCTTTTTGCGTGGGCGGAGAAGTGCGCGAAGCCTTTGTACAGCGCCTGGCCGGGGCGGAGGCGGCGTTCCAGCCGCACGGGCGGCAATGGCTGGCGGATTTATACACCCTGGCGCGGCTGGCTTTGCTGGAAGCCGGAGTGGAGCGGGTGTATGGCGGCGGCTTGTGCACCTGGTCCGATGCCGCCCGGTTCTACTCCTATCGCCGTGAGCCGGTGACGGGACGCATGGCGAGTTTGATCTGGCGCATCGATTTGTAAAAATCAGACATATTGCCCTTGCAGCATCTCCGCCGCGCTTTCGTCCAGCAACTCCCGCCGCCGTATATCCTCGAAGCAGGCCAGCAGGTCGTCCACCCGCAAACGGCGTTTCTGGGTGGCGGAAAAATCGTGCAGCACCTGGCCCTTGTGCATCATGACGATGCGGTCGCCCAGGTTGACCGCTTGCTGCATGGAGTGGGTCACCATCAGGGTGGTCAGGCGCTCGCGGGTGACGATGCGGTCGGTCAGGGCGATGACCTGATCAGCGCTTTTCGGGTCCAGCGCGGCGGTGTGCTCGTCCAGCAACAGCAACCTCGGACGCAGCCAGGTGGCCATGAGCAGGGTCAGCGCTTGGCGCTGGCCGCCGGACAGGCTGCCGATGGCGGTGTCCATTCTGTCCTCCAGGCCCATTTTCAGCTCGAACACCCGCTCGCGCAGTTCATCCCGCAGCCGGCGCGACGGAGCCCAGCCCAGGCCGCGCATCAGGCCGCGCTTGGCCGCCAGGGAAAAGTTCTCGGCGATGGTCATGGTGGGCGCGGTGCCGGAAAAGGGGTTCTGGAATACCCGGCCGATCAGGCTGGCGCGGCGGTATTCCGGCCATGCCGTCACGTCCCGGCCGTCCAGCTCGATACGGCCGGCATCCAGCAAAAAGCTGCCGGCGATGGCGTTGAGCAGGGTGGACTTGCCGGAGCCGTTGCCGCCCAGCACGATGACGAAGCTGCCCTCGGCGATTTCCAGGTCGATGCCGCGCATGGGCCGCACTTCGTTGATGGTGCCGGCGTGGAAGGTTTTGCAGGCGCCGCTGATGCGCACCATGGGTTGCAGCGTCGCGTTCATGCCGGCCTCCTGTTGGCGCGGGCGCCGTATTTGGCGAGGAAGTCCGGCAGCACCAGGGCGACGAAGACGAATGCCGCAGTGACCAGCTTGAGATCGTTGGGGTTGAGGCCGAAGGACAGGGCGATGGCGACCAGTTGGCGGAACAGCACCGAGCCGATGATGGCGCCGGCGATGGCATAGCCGATGCTGGGCGCGGCGGTCAGCGCTTCACCGATGATGACGCTGGCCAGCCCCCACACCACCATGCCTATGCCCATCTGGGCGTCGGCGAAGTTCTGGTACTGCGCCCACAAGGAACCCGCCAGCCCTACCAGACCGTTGGACAGAGCCAGGCCAAATACCCGGTAGCGCTGCACGTTGCCGCCCAGGGCCTCCACCATTTGCGGATTGTCGCCGGAAGCGCGCATGGCGGTGCCGAGGTCGGTGCGGAAAAACGCCCACAGCGCCAGGGCGGTGAGGCCCACCAGCAGCCCCATGAGCAGCAGCACGGTCAAGTCGGTGGCGGACACCTCCCAGCCGGCCAGATCGATGGCGGCGGCGCCGAACAAATGGTGGCCGATGCGCTCGCAATAGCTGGACAGGGTGACGGCGCCCAGGAAAGGGATGTTGCTGCGGCCCATGACGTGCAGGTTGACGGAATACAGCGCCGTCATCACCAGAATGCCCGCCAGCAGCGGATTGATGCGGAAGCGGGTTTGCAGAATGCCGGACACGGTGCCGGCCAGCATGCCGGCGACAAAACCGGCGCCGGTGGCCAGCAGCGGGTTGACGCCGTATTTCACCAGCAGGATGCCGGTGACGGCGGCGCCAAAGGTGAGGGAGCCGTCCACCGTGATGTCGGCGATGGCGAAAATGCGGAACGAGATGTACACCCCCAGCGCCAGCAGCGCCAGGATGGCGCCCAGGGTCAGCGCGCCGATTAGTAAAGTCATGCTGCGGCTCTCTTTTTCAGAAAAGGTTGTTCGGCTTCGCTGTATTCGCTCATCCATGGCCCCCTTCAGCGTGGGTGCGCAGCCATTGCCGGCCTTTGGCGGTGAGGCGATAACGCTGTTTGGTACTGCGCGGACTCTCTGGTACCGTCATTTCCAGCAGCCCCGCCGCCATGGCCGCTGCCAGATAGGTGCGGCGGAAGTGATCGGCATTTCTAAGCCCCATCGCTGTCTGCAAATCGGCGCGGGACATTTCGCCTTGCACCGTCATCAACAGCGCCGCGATTTCAGCGGTCACATCCATGGTCACATCCATGGTCACATCCATGGTCACATCCATGGTGGCTTGATCGGCAGGCCCTTGCGCCAGCGGATGCACCGGCAGCCGGATGACATAGGCATAGCGGTCGTCATCGGTTTCAAACAGCGGCGCGGGCGAACCGTTGGCCGCCATGACCCTGAGAATCTTGGGCACGCCGGTCGACCGCCCCTCGGTCAATTCCAGCTCTTTCAAAAACTCACCGATGCGCCGGTTGCGGTAACGGCGGCTTACCGCCCGGCCGGCGGCAAAATCTTCCAACCGAATGGAGCGGTCCGGCCCCGGAAAGCTCAACACCACCAACTCGTCACGGTCGATGCGCACCTCGATCGGCTCCCGCTCTTCATAGGAACGGTGATAGACGGCGTTGACCACCGCTTCTTCAATGGCCGCATAAGGGTAGTTCCACACCCGCGTGGCCTCGGGCCGATCCGGGTGCTTGATCACGGTCTCATGCAGATAGTTGCGCTGGATGTAGTCCAAAGCCTCCCGCGTCATGCGCGCCAACGGCCCCTTGAAGATTTTTTCATCGAAGCGGTCGCCGCCCGCACCATCAGGGAACCACACCACATCGATCTGCGAACCGGGAAAGAACCGGTCGGGCGTTTCGTTGAAAAACAGCAAACCGACGTTCTTCGGCCACGGCGACTCGGGCGGGCCGCCCAGCACATTCATTTGCCGCCCCAATGCCTCAACCGACAATCCCGGCGCATCGTCGGCCAAAGCACTGCCGACTTCTTGCAGAAAGGCCTGCATCAAAGGCTTGGAGAGATCACCGATGCCCGCCGCCTGGTTAAAGCGGTCATCCCACGGCACCTTGGCCGTCAAGCTCAACAACTCCTGCTCAACCTCACCCTTGGCCTCCACCGTGCTCGAATAGCGGCGGATATAGTAATGCCAGGCCTTGTGTTTCGCCGTAACCGCTGCCGGCGCTTTATAAGGCCGGTTCTGCCCGCCCGGTGCCCACAGCACGATCAGTTTGCGATCCTCGATCTCCGCAACGCTCAAGACCGGAAAGTAAGGCGGCTGGATCAACTGGCAGACCGCCAGCAATTCCTGCTGGATTATGTCGAGCTGGCTCTCGGTCAAGCCCACCGGCGGAAACAGCGGCAAGCCGTTGGCATCGCAGTCCTGTCCGATCACCACATAGCCGCCGCCCAGGTTTTCGAAGTCGTTGGCGAAAGCGCACAGCGTGCGCACAATCGGGTCCGGGTTCCAGCCCGCCTTGTATTCGATGCGCTCGCCCTCGACGGTGCGCTGGCGCAGCAGGTCGTCGAGGTTGATGGGCAGTTTGTCGGGCATGCGCCGGTGCCGCGGACTAGCGCTCGGCAAAATTGCTTGCGGCATCGCCATTTTCGCCGTAACAAACGCTGCGGACGGGGCGCATGCCCCGTCCGGTGGGCGGCATCGGAATCATGCCGTTGCCTCCGTAATAACCAGCGGCGCGCACCACACCGCGCCCCGGCGCAATGCGCTTTCTCCGGCGCCCACGCCCTCGCGCTGATCGTTCAGCAGGTGCAGCACGCCGCGTATGCGCTGGTTTTCCATCAGCGACTCCAGGGTAGCCCCCAATTCGATCAGCCCTTTGTGGATCGGCCGGTAAGGCACGACGGCGCAGTGCACGTGGCCGTGCAGCGCCGTTCCACCGCCCATGGGCCGGAGGAATTCGGCCAGGGCTGGCGCCGGGTTGCGCGCCACGACGCCGACCAGCAGGCAGGTTTCATCGCCATAGGCCGGTTCGGCGGTAAACAGCAAGCGGTTGCGGATGTCTGGAAATTCGAAGAACGCCGCCGCCGGCGGACTTTGCCGCGCCGCGCCCACCAGCGCGGCGGTTTCCGCCGCGGCGGCGAACACCGCCACCTCGCTTTGGCAGACCTCCAGGGCGGCCCGTGCCAGTTCGCTCAAGCGGAGCGGCGCCGCATCCGGCGTGCCGCCGAAGCGCAGCAAATGGCGGAATGCGCCGGCAGCTTCCAGGCCATACAGCATGGCGGCCTCCGACACCAATCCGCCTTCCTGCACCAGCCAGTCCGGGCGGCCGGGGTCGTTGCTGGGCAGCACGATGGTCAGCCCCCCCACCGCCAGCAGTTCGCCGGCATGACCGGGATCGTCCGCTTTAGCGCCCAAGGCGCCCAGCCCCAGACACAAACTGCCGGCGGGCAGGCGCACCGGCCAAGTACGGCCCGCTTCCGCCGTGCCGGCCAGCACGGCGGCCGGATTGCCCAACAGCCGGCCTCGCAGCACGGCGCCGGCAACAAGATCGTATATTTCGAACGAATGCTCACCGATTTGCCGGCTGCCGGCTTCCTGCGCCTGCTGGGTCTCCGGTGGCGGCACCGGCGTGGTCGCACCGCTTTCCAGCAATTGGCTGAAGCCGACCATCTCCAGCACAGTGCGCACCGGAGGTGAAGGGTCGAGTATCCGCAGCCGTCCGCCGATGCCCTGCAACTGCTTGAACAGCAGCACCAAAACACGGATGCCGGCTGAGCTGAGGAAGCTGACCTGCGACATGTCCAGGGCGATGACGTGGCAGCCGGAACGCAGCGTATCCTGCAAGGCATTGCCGACCGTGCCGCTCCAGGCCGCGTCCAACCGGCCTTGCAAGATGACGCGCATTTCCTCGCCGTCGATGTAAGTGCTTATTTCCATGGGATGGTTCCGCTTGCCGTTAAGGACTCTTGCCCAACCGTTTATCCGCCCTGGCGACCAGCTCGGCGGGGAGCGCCAGCCCCAAAGCGCGGGCATTGTCCTCGCTGACCACCAGACTGATTTTCGATGGGCGGGTGAAAGGAATCTCGCCCGGCGCTTTGCCGCGCATCACGGCTATCGCCTTGGCGGCGGCGTCCACGCCGGCTTGATGGTAATCCAGGGTATAGCCCAGCGCCGCGCCCTGGGCGACGGCCGCCTCGGTAAAGGCGAACAGCGGCTTCCTGGCCCGCGCCGCCGCCTGGGCAATGGCGACGAAGCCGGCGATGGTCTGGTTGTCCGGCGTCTGCACGATGGCGTCGATGGGCTGCGCCGCCAGCGCCAGGGCGGCGTCGGCGAGTTCGCCCATGGAGTTGACCGGCACGGTGACCACTTCGATGCCGCGTTTGCCCGCTTCCTGCACGAAGCGGTCTTTGTTGTTGACCGAATTGACTTCCGCCGGGGAAAACAGGGTGCCGATGCGGCGCAGCTTGGGAAAATAGTGCGCCAGCAAATCGGCCATTTCGCCGTAAGGGCCTTGCACGTAAACGCCGGTGACCCTTGGCAGGTGATGCTCGTTGTCCTGGCCGGCGCCGGCCAGCACCGGATCGGCGACAAAGGTAAACACGATGGGAATGTTTTTAACCTTTTGCAGCGCGATTTGCAGGGTCGGCGTGGACAACGGCATCAGCAATTCCGTGCCGTCGCTGTTCACGCTGTCGGCCAGCGCCGGCAAGGTCGCCATATCGCCCTGGGCCGAGGCATCGCTGAACACGTAGTCCCGGCCCGCCACCAGGCCTGCTGCGGTGAAGCCGTCCGCGATGCCGGCCATGGCGTCTTCCGCCGGCGGCGACTCCAGGTAGAGCAAGCGTTTGATTTTCCAGGCGTGCGGTGCCGGAGCCGTTGCGGCAGGCGGTGTGACCAGAGCGCGCACTTCCGGCGGGAAAGTAATGCCCAACCGTTTGGCGCTGGCCTCGTCGATCTGCACCGTGCCGTCCGCCTGGATGATCTCCCTGGCCTGCTCCAGCAATGGCGGGCTGAATTGCCAGGGATCGCGCAGCGCGGCGCGGGTTTGCTGGTTGAGGATGATGCGGTTGGACATAAAGTCCCGCACCGGCAGCTGGGCCGGATCGGCGCCGTCGAGAATTTCGGCGGCGATGCGGCCGATTTCCGCGCCCACCTGGTGGTAGTCGGCGCCCAGATCGAACAAACCGCCGCGATGGGCATGGCCGGCGATGTTGGAAAACACCGGAATGCGCGCCGCCTGAGCCACACCGATCAGGCTGTCGATGGCGTTGTTCACCGAAGCGTCGCCGCCGGTCCAGAAAGCCTGTGCGCCGCGCGCCACCAGAGAAGCGGCGGCTTCGCGCACATCCTTGGTCTGCTCCACCGGCGCTTCCAGCAAAGTCAGGCCCAGCTCGGCCGAGACTTCCCGCGCCAGCTTGGTGCACACTTCGGAATTGACCTCGGTCGGGTTCCATACCACGCCCACGGTTTTCAAGTCGGGATAGGCCTGTTTGGCGGCGCGGAAAATCGCCGCCACCGGCTGCGGCGTGCCGATGCCGGTCAGATAAGGCGGCTTGTCCAGGCTGTCCAAAGCCTGGATGCCGACGCCGGCCGCCACCGGCGAAGTCACGGCGCCGAACACGTGGGTGACGTGGCCGGCGCGGTTGGCGTTGGCCAGCGCTTGCAGCATGACGGTGGAAATGGAAATACCCAGCCGGTAGCCGCCGCCGGCGATTTTTTGCGCCATCAGATTGCCGGTGGGCAAATCCCCTTCGGCGTTGAGGGTGGTGACGGCCAGCTTTTCCCCATCGCGATAGCCCTTGGCGGCCAGCCCGTCCAGCACGCCTTTATAGGTATCGTCCAGGATGGGGTTGGAACTGTGTTGCAGGATGGCGACGGCGATTTTCGCCGCCGCCTCGGCGGGTTGGGCGCTATGGCGGGAGTGCCGGTCGGACCACAGCAAAGCCGCCGCAACGGCGACGATGAGCAGGCAGGAAAAGGCTAGGCGTTGCAACGGCTCTTTCATGGCGGTAGGCAGAATTCTTATGGTTTTTTTGGGGGCCGGCGTTGATAAACCCCCTCTCCCCGCGGGAGAGGGTTGGGGTGAGGGCATTTGAAATGCATCTTTATCAACACCAGCCCCTATATGCCCGCCCATCGCGGATGGAAAAAGGCGGGGCGGATTATACCGCTTTGCTGGGGCGGGCCGTTGCTGCCTGAATTTGCCAAACCAGCCGGCTGTGGCAATCACGAATTTTTCTTGGATTGACGAGGGACAATGCATTATTCCATTCGATTTAAACCCCGTGCAGAGAAAAACCTCTCCAGTTTGTCAAAAGCTGACCAGTTGCGGATACTGGAAAAAATCGAAGCTTTGCAGGAAGGGCTCGTCGGCGACATCAAACACCTGACAAGTTTTACGCCGGAATATCGTTTGCGCGTAGGAAATTTCCGAGTTCTCTTCGAAGTTGTGGACACCACCATTATCATTTATGCCATCGCACACCGCCGCGATGCTTATCGCCAAGGAGCCTGAATCATGATCGATCTTCACCCCGAATTTTTATCCCATCACGGCAAACCGGCATTCGCCGTCTTGCCCATTGAAGAATTTGACCAGCTGAAAGCATACCTTGAAGACATGGAAGACTTACTAGCCTTGCGTCAAGCCAAGGCAGCCGAAGAACATGCCCCGACTACCGGCCTTGACGAATTGCGCCTTCGGCTTGGGCTTTGAATGGAGGTTATTGGGCGTGGTCAAGCTGGCTGGGCGGAATTGCAAATCCAGCCCCCTCTCCCCCCTTACACGTGTAGGTTTTTTACCGTTACGTCGTATACACCGTCGTTCCGCCAGGGATTGGCGGAAAGCCGCCGCGTTAGCGGAATTATTAAGGCTTCTGGAATCCAGTCACAGGGATGTGAAGGCTGCGGTTTGCTGTTGCGCTTCGAATCAACGACAAAGCGGTTCGCAGGCCGCCATCCATGGCACTGGGTTCCGCCAATCCCTGGCGGAACGACGGGCTTCTAGGCTTGCGATGCAGCCAGAAAAAAAACCTACACGTGTAAGCCACCCAGGAACCTGCCGGGGGCGCCGCAAAGCCCCCTCTCCCCTCGGGAGAGGGCCGGGGTGAGGGCATAAAAAGCAGGGGGGCGTGAACGATTACGCACAAAACTTTCAGTGCAACCACCGTGGCGGCTTAAAACCCTATATCAACGCTGGCGAAAAACATGCGCGCCGCACCGGCTTGGATATACATATTGGTTTCAGACGGATCGTTGGCGGAACAGCCGCTTTGCCTTAGCCCCGCCGTTCTCATAAGGAAATCCCGCAGATTTTCCGCAAAAAACGTTGCATTTTTGATGGTTTTGTAATCCTAGGACTACATACAGCCATGCCGATGCCGTGATACTGTTTGCAACGCCATCAGCCGCCGTTACGGCGAGTTGGCTCAAGTGGCAGGGGTATTTGTGCTTACCCCGAAACGACGCATAAACCTGTGTCCTTATCCGGCAATAAATTGTATCCGCTTGTTTGGCAAGGATTTTGGCACAAACAAAAGCCGGTATTCAAATTTTATACGTCATTTTTGACGCATAAACCAGTCGGTTTATGCGTCAAAAATGAGGTCGGATTGTAGTTAGGCTTTTTGGGGATGTAAGTATGCGCATAGCGTGCCTTGAAAATGTTGTATCTTTTTTGAAAGAACTTGAAAGCAGTAACGATACTGATGTTTTTATCGAGAAAATTGAAAAAATCGTCAATGGAGATTTACTCGCCGTACTAAAAAAAGTCGTGATAGATGGTAACAATTCATTAATGAATTGTTACATATTTAACTTACCACAAGATGATATTCAACCCATTATATGGGTAGGTGCTGTCAAGTTTAGAAATGAAAAACGTTTCATTTGGATGGTAGGGGAAACTGACAAACAAACATTCAAAATACGAGAATTAATAACTAATGGATTAATTGATAACGCTTCCATAAAAATCAATAAATACCCTCCGTTTCTTTTATATGTTAATACGTTTTTTACTTCAAGCTGGCAAAAAAATAAAGACACTGGATTTATCTCTCAACGAATAGGTGAAGATTATGCTATTTTTCAAACTCCATATGAGGGAGAAGATGTTATAGAGGATATAGATCAAAGAATGATATTAAATTCTTCTCTATTATCTGAAAGACTAACTAATATAAAAAGATTAGTTATTAATTCGTGTGATGAAAGCGTCGTGAGCTTTTCTGAGGAAAATGTTTTTAGTAACTGTGATTTACTTACGAAATTACATGCAGAACTACATAAGTACTCATGCAAAATTAATCCGGTATTGTCCGCCAAGGTTCCGGAAAATATCCTGGAGGGCGTCCTGCAGTGCTCCGAAGCTGGAATAGGCCTCCCAAGGCAGCCACTCATATT
>SCQD01000015.1 GCA_004299145.1 Methylococcaceae bacterium | reverse complement strand
CATGATCCTGCCGAACGTAGGTTTGAACGAATGGGGTCACACCTTCTGGTTTATGGAAGAACTGTTCGTGGCTCCGCTGCACTACGGCTTCGTGATCTTCGGCTGGCTGGCGCTGGCTGTCATGGGCGTCGTACTGCAAATCATGGACAGCCTGAACCCGCTGATGGGCAAAGAAGTCTGTGAAGCTATCGAATCTGGCTCTTGCAAGTGCTAGAAATTGATGCATCTCTTGGCCTTTAAGCCTGCGCTATCTGCTCAAGGGTGGTGTGTGTAGGTTGCTTGGTGACGACTTGAAGAGAGTGGCGGGAATTACACAAAAGAGTTGATGCTCGCTGCTCTCAGGCCTATCCAGGCTAAGGTAAGAGAAAAAATAAGCGACACATATAATATGGTCGCGAAATAAAGACAATAAGATGATTTGGAGGTAACTCATGAGCACACTTCAATCTGCAGTTCGGTCACACGCCGAAGCGGTGCAGGTTTCGAGAACGATAGACTACTTGATACTGTTCGTCGTTTTCTTCGTAGTACTGGGCGCTTACCACATTCACGCCATGTTGACCATGGGTGACTGGGATTTCTGGTCCGACTGGAAAGACCGTCGTCTGTGGGTAACCGTGACGCCGATCGTGCTGGTAACGTTCCCGGCCGCCATTCAGGTTTGGTTGTGGGAAAATTTCCGTTCGCCCTGGGGCGCAACGGTATCTGTGTTGACCTTGCTGTTGGGCGAGTGGATCAACCGCTACTTCAACTTTTGGATGTGGACTTACTTCCCCGTCAGCTTCGTAGCTCCTGCTATTCTGACGCCTGGTGCGATTCTGTTGGACGTGGTACTGGCGCTGAGCGGCAGCTACTTGTTCACGGCGATCATTGGCGCCATGGGTTGGGGTTTGATTTTCTATCCAGGCAACTGGCCGGTGATCGCTCCTTTGCACGTGCCGGTAGAATACAACGGCATGCTGATGTCGATTGCCGACATTCAGGGTTACAACTACGTACGTACCGGTACGCCTGAGTACATCCGCATGGTGGAAAAAGGTACTCTGAGAACTTTCGGTAAGGACGTAGCCCCTGTGTCTGCGTTCTTCTCGGCCTTTATGTCCATCCTGATCTACTTCATGTGGCATTTCGTAGGTCGTTGGTTCTCTACTACCCGTTTCCTGTCTCAGACCTAATCGTAGGAAGATATTTATGAAAATAATAAAAGACCGGATCGCAAAGTGGTCCGCAGTAGGGCTGTTGATTGCGTTGGCTGCGAGCGTATACGCACCGACGGCATCGGCCCACGGTGAAAAGTCGCAGGCTGCATTCATGCGTATGCGTACGATTCACTGGTATGACCTGAAGTGGTCGAAAGAAGCCGTGAACGTCAACGAAGAAGTGGAAATTACTGGTAAGTTCCACGTATTCGAAGGTTGGCCGGAAACAGTAGCAGAGCCGGATGATGCGTTTTTGAACATCGGTATTCCCGGTCCTGTGTTTATCCGTAAAGAATCGTACATCGGTGGCCAATTGGTACCCCGTTCCGTACGTTTGGAAGTAGGCAACACCTACGATTTCAGAGTGGTATTGAAAGCTCGTCGCCCTGGCGACTGGCACGTTCACACCATGCTGAGCGTACAAGGTGGTGGTCCGATCATCGGACCCGGTAAGTGGATCACGATCAACGGTTCAATGCGTGATTTCACCAATCCGCTGACCACGTTGACCGGCCAAGTGATCGACCTGGAAACCTACAACCTGGATAATACCTACTTCTGGCACAGCCTGTGGTATGCCTTTGGTTTGGCATGGTTGCTGTACTGGGTACGTCGTCCGATTTGGCTGCCGCGCTGGTTGATGGTGAAAGCTGGTCGTGCAGACGAACTGGTTTCCGCTGGCGATCGCAAAGTAGCTCTGGGCTTCGGCGCAGCTACCATTCTGATCGTAGTATTCGCAATGAGCAGTGCCAACAGCCAGTATCCGGTAACCATTCCGTTGCAGGCTGGTACGGTTCGCGGCATTCAGCCGATTGCGATGCCGAAACACACGCAGAAAGTCAAGGTTGAAGACGCTGTATACCGTGTGCCGGGTCGTTCCATGAACATGACTCTGACAATCACCAACTCCGGCAGCAGCGCTGTCCGTTTGGGTGAGTTCTACACGGCTTCGGTTCGCTTCATGAACGCTGAAGTGGCCAAAGACGACACGGGTTATCCTGAAGACTTGTTGGCAGAAGACGGCTTGACCGTCAGCGACAACAGCCCGATTGCACCGGGTGAAACCCGCACTGTAAAAGTGACGGCATCCGACGCAGCTTGGGAAGTGTATCGTCTGTCCGACATCATCTACGATCCGGATAGCCGTTTTGCCGGTATCCTGTTCTTCTGGGATGCTGCAGGCAATCGTACGCAAACGACGATTGACGCACCGCTGATCCCGAGCTTCATGTAAGAAGAGCGGCTCCTTCGCGCAGCTTCGAGTCTGCGCGAAGGACAGCAAACAAGGCCCCGCCGGCAATGCCTGCGGGGCCTTTTTTATACAATCCAAATATCGTTGGCTGAGCTGGTTATGTAGGATAAGCCGGTAGCGCTGACGTTTTGCAGCAGTACCAGATTATCTTCAACTGCCGAGCTGCCACTATTGCTGAAAACGTAAATGCCAGGCGTAGAGCCGCTGAACACAAAAGCAACCGCTTCATGGTCGGCTATATTGGCAGACAGGTAATTCAATATACTTGCAAGGTTGGCGTCGGTTATGCTGAGGGCGGTGGCGAATGTGCCAATGTCGTCAAACTGAATTAAGCCGTTGGTGATCCGGTGGCTTTTAATGATGACGCCGTCAGGTATTTTGTCGTCAGCGCCATTCCTGCTGTCGATGTCGGTGGCGACAAAGTTGCTGGGCATGTCCAGTTTATCTTCACCCGGTTGAAATCCGATGACCGTATCGGTTGAGGATAAAGTGCTTTGTCCTGCACCGATGACAACGCGGTCAGTAGAGTAGAATGTGTTTTTAGAATCAGAAACGTCGAGTAAATCGGCACCTTTTCCGCCAATAACAACATCACCGCCTTCTTCAGCTATCAGGGTGTTGTCCTGCGCATTGCCTTTCAAGACATTATTCAAATCATTTCCAGTGCCGGATAAAGCGGCTTTGCCGGTAAGCGACAGTCTTTCAATCCATTGTGGGAGGGTGTAATTGTCAATGGTCGAATAAACCAAGTCGGTACCCGAGCCGTTATCAAATGAAATATTGGTTTCGTTATCCAGCAAAAACCCAGTGCCCGGATCGGTGTCGGGACCAAGGTTGGAATTAGCAACAGTCAGCGATTCGTAGACCGGTCTATTGGTATATAGTTGCCATTGCAAGGTGGATTGATCAGCAGTAGGATCCGCTTCCAGAATTTTGTCGTTGACGTTGTCTACATAGTAAACATCATTACCGAAAGCCCCTTCCATGGTGTCTTCGCCAAATTCGCCTTTGAGTGTATCGTCGCCGTCATGACCAAAAAGATAGTCCGCATAGGAGGAGCCGGAAATACTATCGTCGCCTAAAAGCATTTCATCCATGAATCCCAATTCGTCTGCAGCAGAAATACGATGGGGAATGTCGGACAGATTGATATTGGCGTATGAATATAATTTTTGGGAACCATCGTAATAATCGATGCCTTGTACGGAGTCTCCACCGATGGTGCCATCAGGATTTAGTACAAAGCCAGTGCCGGTAAAAGTGATATTGTAGTTATATGCGCTGTCATATAAACGCACGGTCCACGTAGTGGATGAAGAGACGATACTGGATGCGGAAAAATTGTTGATGTCCGTGATTAAGCTCAAGCCGAACATATCGACGGGTGAGTAATATTTTAAATTGGCCATGGTGGATTGTCCTTAAAAAACAGTAATATCGGCTGCCGTCAATGAAGGGTGTACGGCAATACCGATCTGGGCTACTTGCATAGCATTGCTACTACCGCTGCCGTCAGCGTCATAATAAAGGGTGCCGGTAGTACTGTTGTAGATAACACGGTCACTGGCGTCATGTCCAGCAGTGGCTTTAGCTGACGAGAAAAATCTATCGTCATTCTCTGAGAAGGCGCCCGATTTTCCTAGGGTCATGAAAATACTATGGCCCAGGTAAATTTTATCGGCGCCACTGAGAAAATCAGTGATCAAATCATGGTCACTGGCAATATCGGGGCGGGTGTCAAAAACAAAATGATCGCTGCCGGCGCCTCCCTTCATGGTGTCATTCCCTTTCTCGCCGATAAGTACGTTGGCGGCGCCGTTGCCGATCAAGCGGTTATTCAGGCCGTTACCCGTGGCATCGATATCGGTATCGCCGGTTAGTGTGAGGTTTTCTAGGTTAGGTCCCAGTGTATAGTCAATGCTGCTGATGACGGTGTCGATGCCGCTGTTGGCTTGTTCCGTAACGAGATCATTAACGCTGTCGACAAAATAAGTGTTGTCGCCGGAATTGCGAACAACTCCATCCAGGGCATAAGTTTTATCGGTGAACACCAGGGATTCGACGTTGGAAACCACGATTTCGCTGTCGACATAGGGAGTTCCCGCAGCAGCCGTTGCGGCAATATGCGTTACGTTTGCCAGCGTTGTAATGGTGTAGTGATTGCTGGTATCGAAAAAAAGCACGACGTCGTTGCCGGTTCCACCAAAAATGGTATCCGACCCACCTCGGGGATCGATAATGTCGTCCCCTGCCGTGCCCGTAAGGGTGTCGGCCGCCGCAAGACCTAATATAGTGCCTGCCGGGGTTGTATCCAATGGGGCCGTTTTATCGGTAAACTCCAATGATTCAACGTTTACCATCCATATTTCGCTGCCACGATATTGGGGCGTTGCATTGGGGCCGGCCAGGACATGCGTGATGCCGAAGAGGGTCACGACGGAATAGTTGCTGCTGGCGTCGAAAATCAGCACGGTGTCGTCACCGGTTCGAGCATTGATGGTGTGGTAGCCGACGCCGGGGTCGATAACATCGTTGCCTTCCGTGCCGGCGATGGTGTCAGCGTCGGAACCGATGATGGTAGCCGTGGCTCCAGTGCCGCTGGCTTCATCGTCATTCAAAATAACGCCGGTGGCGAGGCTGCGGTTAGGTTGCAAGCCGCCGGTGTAGTCGGCCGTGTAACCCCATGCTGTTCCAGCCGTGGCGCCGGTAATGACGATTTTAATGTCGTCTCCGGCGTGTAACGGAATGGATGCGGGTATGGACAAGGTACCCGTGCCGGAAATCGGGCCGCCGGTAGTTGCGGCGGGTGTGCTCGAATCATTCACATAAACGTCGGCGCTGTCGGGTACGTCCAGCATATCGTAGTCGAGCGTAAACGATCCGCCTTCGGACAGGATCATGTAATGGGCAATGTTGATTTCGGCACCGCCACTGGTGCCGTTTTGTTCGGTTGCAGTCGTTCCCGTGAGGCTGGCGCCGGTGGCGTCGAACAGTTTGAGAGAGAAATTTTCGTTGGGTTCGCCCTGCGTGTCGCCAATAGCGTTGACGGTGATTGATTGGGTGGTTTCGCCGGGTAAAAAAGTCAGCGCGCCGGAAGGCATTGCCCCGCCGACAAAATCCAGGGCCGATACCCCGTCCGTCATAGTCGGAACCACCATATATTTAACGGATGATTTGCTGGTGGTGTCACCGCTACGCGTCACCGTAAAATTAAATTGTGTTGCGCCGCCGTCACCTTCGGTAATCGAGATGTTGGTCGGTTGCAGACTCAACTCGGCAAGGGTGGTTTTGAAGCTCAATGAGGCGGTTTCGTCGATGCCGCGAAAAGCGTTGCCTGCGGCATCCTTGATGACGCCTTTGTTCATGAGCACGTAATAGGTGGTGTTGTTGCTTAAATCCGAGGTGGGATTGATTAAAGCAGTAAATCCACTGAAACTGACTTGTGTCGTGTCATTGATTGGAATACGGCGAACATCGCCCACGCCGTCGGTGATGATGATTTTGCCTGTGCCGGCGACCACGCCTTCATTAAAGCCCAACAAGATATTGTCGTTGGCCATGATCGTGGCATTATCGCGCGGCGCACTGGAAATCAGCTTGGGCTCCAGCGTGCCGAGCACCATGGAAAGCGAAGGTGCCGCCAGATTGCCGTTGCCGGATGCGTCGGTAAAACGCGCTTCTGCGATGGTAATGGAGGCTGTGGTATTGATGTCGGGGGTGGGAACAAAATCAGCCGTGTAGAGTTTGCCGTGACCCGTAAAGTTGGTCAGCGTTCCGCCGGAAACGCGGATGTCGTTTTCCTTGAAATTGGTCGAGTCTTCCGACAGGGTAAAGACCAGCGCGGCGGTGTCACCGATTTTCAGCGTTGGATGATCGCTGCTGATCGAGACGGCGGGCGGGCGGGTGTCGGGCGTGGTGAAAGTCAGCCTGTCGGCAAAGCGCATGCCGGCAAAATCGTTGCCGGCTATGTCTTGAATTACGCCCGGCCCCATCTTTACGTGGTAAAGCTTGTTTTTGAGTAAATTCGTCGTCGGGTCGACGATAACGGTGTTGCCGTCGATAGTGATTTGCTGGGTATCATCGATGGCTATGCGGCGAATGTCGGTGCCGCGATGATTGCTGATCGTGATAAAGCCCTGGCCCGCCATTACGCTTTCGTCGAAAGTTAAAACAATGTTTCGACCAATTCGCACCGCATCGGCATGATCGATGGGTGTGCTGGCAATTAATTGTGGTGCAGTTTCGTCCACATTGATGAACGCATCGATTCCGGCGCTCAACTTTAATACAGCCTGTCCCTGGGTATAGACGTGGTAATCGCCTTTTATGCCACGATCACCCCAGGCTTCGTGATTATCCACTTTTACTTTGTCGCCCTCGTTGCCTTCAACGTACAACGTGTTGCTGGTTTCAGACAGATTTAACACGTTCAGCGCATTCACTGTCAGAGTGCTGCCAGCCTTGCCGGTCAGGGCTATGGATTCGATATTTGAGATTTTTCCGTGAAAGTTCGCCAAATCATAATGAGAGCCGCCGCTGGCTAACGTCAGCGTGTCGTCGCCGCTGCCGCCATCGATCAGGCTGAAAGCATGCTGTCCGGCAACAATGGTGTCGTCGCCGGCGCCGGCATTGAAAGCGTCCGCGCCGCCGTTGCCGATTAACAAATCATCGCCGGCACCTGCAACAAAACGTTCGGCCGCGGCCGTGCCGACATCTTTGTCGGCGTTGCTGCTGCCAAGATATGATACCGCCCCGTTGAAATCGCCGCCGAACAACACATAGCTGGAGCCGGAATCAACGCCATGAGTATCGGCCCGGCTGGCGCCGACAACAAGATCGTCGAAGCCATCGCCGTTGACGTCGCCAGCCCCACTGACCGACCAGCCGAACCAATCATCTTCAGCGGTACCGTTCAGGCGAAAGCCCGTATTGCCGTTCAGGCTGGATAGCGCAACCGTGTCGGCAAAGCGGGAGGCCTTGCCGAAGACGACAAAGGCAGAGCCGGTGTATGTGCCGTGGACGTCAGTGACGGGGGCGCCGATAAGCAGGTCGTCGTAGCCGTCACCGTTGACGTCACCTGCGCCGCTGACGGACCAGCCGGACCAGTCGTGCGCCGCCGCCCCCTCCAAACGAAAGCCGTTTTTTCCATCCAGGGCATGGACGTTGAGAGCAGCGCTAAAACCAGCGGCTTTGCCGAATACCACGTAGCTGGAACCGGTATCTCGCTCACTGTCGGAATTGGCTTGATTGGCGCCGATGATCAGGTCGGCAAATCCGTCGCCATTGATATCCCCGGCAGCACTGACCGAATAGCCAAACTGGTCGTGTGCTTTGGCGCCGGTTAAAAGAAAGCCGTTTTTGCCGTCGAGGGATGCAAGGTTGGTGGTGGCGGAAAAACCGGATGCCTTGCCCAGAATAAGGTAGCTGGCGCCCGAATAATCGCCGTGCGGGTCGGCCCTGAACGCGCCGATGATCAGATCGTCATAGCCATCGCCGTCGACGTCTCCGGCCGCGCTGACCGCGTGTCCGGATGAGTCGTGTTTGGCCACGCCATCCAGGCGAAAGCCGTTGTTGCCGTTGAGCACCGACAAGCTGATGGCTGAGCTCAAGCCTGTGGCCTGACCGAATACCACAAAGCTGGAGCCGATGCCGGCAGTGTCGGCACGATAAGCGCCGATAATAAGATCACCAAAGCCGTCGCCGTTGACGTCACCCGCCTCGCTGAGCGAAAACCCCGACCAATCACCCGCAGCGACGCCATCCAAACGAAAACCGGTGGCGCCATCCAGGGTGGACAGATTGATGGAAGGTTCAAACCCGGAAGTTTTGCCGAAAACGACATAGCTGGCGCCGGCGTAAGGAAGGTTTGGAGCTGCGCCATTGGCGCCGATGAGTATGTCGTTGAGGCCGTCCCCGTTGACGTCACCCGCCGCACTGACCGAAGTGCCGGCATTGTCGCCCGCCGCAATACCGCGCAGACTAAAACCGTTGCTGCCATTCAGGTTGTCGAGGTTGATCGAAGCAGCAAAGCCTGCCGCTTTACCGAATACCACATAGCTAAGGCCGTTCGTGCTGGCTCCGGGGGCTCCTATGATCAGGTCGGAAAAGCCGTCACCGTTGATATCGCCCAAGCCGCTGACCGAATCACCAGAATTATCGTGCTGCGATGCGCCGGCCAAGCGGAGGCCGGAATCGCCGTCGAGTGCATAAAGTTCGATAACAGCGGAGTTTTTCTGGGAGCTGGGGCGGTTTATGGCCATTACGGAATCCTCTTTGAGATAAAAACGCCTATGTGGCTGGGGTCGCGGCTGCGGCCTCCAGGGCCTTCCGCAGGATGGCATACCTTTTTTTGTGCAGTGCTCTGGCGGCGTCGGTCACGGTTTCGTCCTGCAGGCCGGCGGCGTGATAATCCAATAGATCAGCGGCCAGCAGGCCGGATCTGCCGCCAGGAAGTTGTACGCGGCGCATGGGTAGATGTGTGGTCGCGTAGGCCGTCCCGACCACGCAAAGTTCACCGTTGGGGGAGCGAGTAAAAAGTAGCTGTCGGCTCATAAGTGCCTATCAAATCAAGTAGCCGGAATGTGATACTGAAGGTAAAAAAGCGCGATGTCCACAACTGATTGAGTGTAACCGTTCAGTCCCCCACCTTAAATCCCCTCTCCCTCCGGGAGAGGGCTAGGGTGAGGGCATCAAATAGGGCGGGGGACTGAACGGTTACGATTGAGTCTTTCAACGTGCAACGGCCTTTTGCTGTCAGTTTCGTTTACCGGTGAGGGCTTCGGATCAAGGCAAAGATAAATCCACAGCAGCGGCTAGTCAAAAGGTAAGCATTCACGCCCCCAACCTTTATCCCCCTCTCCCAGCGGGAGAGGGCTGGGGTGAGGGCCTAAAAAAGCAGGGGGCGTGAATGCTTACGTCAATAAGGATATAGCCGCCATGTTCATTCTGCCGGGGCATGGCCCAGCGTGATCGTCACGTTCATGCAAGCGCCGGAGCCAGCCGTTGTTCACGGATGGTACAAACAAACAGGCAAGGATGGGGTGTTTCGCAAATTGCTTTGTAGTCCAGGGACGTAATCGTTCACGCTCCTACCTTTATGCCCCTCTCCCCGCGGGAGAGGGCTGGGGTGAGGGCATAAAAAACAGGGGGCGTGAACGATTACCCAGGGACTACACGCTTTTCATCTTAGGATTACACGATTAACCACATCGGCTGACAGTCACGGAGAGCGTTTTTTGTTTCAATAGTGCCGGCTGGACCTGTCTCCAGGCGCAGCTTTGCGGCATCTATTGTAGCAATCTTCGCCTGCGCCACATACCGGCGTTCAGTGATGCGAGGTGAATCACCTTATAAAACTCCCAGCTCCAAAGCGGAGCCGCCGTGCCGCTACGTCGATACCGATGTCGACAAATACGGCAAGAAACGTAATCGTTCAGTCCCCCCACCTTAAATCCATACCATTACACACAACTCGCCTCCTCCTGAATCTCCCACGCGAACTGGAGCCCCATGGCGAAATCCATAACACGCTGAAGTCCCAGCCAAAGGGTTTTCACGCCAGGTTCACCGTCA
>SCQD01000014.1 GCA_004299145.1 Methylococcaceae bacterium | reverse complement strand
AACCGTGGCCGACGCCAACGGCACCGGCAACCTGACGTTCACGGTGGCGGACAATGGCGGCACCAGCAACGGCGGTGTCGATACGCTGACCCAGAACCTCAGCATCACCGTGAACGCCGTTAATGAGTCGCCGGTGCGCACCGCCGGCAGCCTGAGCTTTACTGCGGTCGACGAGGACAGCGCCAACACCACGGCGGTATCCCTCGGCCTGAGCGCGGTGGCCTACGGACCCGGCGGCGGTTCGGACGAATCCGGTCAGACCTTGATCTATACGATTACGGCGATCCCGTCGTTCGTCACGCTCTACAAGAGCGACGGCACTACCCAGATCAACGTCAATGGCACGGTGACTGCCAGCGAGTTGCAGGGCTTGACCTACAAAACCGTGGCTAATGCCAACGGTACCGGCAACCTGACCTGGACGGTCGCCGACAGCGGTAGCGGCACCTCGCCGAACGTCAATACCCTGACCGAAAACCTGAGCCTGACGGTGAACGCGGTCAACGACGCGCCGACATTGGTAGGTACCGTCGCTGCCGGCGGCACCGAATTTCACGTCAATACCGTTGACACGGGGTTACAAAGCGAACCGTCGATCGGGAGGCTCGCCAATGGCGGCTACGTCATGACGTGGCTCAACATGTCGAGTGGGGTTTGGAAGACGGATGTCCAGATCTTCGACAGCAGCTTCAACAAGGTAGGTTCCGAGTTTGAAGTGGGCGATGCCAACTACAAGCAATCGAAATCGGTTGTGGCCGGCTTGACCGGAGGCAGGTTCGTTGTGGCTTGGCGCAGCGATCAGAACGATTCGCAGATCGAAGTAAACGCCCGCGTATTCGAGGCGAATGGCACGCCCGTGGGCAATGAATTCCGCGTCAACACCACCACCACCGCTACCCAGAGTAACCCTTCCATTGCCGCATTGAGCAACGGCGGCTTTGCCATCGCCTGGGAGTCCGCCGCGAATTACAACACGGATGGTCGGGGCTGGGACGATTATGTGCAGCGTTACGATGCCGGTGGGACCGCAGTGGGCAGCGAAACCCTGTTGAATGCCACGCTGACGGGCGATCAGAACACCCCGCAATTGGCGGCTTTGCCCAGCGGGGGATTCGTCTCCACCTGGCTGCAACGCGAAACGAACGGTACGTACACTATCCATGGGCGAGTCTTCGACGCCAATGCCCAGCCGGGCAACGAATTCACCCTGGATACCAGCGGGACGACCGTCGACGACAACGCAATCCCCCGTCATCCGGCGATCGGCGTGTTTTCCAACGGCAATTTCATAGTGGCGTGGGAAAATCTCTACCGGGAATATATTTATGCCCAGCGTTTCGATGCGAGCGGCACGGCGCAAGGCAGCCGGTATCAACTGGGTCCGACCACGGGCCAGCCGGGCGCTTGGCCGGCGGTTACGGTGCTGGCCGACGACAGTTTCATCATCGGGGGCGCCAGTACGACCACCAATGGTGATTTCGATATGTTCGGATGGAGTTTCGACGCCAGCGCCAATCTACAGCAGAGCAAATTCACGCTGAACAGCTATCAGACGTCTACCCAGGATAACATTGCGCTGGCGGCTACTTCCACCGGCTTCCTGGCCGCCTGGACTTCCTACGAGCAGGAGGGAACAGGAAAAGATTATGGCGTTTATGCCCGCCCCTTTACCTTCGACGCGGTGGTCAACCTGACGGCTATCAATGAAGATAGCCCGACAGCCGGCAACAACGGGACATCCGTCGCTGACGTGATCAACGGCCTGACGATCAACGACCCGGATGCCTCCCCCAGCAAGGGTATCGCCATCTACTCGGTCGATACCAGCCACGGTTCCTGGGAATACAAGATCGGCACGGGGAGCTGGACCAGCTTAAGTTCGGTGACCGCCAATGCCGCGTTGCTGCTGAACAATGATGCCGGCAGCTACGTTCGCTTTCTGCCGAACGCCGACTGGAACGGCACGGCGACGTTCGGTTTTCGCGCCTGGGACCAGACCGTTCACGGCGTCAATGCAGCCGGCACCACCGCCGATATAACGGCCAATGGAGGCAGCAGCGAATTCAGCAGCAATACCGGCACAGCCTCGATCACGGTCAGCTCGGTCAATGACATTCCGGTGCGCGCTGCCGGTACCCTGACCTCGATCAACGTGGCCGAGGACAGTGCCAACACCGCCGCCGTCTCCCTCGGCCTGAGCGGATTGACTTACGGACCGGGCGGCGGCAGCGACGAAACCAGCCAGACCCTGACCTACACGGTCACCGCGATCCCTTCTTTCATCACTCTCTACAAGAGCGATGGCACCACCCAGGTTACCGTCAACACTACCTTGACCCTCAGCGAATTGCAGGATCTCAAATACAAGACCGTGGCTGACGCCAACGGCACCGGCAACCTGACCTGGACGGTCGCCGACAGCGGCAGCGGCACCTCGCCGAACGTCAATACCCTGACCGAAAACCTGAGCCTGACGGTGAGCGCGGTCAACGACGCCCCGACCGATATTGCATTGAGCACCGGCAGCGTTTCCTCGTTCGACAGCGGCAATGCCACGGTCGGCACGCTGACCGCGACCGACCCGGATAATACAACCTGGACTTACAGCATTGTCAGTGTGACGAGCCCGTCGGGAGCCGTGACCAACACCAACGGCGCCGTCTTCGATCTCGGCACCACCGGCTCGTCAAGCACGGCAGGCGCTGTCGCCAGCGCCACGTTACGGGCGGTCAGCCCTTCGTCCCTGGCGGTCGGGACTTATACGGTACGGATACAAGCCGATGACGGCGGCACCGGCAGTACGTATCAAAAGGATCTGACCGTCACCGTCGACAGCTCGCTAGTGATCAATGTGACGGCGATCGGCAGCGACGCTCTCGGTACCTATGCGGAGGAAAGCACGGACGACAGCGGCCTCGACCTGAAAGAAGCGCTGTATTTCGCCAATAGCGCCAGTGGCAACGTCACCATCACGTTCAAGGACACGTTGAGCGGCACCATCACCTTGCCGGCCGGCCTCACCGTGCGCGACGGCATTACCTTCAAGATGGACAGCGATACCGATAATCGCTCGCTGACGATCACGGCGAACAACCTGACGCTCGGCGGCGCCTTGACCGTCGATGTCGCCACCGGCGATACCCTGACCATCAATTCCAACCTGGCCGATAACGGTACGGCCACCTCGTCCCTGAGCAAAACCGGCAGCGGCACGCTGACCCTGTCGGGCACCAATACCTATACCGGCGCCACCACGGTGTCGGCGGGCGGGCTGACGACGGGCGGCGCGGCGGTGATCGCCGACGGCAGCGCCGTCACCGTGGCTTCCGGCGCGACGCTTACCCTGGGCGGAAATGAAACCATCGACGCCCTGAGCGGGGCCGGCAACGTGGTGCTGGGCAGCAACACGCTGACCGCCAACGGCAACACCTCCAACACCTTTTCCGGGGTTATCTCCGGGACCAATGGCAATTTCGTCAAAGCCGGCACCGGCAGGCTGACCTTGTCCGGCAGCAACACCTACACCGGCACCACCACGGTCCAAGGTGGCGGCACCCTATCGATTGCCGGCAGCGGCAACCTGGGCAGCGGCGCGCTCACGGTAAATGCCGGCACCTTGGAAATCACCGGCGCCACCAGCCTCAGCCACAACATCACCCTAACCGGCACGGCGACTTTCTCCCACAACACCGCCGTGACCTTATCCGGCGTATTGTCCGGCGCCGGCGGCCTGACCAAGACCGGCAGCGGCACGCTGAGCTTGTCGGGGGCCAATACCTATAGCGGCGCCACCGCCGTATCCGTGGGCAGCTTGTTGCTCACCAGCACCGGCGCACTGTCCGCCACCTCGGGCGTGACTGTGGCCTCGGGCGCTACCCTGGGCGGTTCCGGCAGCATTTTCGCCACGTCTTCCAGCAACACGCTGACGGTGGCGAGCGGCGCCACGCTCTCCCCCGGCATCGCCGGTACCAACAGCGGCGCCGGTACGCTGACCGTCAACGGCAACCTGAGCTTGTCCGGCACCCTGGCGGCCAACATCAACGGCGCCACCGTTGGTACCCAATACGACCAGGTCGTGGCGAACGGTACCGTCAACTTGAACGCCCCGACCTTGTCGACCACGCTCAACTACACGCCGGTGCTCAACGATACGTTCAAGCTGATCGACAATGACGGCAGCGACGATGCCATCACCGGCACCTTCAGCGGCCTGGCCGAAGGCGGCCGGACCGGCTCGCTACAGGCGAGTTATAAAACCACCGTCAACGGCAGCGGCAACGACTTCACGCTGACCATGAACAACACCCCGCCGACCGCCGCCAACGGCTCGGTCAGCAGCAACGAAGACACGGCTTACACGTTCACGGCGGCCAATTTCAGCTTCAGCGATGCGGACACCGATGCTTCGGTCAACACCTTCACCCAGGTACAGATCACCGCGCTGCCTTCCGTGGGCTCCCTCAAGCTGAACGGCACGGCGGTGACGACTAATCAGGAAATCCTGGTCAGCGACATCAGCGCCGGCAAGCTTACCTTCACCCCTCTCAGCGATGCTGCCGGCACGCCCTACGCCACCTTCCAGTTCAAAGTGCACGACGGCGCCGAATACAGCGCCTCGGCCTATACCGAAACCCTCAACGTCAATTCGGTCAACGACGGCGCTTCCATCAGCGGTACGGCGACGGGGCAGGTGACCGAAGACGGCACCACCACGGTCGGCGCCACGCTCAACGTGTACGACGTGGACGACAGCGGCTTCCAGGGCCAGAGCAACGTCGCCGGCACCTACGGCACTTTCACCCTGGCTTCCGGCGGCAGCTGGAGCTACACCCTCAACAACAGCGCCGCCGCCGTGCAGGCCTTGGCGGCCTCCGACAGCAAGACCGACACGTTTGCCGCCGTGTCCTCGGACGGCACCGCCAGCCAGGCCATCACCGTCACCGTCAAAGGCGCCAACGACGCGCCGCTGGCCGTGGCCGACACGACCACGGCGCTGGAAGCCGGCGGCAACAACAACGGCACGGCGGGCAGCAACCCGACCGGCAACGTGCTCAGCAACGACACCGACGTCGACACGGGCGACAGCAAAACGGTGAGCGCCATCAGCGGCGGCACGGTTGGTACGGCCAAAGCCGGAACCTACGGCAGCCTGACGCTCAATGCGGACGGCAGCTACAGCTATGCGGTGGACAACGCCAACGCCGCCGTCCAGGCCCTCAAAAGCCTCAGTGACACGCTGACCGACACCTTCACTTACACGGTGCAGGATGCCGGTGGTTTGACCGGCACCGCCAGCCTGACCGTCACGATTCAGGGCGCCAACGACGCGCCGGTGGCGGTGGCCGATGCCGCCACGGCGGTGGAAGCGGGCGGCGTCAACAACGCCACGGCGGGCAGCAACGCGAGCGGCAACGTGCTGAGCAACGATACCGACGTCGACGCAGGCGACAGCAAAATCGTCTCCGCCGTGGCCGGCGGCAGCGTGGGCAGCGCCAAAGCCGGCAGCTACGGCAGCCTGACGCTGAATAGCGACGGCAGCTACAGCTACACGGTGGACAACGCCAACGCCGCCGTACAAGCGCTCAAAGGCGGCGACACGCTGACCGATACCTTCACCTACACGGTGCGCGATGGCGGCAGCCTGACCAGCACCGCCACTTTGACCATTACGATCCAGGGCGCCAACGACGCGCCGGCGGCGCTGGCCGACACCGCCACGGCGGTGGAAGCGGGCGGCAGCAACAACGCCACGGCGGGCAGCAACCCGACCGGCAACGTGCTCAGTAACGACACCGACGTGGACAGCGGCGACACCAAAACCGTCAGCGCGCTAACGGGCGGCAGCGTCGGCACGGCCCAGGCCGGCAGCTACGGCAGTCTGACGTTGAATAGCGACGGCAGCTACAGCTACACGGTGGACAACGCCAACACCGCCGTGCAAGCGCTCAAAGGCAGCGGCAACACGCTGACAGATACCTTCACTTACACAGTACAGGACGGCGGCGGCCTGAGCAGCAGCACCACGCTCACGATAACGATTCAGGGCAGCAACGACGCGCCGGCGGCGACGGCGGACAGCTATGGCACGACGGAAGACAAACTGCTGACCGTGACGGCGGCGCAAGGCGTGCTGGCCAACGACAGCGACCCGGAAAGCGACGGCCTGCAAGCCGTGCTGGTCCAAGGTCCCAGCCACGGCACGCTGACGCTCAACGGCAACGGTTCGTTCAGCTACCAGCCCGAGGCCGGCTACAACGGCACGGACAGCTTTACTTACCAAGCCAACGACGGCACGCTGGACGGCAATGCCGTCACCGTCGCCCTCACGGTGACAGCGGTCAACGACGCACCCAGCTTCAACGGCGACGGCAATCAGACCGTCGACGAAGACGCCGGCGCGCAAACGGTCGCGAACTGGGCCACGGCCATCAAGGCCGGCCCCGCCGATGAAACCAGCCAGACGGTCAGCTTTAGCGTCAGCAACGACAACAATGCGCTGTTCAGCGTACAGCCGAGCCTCGACGCCAACGGTCAACTGACTTACACCCCGGCGGCCAACGCCAACGCCAACGCCAACGCCAACGGCACGGCCACCATTACCGTCATCGCCAAAGACAGCGGCGGCACGGCCAACGGCGGCATCGACCAGAGCGCGGCGCAGACTTTCACCATCACCGTCAAGCCGGTGAACGACGCGCCGAGCTTCACGGCGGGCGGCAACCAGACCGTCGACGAAGACGCCGGCGCGCAGACGGTCGCGAACTGGGCCACGGCCCTCAAAGCTGGTCCCAGCGATGAAAGCACCCAGACCCTCAGCTTTAGCGTCAGCAACGACAACGCCGCGCTGTTCAGCGTACAGCCGAGCATCGACGCCAACGGCCAGCTGAGCTACACCCCGGCGGCCAACGCCAACGGCACGGCTACGGTCACGGTGTTGGTCAAAGACGACGGCGGCACCGCCAACGGCGGCGTCGACCAGAGCGCGGCGCAGACCTTCACCATTACCGTCAAGCCGGTCAACGACGCGCCGAGCTTCACGGCGGGCGGCAACCAGACCGTCGACGAAGACGCCGGCGCGCAAATGGTCGCCTGGGCCACGGCTATCAAAGCCGGTCCCAGCGATGAAAGCACCCAGACCCTCAGCTTCCAGGTCAGCAACGACAACGCCGCGCTGTTCAGCGTGCAGCCGAGTATCGACGCCAACGGCCAGCTGACATACACCCCGGCGGCCAACGCCAACGGCACGGCCACCATCACCGTCATCGCCAAAGACAGCGGCGGCACGGCCAACGGCGGCGTCGACCAGAGCGCGGCGCAGACCTTCACCCTCACCGTCAAACCGCTCAACGACGCGCCGGTCATCACTTCAGGCGCCACCGGCAGCGTGGTCGAAAACCTCCCCGCCGGCACCGTGGTGTACACGGCGACCGCCACCGACGTCGACGCCGGCCAGACCTTGAACTACAGCCTGTCGGGCGCCGATGCGGGCTTATTCGGCATCGGCGCCAAGACCGGAGCGGTGACGTTTAAAACCTCCGCCGATTTCGAAAAGCAGTCCAGCTACAGCCTCATCGTTACCGCCACCGACGACGGCCCAGGCCGCTTGAGCGCCAGCCAGACGGTCACCCTCAGCGTCGACGACGTGTCCGAAACCGGCAACCAGGCGCCCAGGATCACCTCCGGCGCTACCGCCGAGGTGAAAGAAAACCTCCCCGCCGGCACCGTGGTGTATACGGTGACAGCCGGCGACACCGACGCCGGCCAAACGCTGACTTACAGCCTGTCGGGCAAAAACGCCGATCAATTCGACATCGATGCCGCTGGCGGCGTGGTGACGCTTAAAGCCTCCGCCGACTACGAAACGCAAAAGGACTACAAAATCGTCGTGACCGCCACCGACAACGGCAAAGGCAATTTGAGCGACAGCCAGGAAGTCAAGATCAGCGTAAGAGACGTCGACGAAGCCCCGGTTGCCGGCAGCGTTGCCGCGCAAACCGCGCAGCAAGGCCAGGCATTCCGCTTTACCTTGCCGGATAAAGCGTTCAGCGACGCCGATGCCGGCGACAAGCTCAGCCTCAGCGCCACGCTGGCGAATGGCGATGCGCTGCCGGCCTGGCTCGGCTTCAACGCCAACAACGGCAAGTTCGAAGGCACGCCCGGCAACGCGGATATCACCGCCACGCCATGGACCGTGCGCGTCACCGCGACCGATAAAGGCGGCTTGACGGCGGCGCTGGACTTCACCCTGGCGGTGACGAATGCCAACGACGCGCCCCAAGCCCAGGACGATGCCGCCCAGGTGTCCGAACGCGGCACGGTCAGCGGCAACCTGCTGGCGAACGACAGCGATCAGGACCAAGGCGACAGCCTCATCGTGGCCCAGGTCAAGCTGGACGGCAAAACCACCGCCATTCCCGCCGCCGGAGCGCTCACGCTCACGTTAAAAAGCGGCGCCCTGCTGACGCTGAGCGGCGACGGCAGCTACCGCTTCGATCCCAACAACGCCTACTTCAAACTCGGCGAAGGCGACAGCGCCACGGAAACCGTGCCATACACCGTCACCGACAGCAACGGCCTGAGCAGCACCGCCCAACTGACGATCACCATCCAGGGCCAGAACGAAGCGCCGGTGATCGAGATCGACAAAACCGTCATCATCGACCAATACACCGAACGCAAGGGCGATGACGCCGCCAACAGCGCGGGGCTCAGCATCCAGCGCCCGGTCGACCCCAACCAGGACAAACTCACCATCAGCGTCAACACCCTGCCGGAACACGGCACGGTGCAGACTGAAGCCGGCACCGGGGTGGCCGTGGGCGATACGCTCAGCCTGAATACGCTCAACACGCTCAGGTTCACCCCCGAGCCGGGCTTTACCGGCGCGGCGGGCAAGTTTGTCTATCAGGTCGACGACGGCCACAACGCCCCGGAACAGCAAACCGTCGTTATCGACGTCAAACCGGTGCAATACCTGGATATCGCGCTGCAGAACGCCACGCGGGCCGAAGGCAATGCGGCGGATGGCACGACGCCGTTCACCTTCACCGTGTACCGTTCCGGCGACGGCAGCACCAACACCACCGTCAATTGGCAGATAGACAGCCGTAGCGGACCAGGGGAGGCCGGCAACGGCGATTTCCCGAACCAGGTGCTGCCCTCAGGCCAAGTCAGCTTCGCTCCCGGCGAAACCAGCAAGACACTGAGCGTGACCATCCTGGCCGATGGTCTGGTCGAACCCAGCGAAACGTTTACGGTCAGGCTGACCAGCAGCCAGATCAGCCAGAGCGACGGCAGCGCCGCCACGGTGGAAACCAGAAGCCTGGGAGATACGGCGTCCGGCCTGATCGTCAACGACGACACCCTGCCGGTGATTACATCCGTGGCCGAAGTGCCGACCGGGACAGGCCACAACCACGACCGCTATTTCACCGGCGACACGCTGGTGTTCGAGGTCAAGTTCGACCGCGCCATAACCGCTACCGGCACGCCGTCCCTCAGCCTCAACGTCGGCACCCGCACCGGTTCCGGCCGTTTCCAGGACGTCACCCGCTCCGCCACCCTGGTGAGCGGCACCGGCAGCGACACCCTGCGCTTCGCCTACACCGTGCAAAGCAACGACGTCGACCCCAACGGCATCCAGATCGCCGGGTCGGTCAAAGGCGGCACGCTGACCGATGCCGCCGGCAACGCGGCGGTGCGCGACTTCGGCAGCGTGAGCGAGCGCGGCACCAAGCTCAACAGCAACCCCGGCGTGGTCATCGACGGTTATTTTTCCGGGGCGACCGTGTTTGCCGACGCCAACCGCAACGGCGCGCAGGAAAGCGACGAAGCCTACTCGGTGACCGACAACGCCGGCAATTACCTGGTGCTGGGCGGCGACGGCCCCTACCTGATGCTGGGCGGCACCGACATCTCCACCAACCTGCCGTTCGAAGGCCTCTACGAAGCCCCGCCTCGCGCCAGCGTCATCACGCCGCTGACCACGCTGCTGGTCGGCCTGGCCGGCAAAGACGCGACCGACGCGCAATACGACGCCACCCAGAGCGTCCTCAAAACCGCGTTGAGCATCGATGCGAACGTCGACATCCTCAACACCGACCCGTTCTATGAAATCAGCCGGACCGACACCAGCGCGCAAGACATCGCCACCGCGCTGACCACCCAGGCCGAAGCCGCCAAAATGGCCAACCTGCTGGTACAGGGCAGCGCCGTACTGACCGGCGCCGCCACGCGGGACTTGGCGCCCGGCGCAGCCGGCCTCGCCATCACCCAGGCCACGGCGGACTACATCCTCGCCCGGCCCGGCCAGAGCGTCGACCTGGCCGACGCCTCCGTGGTGCAAGCCATCCTCAGCGCCGCCGGCCAATCCCTGGCCGGCGTCGACAGCGCCAAAGTGGACGGCAGCAGCGCCGCCGCCGCCGACATCATCAGCGCCGGCAACCGCCAAGTCGACGCCGCCGTCGACACCGGCGGGCTGGAAGGCTTGACGCAGATGGTCCAGGCCCAGGTCGTCGCCCAGGGCGATGCCGGCGACGCCCTCCAGCAAGGCGTGCAAAACGACGACCTCAGCCAGGCGGTGACCGACTTTACCGGCGCCAACCTCACCCAGGCCGTCCAGGCCGCCGAAGTCGGCACCGTCGTGCCGGTATACCTGGACATCCAACCGGTTGCCGCCGACCACGCCGAAGGCAACGGCAAAGACCCGGTTTACACCTTCACCGTCACGCGCAGCGGCAACACCGCCGCCGCGTTCAGCGTCGACTACACCCTGGCCGGCGATATCAATGCCGCCGACTTCGGCGGCGCGCCGCTGACGGGCACCTTAAGCTTCGCCGCCGGTGAAACGCAACGGACGCTGACGCTCAACGTCAGCGGCGACACCGTCAAAGAGAGCGACGAAGCCTTCCGCGTCACCCTGCACGACGCCGGGATTGCCGCCTCGTACCTGAACGACAGCGCCGAAGGCCTGATCCGCAACGACGACCCCAAAAACCCCGTCATCACCCTGCCGGCAACGCCCAGCCTGAGCGCCGGCCACCCCGGCCTGATCGCCGGCATCCAGGTCGACGACGCCGACAGTCCCACGCTGACCGTCGCGCTCAGCAGCGACGGCGGGCGTCTCAGCCTGACCGGCCCCGCCGCGCAGACCGGCAACGCGACCCAGCTCACGCTCAGCGGCAGCGTCGCGGACATCAACGCCACCTTGGCCAACCTGGTATACACGGGCGACGCCGGCGCCACGGCCGCCACGCTGCGCATCGAAGCCGGCGACAACGACCCCGGCACCGTCGACGCCAGACAAACCCTGGACATCGCCCTGCTGACCGCCCCGAGCAACCGGCTGCCGACCAACCCCACCGTGCTGGCCGGTCACGCCACCGAAGTGATCGGCATCGGCGTCAGCGCCGCCGCCCAAGGCCGGCCCATCACCGTCACCCTCACGCCGGATAACGGCACGGTCGCCGTCACCGGCTACGGCGGCGTGCTGGTCGAGCACTTAAGCCAGGACCGGCTGCAAATCAGCGGCAACCTCGACGACGTCGACAACACCCTGGCCAGCCTGGAATTCACCGCCGTCACCCGCGTTACCACCGCCGGCATCCGGGTGGTCACCGACGACGGCAACCCACAAACCGCCCATGCGGATGACGTCTTGCTCATGGGCGTGGTCTTCGCGCCGGAAAACCGCCTGCACGGCGAGCACGGCGCAGGCGTGGCCGGCAGCCCGGTTGCCATCGCCGGCATCAAGGTCTACGACTTCGACTCCAAAGACCTGCAAGTCACCCTGACGGTCGACGGCGGCGCCCTCGCGCTCAACGCCCAAGGCGAGGTCACGGTCAGTCAGCCCGACGGCCACAGCTACCGGCTGTATGGCAGCCAAGCTGATCTGAACGCCACCCTGGCCACGCTGAGCTTCACCGGCAACGCCGATGCCACCGTGGGCCGCGTGCAGATCACCACCACCGACCTGGGCGTCATCACCCCGGCGGCCACCAGCACTTACACCCTGGACGTGCTGCACGCCCCGGGCATCACGCTGCCCGTCAGTCCCAGCGTGGTGGCCGGCAATACCCTGGCCGTCGACGGCGTCAGCGTCAGCGACATCGACCCCGACCTGCTGACCGTCACGCTGACCCCGCAAGGCGGCAGGCTCGACGCCCACGCCGCCGCCGGCGCCACCTTGACCCGAAACGGCGAGCAACTGATCCTCGAAGGCAGCGCCGCCACCGTCAACACCACGCTGGCCGAACTCACGTTCACGCCGGCCGCCGATGCCAAGAACGGCGCCATCCGCGTTCAGGCCGACGACAACGACCCGCGCACCGCCGATGCCGAACGCACCTTGGAGATCGGCATCAGCCGTCAGCCCGAGCTGAGCCTGCCGGACCTTGCCACCATCCCCACCGCCCTCGGCGTCGACACCGCGCTGCCCGGCATCGCCCTCAGCGACACCGGCGCCACCCTCAACCGCGTCACGCTCAGCGTCGACAGCGGCGTACTCTCGCTGATCGCCGCCGGAACGGCCGGCATTGAGCAGGCCGGGGAGGGCATGCTGATCGTCACCGGCACCGCGCAGGACCTCAACGCCAGCCTCGCCAGCCTGCACTACACCGGCAGCACGGCGGGAACCGCCAGCCTGCAAATCCAGGTCGACTTCGGCGACCCCGCCTGGCCCGACGTGGCAGGTCGCCTGACGATCGCCGTATTCGACGAACCGGTGATCACCAGCACCGCTCCGGTGTTCCACTACAGCGACACGCCGGATGACGACGCTTTCGCCGCGCAAAGCTATACCGCCACGGCGGCGGGGTTTGGCGAGGGGGCGGCATTGACGTGGCGCATCGGCGGGACCGCCGTCGGCAGCTACGGCACCCTGACGCTGACCGGCAGCACGTTCACCTACACCCCGAACGACGCCGCCATCGAAGCGCTGCACGACAACGCCGAAGAGTCCTTCACCCTCACGGTCAGCGACGGCGATACCACGCTCAGCCAAGTGCTGCGCATCGCCCTGAACGGCGCCAACGACAGCCCGGCCAGCTTGAGCGACAGCTACAGCGTGCTGGAAGACGGCGCGCTGGACGTCGCCGCCGGCCTGCTCGGCAACGACAGCGACCGGGACGACGCCAGCCTCACCGCCATCCTGGTGCAAGGCCCGCAACACGGCAGTCTCGCCCTCAACCCCGACGGTAGCTTCCGCTACACACCGCAGGCCGACTACCACGGCAGCGACAGCTTCACTTATCAGGCCAACGACGGCACCGCCACCGGCAACACGGTCGAGGTCGCCCTGAGCATCGCGCCGGTCGACGATGCCCCGCAAGGGCAAACGGACCGCTACGGCACGCTGGAAGATCAGGCGCTGACCATTGATGTCACCCAAGGCGTGCTCGGCAACGACAGCGACGCCGATGGCGACGCCCTCACCGCCCAGCTCATCCAAGGCCCGCAACACGGCGCGCTGGCCTTCAACCCCGACGGCAGTTTCCAATACACGCCGGACGCCGACTACCACGGCGCGGACAGCTTCCGCTACCAGGCCAACGACGGCCAGGCCGACGGCCCCGTGATCACGGTGGCGTTGACGGTCA
>SCQD01000164.1 GCA_004299145.1 Methylococcaceae bacterium | reverse complement strand
GAAAGACTTGGCGCTGACCGGCGAGCAAGTACGCGGCCAATCCCACCAGGCTTTGGCCGCCCTGCCCGCCGTCACCGCCAAACTGGCCGAAGCCACACAGCAAGCCGAACGCTACGGCGCCGCTTTGACGGCGCGTTATGGCCTGGCGCAATTGCGCTGTTATGCCGTCGTGGCTTTGGGCTTGGAACGGGTGGTGTGGAGGGAGATAACGCCGATGGAAAAGCCATAAGATACGCAAAGGTTAAACGTTATTCGGGACGCAGAGCGTCCCGGGATGCGTTCCCACGCGGAGCGTGGGAACGATGGCTTGCTCCGCGAGAACGCGCCTACAACACCTCAAGGGCCACGTAATAGCTGCTGTTGTCGAGGGTGTCGTTGACGTAGCCATCGTAGAGGAATACGTTGGCGTGCCCCGAAGCCGAGGGCGTGGCCGACCAGTAATTGGTGAGGCTCCAGCCCGACGGCGTACCGTTGCTATTCGTTCCCCCCATTGTTCCGTTGTAGGCATCCCAGATAGCCAGCAAGTCGTCATAGGTGGAATTAGTTGCCGTGCTGCCATTTGAAGGCGTGGCGCCGTTGCCCACCGGCGTGCCGGGCTGGAAGGCATCCATTGAGAACGAAGCCGCTCCTGTTACCGTCGGCAAAGCCACCTTCACCCCGTTCAGCGTGGCATAGCGGTAGGTGTTGTCGGTATCGCCGCCACCGGTGGCGGCGTTGATGTCCCGGGTGAAAAGGCTATCCAAGACATCGTGGGTAGTGGTGTCCGTGGCATTGGTATAGCCGGAGCCTTGTGTGTTTGCATTGGTGCCATCACCACTGAGATCCCAGTAGTAATACCACTTGCCGTCCACGTTCACGGGGTAAATGAGCTTGCCGTAGGCGGCGCCGAGGTCGATGCTGGATTCACCCGCTTCTGCCACATTCGTCACCGTTAACGTTACGGCCTGATCCGTGGTATTACCCGCCGCATCCGTGGCCCGAACGCTGAAGTCGTAGACGTTGTTGGCGCCGCTATCGGCGGGAGCCTCGAAATTCGGCAGGAAAGCCAAACTCACCGTACCGTTGCCGGTGTCGAGGGTGAATTTTGCGGCATCGACGCCGGTAAGACCATAGGTCACGCCTGCATCGCCATCCGCCGTGGCATCGTAAACCGAGGTACCGGATGCGGTGTTTTCGGCAACGCTGGCCGTGGTGCCAGAGGTAAAGCTGGGCGCTGTTATGTCGTAGCTGAAGCTTCGGCTCGCCTGGATTGCCGCATTGCCCGCCGCGTCGGAAACGTCGGCGGTTACCGTGACGGTGCCTTCCGTCAATGCCTTGATGTCCGCTGACGGCACGGTCACCGAAAAAGCATTGCTGGTGACGGTGGCCGTGTAATGCTTGCCGTTGAGGTGAACGGTCGCGGTCTGGTTATCTTCCACCCCCACGGTAGTGCCGCCGACCGTGACGGAGGACTCGTCTTCAGCATTGTTCACGTAGCCGCCTGAGATAGCGCTCAACGTGCACGTCGCCTCAGTATCCACGGTATAACTCGCGTTGTCGGCGACCTCCGCGTGGGTCAGCGTCGCCGCATTGCCCGCCCCGTCTTTGAGCGTGCCGCCGTTAAGACTCAGGCTGTTGGCCGCCACGCGGATGCCGTCGGCATCGGTCTGGCCGGACTGGATGGTGTAGCTGTACACCAAGGCCGTGCTGCCGCTGCCGGAAACGTAGTCGGCCTGTACCGTGGCGCCGCCAATAGTGAGCGCCAACTGCGGCGTGCCGGTGACGTTGGTGGCTTCGTTCAGGGTCACCGTGACGCTGACCACGTCGCCGGCGTTGAGGGCGTTGTTCTGCAAGCCCGTGGCGCTGGTGACGGCAAGGCTGGTGACTGCCGGCGGGGTGGTGTCGGGAGGATAGGTAAAGATCGTCATGAGCAACGGCGTGGCGGCGAGGTTGCCGTTGCCCGCCGCGTCGCTGCAACGGCCCGCCGCGACGCTCACCGGGGCAGCGTTGAAGTAACTGTCTGAGGCGGGGGTGAAGGTGGCGCTGTAGCTGACGCCGCTGCCGCTGAAGCGGGACAGGCTGCCGCCGGTCACGGCTATGTCGTCGACGGTGAAGTCACTGACCGCTTCGCTTAAGGTGAAGCTGAGCACGGCGCTTTCGCCATAGAGCAGGTAGGCGTCGCTGCTGCTCAGCGTGACCGTGGGGGCGAGGGTGTCCACCGCCAGGTTCAGCGGATTGGCCGCCGGGTTGGGATTACCCGCCGCATCGCTGAAAGCGCCGCCCGCCACGCCGATGCCGGCGGGCGTGCTGCTGTCGGCGGTGGGCGTGAATTGGGCGCTATATGCCGTACCGCTGCCGGCAAAGTTCGCCAAAACGCCGCCGGTCACGGCAATATCGTCGGCCGTGAAGTCGTTGGCCGCTTCGCTCAGCATAAAACTCAGCGTGGCTATCTCGCCGATGTTCAGCGCTGGGTCGTCGCTGCTCAGGGTCAGCGTCGGCGCGGTGCTGTCCACCATCAGACTCAACGTAGCGGCTGCCGGGTTGGGGTTGCCCGCCGCATCGATCACGGCATGGTCCGCCACGCGGAAACCGGCCTGGCCGTTACTGCCGGCCGTGGGGGTGAAAGTGGCGGTATATCGGGCGCCGCTGCCGGCAAAGTCGGCGAGCAGGCCGCCGTTGACCGTGACGTCTTCGCTGGAAAAGCCACTGACGGTTTCATTGAACTTGAACGTGAGGGTGGCGACGTCGCCGCTTTTGAGCAGGTCGTCGCTGCTGGTGAGGGTCAAGGTGGGCGCCAGGGTATCGGCCATGGCGATCCATTGGATGGCCGGCAGGTTGGGATTGCCGGCCGGGTCGGTGTAGGCGTTGGCGGCGACGTAAGCCGTGGCGCGCGTGGCGCCGGGGATCGGCGTCAGGCTGGCGCTGTAATTAATGCCGCTGCCGGTAAAGTTGGACAACACGCCACCGCTGATACTGATGTCCGGCGCGGTAAAGTCCGTGGCGGCTTCGCTCAGGGTGAAGATCAGCGTGGCGATATCGCCGATTTTCAAAGCGCTGCTGCTGCCGCTGATGGTCAGCGTCGGCGCGATGGTATCCACCGCCAGGCTCAGCGGAGTGGCCGCCAGGTTGGCGTTGCCCGCCGCATCGCTGAACGCGCCGCTCGCCACGCTGACGACGGCGGGGTGGCTGCTGTTGGTCAGGGGCGTCAATTGGGCGGTATACAGCTTGCTGTCGCTCGGATCCATCACCAGGCCCGTCATGCGGCCGCCATCGACGGCAACGGCGGGGTAGCCCTCAGGGGCTTCGCTGAAGGCAAACGCCACGGTGGCGGTTTCGCCCGCTTTGAGAGCGGTTTTGTCGCTGCTGATCGCCGGCGTCGGCGCCAGGGTGTCGCCGCTCAGGCTGAGCTTGTTGCCGGCGGCGCCTGGGTTGCCCGCCGCGTCGCTGTATTTGCCCGCCGCGACGCTGATCGCGCCTGCCAGGGTGTTGGTGTCGCCGCTGGGGGTGAACAGGGCGGTGTAGATCCTGGCGTTATGCGGATTCACCGCCAGATCACTCAAGCTGCCGCCCTTGACGGCAATGTCGCCGGCAGTGAAACCCGTGGGCGTTTCGCTGAAGGTAAACGTCACGGTGGCGGTTTCGCCGGCTTTGAACCGTGTCTGGCTGCTGCCGAGGGTCAGGCGCGGGGCGATGGTGTCGACGGCATACTCGACGGACACTTTGCCCGGACTGCGATTGCCCGTCCAATCCTCAATGGTGGCAAGATTCAAGGTCAGGACGTTTTGATCCGCACTGACGTTCGCCGCCGGCGTGAACGTCGCTTGCCAGGTCTGACCGCCGTCCGCGGATGCCACAGGACTCAAGCTGCCGTGGCTGAACTTCAGGTCGGCGTTGCTGAAACCCGTCACCGTTTCCGTAAAAGTGACCGTCAGCAGCGCGCTGTCGCCGGCTTTTAGCGCCGTATCCGCCATCGACACCACGGCGCTGGGCGCTTGGGTGTCGGCGGTGGTGCGAAAGTTCAGGGTGGTTGTATCGCGGATGCCCGCATAAGCCTGGCCGGACAGGCCCTGGATGGCGTGGTTGCCGATTTGCACGCTGTAGCTGCTATCCGCCGCAAAATTCAAAAACGGATCAATGGTGACAGTATTGCCGCTGAGGGTGACGCGCTCGCCCGTGGCGGGAATGGAGTGGGTTGCAACGCCATTGCCGATGATAAATCGACCGGAACCCGCCTTGACCGGTTCGCTGAAGGTCAGCGCGATGGAGGCATTCAGCGCGACGTCGCCGGCGTTATCCGCCGGATTGCTGCGCAATAACAGCGGTGCGAGCGTATTCGAACGAAAGAGGTGATGCATGGCGGTTTCCAAAGTTTTATATGGGAAATTATCCTCTTAATAATAGCCATACTTGTACCCCCTAATCAGGGGGTGTGGGGGCGCGGATGATCTTCAACAAAAGCGAGTCACCGGCTGCGCACTTTTGCCGTCTGCCCGCGCGGCGAGTACGATGACCACTGCTATCCATTCAACACGTATGCGGTACTGCCCCTCAACCGAAGAGAGCGCGTCCATGGAGTGCGCCAGTGACGCGTCAGCGGCGACGGCGCTATGGCTTTGCCAGTTAAACAGAGACTGGTCTAAGATGCCGGCCCCTCCCCAAATCCACCTTGCGGTGTGCCTTTATGAAATTTCCCTACGGACTCAGCGGCTTCGCCACGCTGATCGGCGACAACTATTTTTACCAGGACCGCACGGACCGGATTCCGTTGCTGGAAGACACCGGCCGGCAACTGCTGTTTATCCGCCCGCGCCGCTTCGGCAAGAGCTTGCTGCTGTCGATGCTGGAGCACTACTACGACGTCAACCGCGCCGGACAGTTCGAAGCGCTGTTCGGCAAGCTGGCCATCGGACGCCATCCTACGCCGCTGCATAATCAGTTTTTCGTGATGAAATGGGATTTTTCGCTGGTGCAGTCGCACGGCGACGTCAGGGACATCGAAAAAGCTTTGCACCAGCACATCAACGATTGCATACAGGATTTTGCCGTACGCTATCAGTCGCTGCTTCCCATACCCGTCAACATCAATCACGACAATGCCCTGTCATCCTGGCGCTCCGTGCAAATCGCCGTGTCACAAAGTGCTCACAAGCTCTATTTACTCGTCGACGAATACGATAACTTTGCCAACGAAGTGATGATGGCGCGCAAAGAGCACTATGAAGCGCTGCTGTACGGCGAAGGGCTGTTGAAAACCGTGTTCAAGGCGGTCAAAGCCGCCGCCGGCGACCAGATTTTGGAGCGGGTATTCATCACCGGCGTATCGCCGGTGGTATTGAGCGACATGACCAGTGGTTACAACGTCGCCAAAAGCATTTATCTGGACGCTGAATTCAACGATTTATGCGGCTTTACCGAAACGGAAATTGCACTGACGCTGCAACGCATGCGGCAGGAGGGCGGTAGCTGGAATGTGCGGGAGGCTTTGGACACCATGCGCACGTTTTATAACGGCTATCGCTTCAGCGCCAAAGCGCGGGACAGCATCTACAACCCCACGCTCAGCCTGTATTTTTTGGAGTGCGTCAGCCGGCACGGCGATTACCCCGAGCAGATACTCGACGAAAACCTGGCCATGGACCGCAACAAGCTGGTTTACATCTCACAACTGCCGCACGGTGAAGAGATTTTGCTGAAAGCTTTGAGCGGCGAAGGCGCTTTGATGATCGGCCAGTTGGCGCGCCGTTTCGGCGTGGAAGACGTCATCAAGGGCGTCAAAGACCAGGCGTTTATGGCGTCGTTGCTGTATTACTTCGGCATATTGACGTTTGCCGGGGCGGGCGCTATCGGTAAACAGGTGCTGAAAGTGCCCAACCTGGTGGCAAAAGCGTTATATGTGGAACGCATACAGGAACTGTTGCTGCCCAGCTATGAAGACCGCGAAACCATCGAAAGCGGCGCGGAAACGTTTTATCTGACCGGCGATTTACAGCCGCTGTGTGATTTTATCGAGCAACGTTATTTCAAAGTGCTGTCCAACCGGGACTATCGTTGGAGTAACGATCTGTTGATCAAAATCGCCTTCATGACCCTGCTGTTCAACGACCGCATATACATGGTGGTGTCGGAAACCGAAGTGGACCACGGCTATATCGATTTGAGCCTGATCGTGCGCCCCGACAAGCGCCAATACCAGGCTTTGGACTTGTTGCTGGAATTCAAATACCTGAGTTTGAAAGACTTGGCGCTGACCGGCGAGCAAGTACGCGGCCAATCCCACCAGGCTTTGGCCGCCCTGCCCGCCGTCACCGCCAAACTGGCCGAAGCCACACAGCAAGCCGAACGCTACGGCGC
>SCQD01000163.1 GCA_004299145.1 Methylococcaceae bacterium | reverse complement strand
TCCGCCGCGCGCTGGACGACAGGCGGATCAACGCCCGGCAATACACTCTCCTTTCGCAGTTGCTCGACAGGGGAAAGCCGTTAAACCTCGACGAAATCCGCCTGTCGCCCTGGTATGCCAGCCTCTACCTCAAGCTCAACGACAAGACGCGCCAGCGCGACCTGCGCCACCTGCGGGAAATGGAGCTGGTATTCCTCGACAGCGGCAACGACCTTTGGCCGGGCTTCATCGTGCCCGAGCACATCAAGCCGGCGGCCAAGAAAAAATGATTATCGTGCCGCCCGGTCCGCCGTTGCCCTTGAGCTTGGCCGCGCTTGCCGTTATGCTCAGCACCCGATACATATCGCCATGAGCACAGGTTGAACGCCATTTTGGCACTTCCCATTCACAGGACTCGGGTTTCCCATGTACTTAGAGCACTTCGGGCTGGACGAGCATCCATTCAGGATTACGCCTGTCACGGATTTCTTTTTTTCCGGCGCCAACCGCGGTGAAATTCTTGACGCGCTCATCTACTCCATTTGCGAGGTCGAGGGCATCACCAAGGTAAGCGGCGAAGTCGGCAGCGGCAAAACCATGTTGTGCCGCATGTTGCTCGAAAAGCTCCCCAAACATATCGAAACCATCTATCTGGCCAACCCCAGCCTGTCGCGCGAAGAGATGCTGTACGCGGTGGCCGATGCGCTTGGCCTGGGCATTGGCGGCGAGCGTGTCGGCGTCATCATGCACAACATCCAGAACAGGCTTGCGGAGAAAGTCCGCGAAGGCAAGCGTGTCGTCGTGCTGGTGGATGAGGCGCACGCCATGCCGCCGGACACGCTGGAAGAGTTGCGCCTGCTCTACAACCTGCAAGTCGGCAATTCCAAGCTGCTGCAAATCACGCTGTTCGGGCAACCCGAATTGAACGAGAAGCTGGAACAGCCGAACATGCGCCAGCTCAAGGACCGCATCGTCCACCATTTCCATATACAGCCGCTGTCGCGCGACACCCTCGAAAGCTACCTGATGTTCCGGATGCGCGCGGCCGGCTACCGCGGCCCGGATATTTTTTCGCCGGACGCCGTCAAACTGATTGCAGGCGCGTCCGGCGGATTGATGCGCCGGGTCAATATTCTCGCGGATAAATCGCTGTTGGCCGCCTTTGTGGAAAACACCCACAACATCGAAGCGCGCCACGTACGGGCGGCGATGCGCGATAGCGAGCTCCAGCCCGCGCGCTCCCCGTACGGAAAAAAGCTGGCGATGGGAAGCGCGGTCGCGGCGCTGCTTCTGGCGAGTCTCGCGGCCTGGTGGATGCCGGGCAAGCCGCCGGCAGAGGACAAACACGCCATCGGCGCGCCCACCGATGAAGCTGTCGGCCGTCCGGCCAAGCTGTCAAAAGACGACAGCCAGGCCGCCGCTTATGACAGGGAGGCCGCGGGATGGGTGAAGCCGGGAGCGGCTGCCGGTGCGCCCGAACCGGCAGCGGGTAACGCGCCGCAGATAACCCCGCAGGTAACGGTAGCGGACAGCGAACCGGCGGACGTTAAATCGAGCCTGTTCGAACAACGCCTGGCAGCGGGCAGGCAATTGCTCGACCGGGATGCTCCGGCGGGAACAGGGCAGGAAAAATCCGTCGCCAGCATCCAGTTGTTCTACAACGAGGAGCTCCAGCCCGCGCGCATCGAGGGCTTCCTCAAACGCGCAAACGGATTGGGCAAGCTCCACGAAATTTACCTGCTGCCCGCCAGGTTCGCCGGCAAGGACGGCCTGCGCGTGCTATACGGCGCCTACCCTTCGGCCGATGCGGCGCGCAAGGCGATCAGCGATCTGCCGCCGCGCTACCGTGAAGCCTTCACGCCATCCATCTACACCTTCTGAAAATATATAGGCCGGATGGCATATTGAGCAATACCCGCAAAGCTGCTAGGCTCCATACCGGTGTGGGAGATGGAGAGGGAGAAAAGAATGCGTTCATCCGGCATGGCATATCTCTGCGCTGTCAGCGTGATCCTGACGGGTTGCGGCGCCAAACCGATCCAGCCATCCGACAAACACATCCAGCGCCAAATCAATCCGCCCGCCAGCGCGGCAGGCATCCCGCAGACCATCAAGCACAGCGTCACGCTGCCGCCGCCCAGGCAGGCCGCCAAGGCCGAAACTTACAGCGTGGTGGTCAGCAATGTTCCGGCGCAGGAGATCCTGTTCGCGTTGGCGCGCGACGCAAAAATCAACCTGGATATCCATCCCGGTATCCAGGGCAGCGTCACCCTGAACGCGCTTGACCAGACCCTGCCGCAAATCCTCACGCGCATCGGCAAGCAAGTGGACATGCGCTATGAGCTGGACAACGGCAACCTGATCGTGATGCCGGATACGCCCTACCTGCACAGCTACAGGATCGACTATGTGAACATGGCGCGCGACTCGGAAAGCACGATCAATAATTCCATGCAGGTCAGCGCCACCAGCAGCGCCACCAGCGGCGGAAACAACTCTTCGATCTCGATCAAGGATGTTTCCAGAAACCGTTTCTGGGAGACCTTGGTGCAGAACATCAAAGACATCCTGCACGAAACGGACAAGACATTGCCCGAAGGCTCCAGCGAAACCGTGGTGCAGCAAGTGAAGGCGGCCAGCAGCACCGGGACCGGGGCACAACCGGCTGGCAACAAGAAACACGTCCCCCAAAGCGGCGTCGAGAACAGCCCCAGCCCGGTCAGCGTCGAAGAAGGGGGCACCACCGTCACACGGCGCAGCACTTTCCGCGAGGCGGCCTCGGTCATCGCCAACCCCGAAAACGGCCTGAAGATCGGAAGAGC
>SCQD01000162.1 GCA_004299145.1 Methylococcaceae bacterium | reverse complement strand
TTCGCCTGCAAATACATGGCGATGCGTTCCAGACCGTAGGTGATTTCGCCGGAGACCGGGCGGCAATCCAGGCCGCCGACCTGTTGAAAATAGGTGAACTGCGTGACCTCCATGCCGTTCAGCCACACTTCCCAACCCAGACCCCAGGCGCCCAGCGTCGGCGATTCCCAGTTATCCTCCACGAAGCGGATGTCGTGTTCCAGCAAATCCAGGCCCAGATAGCGCAACGAATCCAGGTACAGTTCCTGAATGTTGGCGGGCGAGGGCTTCATCAGCACCTGGTACTGATAGTAGTGCTGCAAGCGGTTGGGGTTTTCGCCGAAACGGCCGTCGGTGGGGCGGCGCGAAGGCTGCACGTAAGCGGTATTCCACGGCTCGGGACCGATGGAGCGCAAGAAGGTGGCCGGGTGGAACGTGCCCGCGCCCACTTCCATGTCCAAAGGCTGCATCAGCACGCAGCCTTGTCCGGCCCAGAATTCTTGCAGGGCCAGGATGAGGTTTTGGAAAGTGGTGACGTCGCGGGTGGTGCGGTGCGGGGAAGGGGTAGTGTTTGACACGGTATGAACGGGTTGCGGGTAAGGAAAAACCGGATTATACAAGTTTTGCTTTGCTGGGCGCGCCCGGAGCCGGCATGGATCAAAACTCATAATCGAAGTTATTAAAGGTCGAGCGGCGCCGAGGCAAGATATGTCATCCGGGCTTTGTCAACTTCAATTCCTTTGCCATGATGACCAGCCGGTCCTCATCAGCCACCTCACATTCCCAAATTACTATGACGTGCCATCCAGCAGCTTCCAGCTCGGCACGAACCTCTGCATCACGCGCTTTGTTGCGGGCAAGTTTCGACGTCCACCATTCGACACGGGTCTTTGGGATACGGAAATTACTGCATCCCTCATGGCAGTGCCAGAAGCATCCGTGAACGAAAATTACAGTGTGTTGTCCGGGAAACACCAAGTCGGGGTTGCCCGGTAGCCGCTTGTCGTGCAGGCGATAGCGGAGCCCCGCCGCCCACAGCGCACGGCGTACCGCCAGTTCCGGCTGGGTGTTTTTGCCCCGGATACGGGACATGTTCTCAGAGCGGGTCAACGGTGGGGGCTTGGGCTTCCGACACTTTCGTTTTTGGGTCTTTGCCGCCGGCCTTACTGGTTCAAGGCTCATGGCAACCGGTTGGCGTTCTTGATGATGGCACTTGTCTCGTCCCTTCCCAGCGTGGGCAGATTGGCGAGGTCAACCGTGTACTTTACCGACACGATGCCCCGGGGAGGTTGGAAGTCATCGGGGAGTCGGGGGAATTCGTCATCAACAGCATAGACATCGGCAACCCGCACAAAGAAGTGCAGCAGTTCTCCGGAGTTTCGCATTTCATCGGACCAGCCCATGTTTACCATTTTCGTCATGAACTCGTCCATTGCAGCGGCATCTTCGCGAAGCAGGTCAATGATGGCGTCAACCTGGGTAGCCAACGTCTCGTCGCCTCCAATAGTCTGTTCCAGCTGGATGGATACAAACAACAGTTGGCACCCGGCAGGGGAGCGCAGCTGGTCCAGGCGGGAGATTTCATGCTCAGAGCGGTTTTTGCGAGTGGTTTTCACCTCAATGCGCAGGCGTTCTCCGATGAAGTCGTGGCGCTCGGATTCCGGCCCACTCCACTGGCCGACAGCAGCCGGCCCAAGGCACGGAATCATCAAAATGCGGAGTACCAGCAATTCGCCGAAAAGGCCCACCTGAACGGCCTTGTCCATATCCTGGCGCACAGGTTTCCAGGCGGACTGCCACGCGCGGATAGTCGCGGCCACAGCCTTCCACGGCTCGCGTTCCTGGACCACTACGGCATCCACGATCTTTCTGCAGAAAGGGGTAAAAACCTGTTCATGGGACGGCGGCGCGGAGAGATCAAGAACTTCGCCATTGTCTAAACATCTGTGCCGTACTTTCAGTCCATTGAGGTCCAAAGGTTGTGCGCCGGTTGGACCGCACTGCATCGGAATCAGCAGGTGCAGGTGCCCTGCATGGTCCATGGCCAGTGATAGCGGAGTGTCGATGCCACCCGTGCTGACCAGTATAGTAACCAGCGCGTCTTCGTCCCTGGGACGCATGGTCCGCAGTTGAGCCCATTGCTGAGGGGTGGGGTCGTCAGTCATCGGATACCATTCGATTCATAATCCACGTTGCGCCTGCGTCCGACGTTTGAGGCAGACTCAGTGCCAGAGCTATAACAGCGTCCGTCTGCAGGACGCCGAGATGCTCCGGGTCCAAGGGGTAGATGATCAGGAGGCCCTGAGTTGCTGGTCTGGCCGCGCGCATTGCCTCGGCGTCGTAGGCGCCACCGTCCCGCTTATAGGCGTCAGGCCCATTCGGCAGGTCCACACCTTCGTGCGCAGGATCGGTCAGAATGCCGATGCTCTCACTGCTGATGCGGTTACGGCGGACAAGGCCGACCTGCTGGCCGCCGAGGGTAACCAGTCGCCCCTTCCCCGGCGAAGCTACAAAGACGGACCAGTCGGTCAACTCATCCACCGCTACCCTGCCCATGATCCAATCGGCGAGGAGATTGCTGCGGAAGGCGACGATATCGTCGTGGATCTGGTAGGTTCGCAGGAATGCCGCGACGGACTCCGGCGCGACATCGCGGGCCAGCAATCCGCCGTGGCACCTTACCGAGGGCAAAACCTCCGCCACGAACCGGTCGGCCAGGGCGAAGTTGGCCTGCGGTTTTGCCCGGTCGGACAAGGGCAACAGAACCGTCTGCGGGTGTTCGCCCGACCAGGAATCCTGTTGGGACAGCGCCGCCCCCGACTTGTTACGGGCTGTCAGCAGGAGGTCGCTGTGTGCCCTGAGGCGAATAGCCATCTGGTCCGGTCTGCGTCCGGCGCGCGCCAGGGCGATGATGGAGTCCCGCAGGGATTGCTCCACCAGAGCAAGCTCGGAGAACCAGCGGGCGATGCCGTCGGTGGTCCAGATGCGGATGAGATCCTCATAGCCGCGGCGGAACCCGTACCAACGGGCCATTTGCAGCAGGGTGTCGCACATGGAGGTGGTGCGGAGGAAATAGGAAACCGTTAACCCCTCCAGGGTCAGGCCGCGGGACAGCCGGTTGCCGCCGACTGCCACGATGTGCCGCCCGGGCTTTTTGTCGTACTCCAGGTCCTCGCCGGTGACGCTGTTGAGCTCCAGCACGACAAGCTGGCGCAGGACTGTGATGGCGGCATACAGGATGGCCTCGTCGTCGGCCGGGGCGTCGACGCTGACCTTCATGTTTTCCCAGATTGGGGCGAAGATCACATCCAGGCGTTGCCCCTGCCTCTCAGCCTCGCGCCATAGCTCCAACTGGTCACGGATGGTGTTGGCGATGCGTTCCTGATCCGCTGTCCGCTGGCTCACATGCACAAGCATGGTGGCATGTCATCAAGGTAGCGCTTCGCCGATTCCAACCAGCCGTCCAACTTTTCAGGATTGCGACATTCTTCTTTACTACCGCCAGGAACCGCCCTCAGACTTTATGCGGTGTCTTGAAAAATCACTTCCCGATGATAAGCCAGGAATTCTTGACTAGGAAAAAACTTTTCTGGCAACCGCAATGGACGGCCATCAAATTGGATAATTGTTTCAGTGATAAAACGATCATTGAAAGCTTTTAACTTCGGCGAAACCATGACAGTCATGTCAGCGGTAATTCCGATTAGCCCGCTATCGAAAGCCTTGTCGTGCAATACCGAAAGGCATAGTCCATTTTTGGGATTGATCCTGTTTCTGGCATCGACTCTCCATGGAATAATGTGGCTTGCGATCAGAAATTGAGGAACTGCCAGTTCGCTTATGCAACAGCGAAACCCGTAGGCGCTCAACACTGCACTACGGAAAAATGATTGCCCGACTCGAACCTTGGTCGCAACGAGCTTTTCCCCGCCTTCGTAGTCCTCTGCATCTGATTGAATATATGGCTCGACATTGCAGAGTTCGATGACGCCTCCTTCAATTTGCCGTACAGCATTCTGTGTTTCGAGCGCGAAGTTTGCCCAGTCCCGCTGCATTTCATCCCACATCGCACGGTCGGCTGCGGAAGCACCTTCTAAACCTTTACGGCCGGTGCTTGTTATTGCGGGATCAAGGCTGGCTATATTGGTTAGTTTCATAGCCAGTGCAGAAGGGGTTCTATCAATCAACCCTGCAAATCGAACAATATCAGGATTGCCCCGGTGCATTTTTCCAAAGGGCATTCGGCAGTAAAGATAAAACGCGACCAGCAGTTGATCCCGCGACCATCCGGTTCTTGATTGCATTATTGCTCTCCGAAGGCGGCATTATTTACACCATCACGTGAAAGATCTTACTGATCCAGCAATGGCTATGCCCGATATCCCGGCTGCAGGCGGATTGCAGAACGAGCTTCCGGGCCGCGGCCCGGGTTCCTTCATACCCCGCCGGGAGCATGGTGAAGTGCGTTGGTGAAGGGAATACGACATCTTCGTCGAGGTCTTCGTGTACCCCGATCAGAAACATGCGCTCCCGCGTCTTCGCGCCGATGGGCCTCATGGCGGAGCTTGGCGCGTCCGACGCGGGCAAATGCTTGGCAGGGCGGCCCGCCGACCAGCACATCCACCTGCTCGTCGACAGGTCCTTCAATGTCGAGGCTCTGGAATATCGAGGCTGGATCTTCCTGAGTAATGTCGCGGGCTTGGTAATGAGCCTGCCGATTCTTACCGTGACTGATTGCCGTGAAGTTGGCTCCATGAGACTCCGCAGCCCATGGGTCGCACTCGACAGACGCGACAAGTTCAAAGCCGGCAGTGGCAAATCCAAGCGAAATGCCACCGCATCCGGCAAACAGATCCATAAAACGTGGCGGATTACCTGCCTTCAGTCGCGCAACTTTTTGGCGGATTGCTTTTGACGCGGTCATTAACCAAATCCCATGATTCCAGGGTATGCCTTGCTGTTTGGCGGTTGGTAGCCCAAACAGGCAAATAGATTGGTTCCACAGTGCAAAATTTTCATGCCGATCCGATCTCTATACGACGGGTAATTTCCCCGGTCATCCGGTCAGCCGCGGATAACAGCGCGGGGACAAAGGCGTGTCCGGCATTGAGTGCGTTCACCAAAATTTCCGGGTCTTCGATGTATTCGTGAACCATTTGGTTTCTGAGTTGCCGCATCGCCAGCCAGTCGTTCACCGAATCCACCCAGCCCAACCGTTCGGCCTTGTCGAGGTTGTCGACGAAAACTTTGGTGCGTTCACCCAACAGGGCCAGCAAGGCCGGCAGCAATTTGTCACCCAACGTGTCCTGCAAGCGCCCAAAGCGGCTCACGAATGCATCGACGCGCTCGGCCAAGGCGGCGTCTGTTTCCATGCGCACCACGGATGTCGGCACAAACGGTTCGTTGAATAAGCGTGCATCCGTTGCCTGTAAATGTCCGCATTCTTTGCGAACCACCCGGGCCAAAAAAATCAGCCGTTCAGCTGCGGCGTCATCCTGGTTCACAGCAGCACTCCTGCTTCGGCGGCGATCCTATGAATGGATGACTGGGCTAAATTCGGCGCGCAAATAATGACGTCGACTTTTCTTCCGCCCATCGTTCGTGAAACCGCGGCGCCCAGTCGGGCAGCCAGCAACGCCGGTGCAGCGACTGGATCGTCGCATTCCAGCATCAGGTCGACGTCGCCGCCGCGGGCCGCATCGTCCAGACGCGAGCCGAACAAGCGGATGCGGGCTGCCGGGCCGGCGAGTTCCAGTGCGGCTTTGCGGATCGATTGGATTTCAACAGGTGTCAGACGCATCCGTTATTTCCCTTGCAGCGCCCTTGCAACCCGCGCCAGATCTTCCAGCGTATCCACGCCGGCTTCCGGCACCTGCTCCACCGGCAACACGCGGATGGCTTCGCCGTGCCAGAGTATGCGCAGTTGTTCCAATGCTTCCACGTGTTCCAGGCGGGACGGCGGCCACGCCACGTAGCGGCGTAAAAAATTCACCGTATAGGCGTACAGGCCGATGTGCCGGTAATAAGGGTAGCCGCCGGACAGCGGCGCCGATTCGTCGGCAAAGCCGCCCCGGTCCCAGGGGATCGGCGCCCGGCTGAAATACAGGGCGTAACCGTCCTGGTCCAGCACCACTTTCACCGCGTGGGGGTTGAATACTTCGGCGCGCTCATGGATGGGTGCGCACAGCGTGGCGATGCCGGCGCGCTGCTGCTGCGCCAGGGCCTCGGCGGTGGCGTGCATCAGCGCCGGCGTGATCAGCGGTTCATCGCCTTGCAGATTGACCACCACGGTCTCGTCCGGCCAGCCGGAGCGCTCCGCCACTTCGGCGATGCGCTCGGTGCCGCTGTTGTGGTGATCGGAAGTCAGCATGGCGCGCACCGGCAAACCGATGACGGCTTCGACGATGCGCGTGTCGTCGGTGGCCACGATCACCTCATCCGCGCCGGATTCCAGCGCGCGGCGGCAGACGTGGACGATCATCGGCTCGCCCGCCAAATCCAGCAGCGGCTTGCCCGGCAGGCGGGTCGAGCCGTAGCGGGCGGGGATGACGATTTTGAAAGGTAGGTAATGCATCGTTTCCAAACGTGTTTCTTGTTGCTGCAATACGGGACGCGGAGCGTCCGGGGCGGCGTTCCCACGCGGAGCGTGGGAACGATTAAAGCGCTTCGTACTCTTCCAGACTCAACTTGCGCGCTTCCACTTCCAGCATCACCGGAATATCGTCGCGTATCGGATAAGCCAGCCGATCCGCTTTGCAGATCAATTCCTGCTCGGCTTTACGGTAGACCAATTTGCCTTTGCACAAAGGGCAGACCAGGATTTCAAGCAGTTGTGCGTCCACGGGTTTTCTCCTGTAGTAATTGCAGTAAGCGGGGGCCGAACGCCGGGTCCAGCCGCGCCGTCACCGGTACGTACCAGTGGCGGATGTCGGCCAGGGCGGCGCATTTGACGGCGTCTTTTTCGGTCATCAATACCGGTCGGGAATCGCCGAATTCCAGGTCGGTTTCGCTGAACACGTGATGGTCGGGCAGGGGCCTTTCCTGCAAGGATACGCCGGCCCAGCGCAAATGCTCGAAAAACCGCCGCGGATGGCCGATGCCGGCCAGCGCGTGCACCGTGCCGGCAAATTCCGCCAGCAGCCGGCGCCGGTCGTCGATCATATTCACCGCCGTATCGCCGTGCAGGCTCATGGCATACTCGCCGGACTGGGGGGCGCCGCCATTGCACACGCAAAGATCGACGCCGGCCAGGCGTGCGGCGGGTTCGCGCAATGGCCCGGCAGGCAGGCAGGCGCCATTGCCGTGGCGGCGCACGCCGTCGATCACGGCGATTTCGATGTCGCGCGCCAGGGCATAGTGCTGCAAACCGTCGTCGGCGACGATCACGTCGCATTCGGCCAGCAACAGCCGGGCGGCCTCGGCGCGGCGCGGCGCCACCGCCAGCGGGCACTGGGTGCGGCGCGCCATCAGCACCGGTTCATCGCCCACCAGGCGGGGGTCGCTGTCCACCGTCACCCGCTGCGGCCACTGCTGTGCCTGGCCGCCATAGCCGCGGCTCACCACGCCGGGCCGGTAACCCTGGGCGCGCAGCCATTCGACGATCCACACCGTCAGCGGCGTTTTGCCGGCCCCGCCCACGCTGATATTGCCCACCACGATCACCGGCAGCGGCAAGCGCTCGCTGCGCAGCCAGCCCGCTTGATACAGCCGGCGTTTGAAGCCGGCCACGGCGCGGTAAATATTCGCCAGGGGCAATAAGCAGAAACAAGGACGTTCGCCGTACCACAAGCGTTCGATACATTCTGTCGCCAGACGGCGCAGCCATAGACGGATCATGGCGGCGCCTCGGCGGCAAAACTGATGCGGGTCAAGCCCGACCGGCTGGCCGCTTCCAGCGCGGTCATCACCGCCTGATGCGGCGTTTTGGCGTCGGCGCCGATGAGCACGGTCTGGCTGGTATTACCGGCAGCAGCGCTTTGCAGGGCTAGTTTAAGGGTGTCCAGCCGCGCGTCGGTCAGCGCATGGTGGTCGATGGAATAGCGCCCCTCGGCATCGATGGTGACGGTCAGCGTTTTGTCCTGTTCGGGCGGGCCGCCGCCGGCCTGCGGCAGATTCACGCTCAAACGGGTTTCGTGGCTGAAGCTGGTGGTCAGGATGAAAAAAATCAGTAAAATCAGCAATACGTCGATCATGGAGGTGACGTTGAGTTCCAGCGTGTCGCGGCCCCGGCCGCGGCGGCGAAAATTCACGAACCGGCCTCCAGCTCTTCCCGCTCGCCGTGCAGCATTTCCACCAGATTGAGCGCTTCATCCTCCATGCCCACCACCAGAGCATCCACGCGGCCCACCAGATAGCGGTGCAGCAGCAGGGCAGGGATGGCGATGGTCAAGCCGGCCGCCGTGGTGATCAAAGCCTCGGCGATGCCGCCGGCCAGCAGGGAGGGGTTGGCGACGCCGCCGGCGGAAAGGGTATTGAATACCCGGATCATGCCGAATACCGTGCCCAACAGGCCCAGCAGCGGCGTCACCAGCGCGATGGTGCCCAGCATATTGAGATAGCGCTCCAGTTCGTGCGTCACCTGGCGGCCGGCGTCTTCCAGGCTTTCTTTCATGACGTCGCGGCCGTGGCGGTAATTGCTCAGCCCCGCCGCCAACACCGCCCCCAAGGGCGATCCGGCGCGCAACCGCTTGAGCTGCGCCGCATTCAACGGCTGTTGCCGATACAGCGTCCACACCTCGGCCAACAGCGTCGGCGGCAATACTTGGCTGGTGCGCAACGCCCACAAGCGTTCAGCCGCGATAGCCATGGCCGCCACCGAGCAGGCCAGCAACGGCCACATCACCCAACCGCCGGCTTTGATGATCTCCCACACGCGAAACACGCTCCAAATTAACAACCGGCGTGCATTCTAAACGATGGGCACTGCTTCCAGTAGGCCCTGGCGTGACCATGCCTACGGAAGCCTGATTCAAGCCGGCGCTATCGCGCGGATTTCCCGCAGCACCGTATCGATCTCGGCGGGCGAGGACAGAATGCTGGGCGCGAGGCGCGCATAGGATCGCCCGTATGGCGTCTTGGTCATGATGATTTTGCGCGCCAGCATACGCTGCGATACCTCATCGGGACGCATGCCTTCGACGTCGAAACAAATCAGCCCCGCCGACAGGCGATGATTCCTGGGCGTGTAAAGCTTGATCCCTTGCATGCCGGCCAATCCTTCTTTGCACTGATCGTTCAGCGCATAAGTACGTTCGGCAATCCGTTGACGGCCGATTTGACGCAGAAACCGGAAAGCGTCCGCCATCGCCCATTGATGCTCGTAAGGCTTGAAGCCGCCGCAGGTCATCCAGGTTGCATTCGTGGACCCGGCCGGCAGGTGATTGTCTTTCCAGGCTTCCCACAAATCGGTGGCGACAAAACTGGGGATGGTCGGCCTCATCCTGGCCCACGCCGCTTTTTTGGCCCAGACGACGCCAGTGCCGCGTGGCCCGAAAATCCACTTGTGGGTGCCGGAAATGAACACGTCGCAGCCCAATTCCGCCACGTTTTCATCTTCGACGCCGAAACCATGCACGCCGTCGACGATCAGCAGCACGCGGTCTTGTTCATCCCGATGGCGATTCATGTCATCGAGCGCACCGGCAATTGCGCGGACGGGAAGTTTGACGCCGCTCGCGGAATGTACCCAGGTAATGCTCAAAGTGCGGGTGTTCGGACGGATGCCGTTGCGGATGCGCGCGACAATCTCCTCTTCGGAAATCGTCTCGAAACTGTCAAACAAGGCGATTTTCCGCACCGATGCGCCCGTTCGTTCCGCAGCGAAACGGATGGACTCATGGTGTGGATAAAAGTCATGCACCGTGGTCAGTATCTCCTGACCCGGCTTGAGCATGAGACCGTTATAGACCAGACCCAGGCCCATCGTCGTGCTGTCCGTCAGTGCGACGTCTTCGGCTTTTCCGCCCATATACTCGGCGGCCGCTTCCCGGACGGTTTGGGTGAGATAAGGCGTCTCGGCTTTTGCTTGTCCGACGATGCCGTGGGAACCGAATACCGCGGGATCGACGGTCAGAACCGGGTTGGCATCTATGGCGCGGCGATATTTTTCGATCGCCTCGCGCACCGGGCGGGGGTGTGAGGAAATATAAAACGGCGCGAGATGAATATACTCACGGGTCAGGTCGAATTGATCGCGTATCGCGGGCCAATCGTCCAGCCGCAGCAAATTCGGCTGCGCTGCTACTGGATTGGCCGTAGAACGGGAGGATGCCACGGCGGCGAGTGTTACGCCGGCGCTGGTGATGAATTCACGACGGGTGATGCTCATGACGTTCTCCTGCGCAGATGTGTGAAGGCAGCTTGGAGGCAGTGCTGTTGTGCCGCCCATTTCGAGAGTTTGCGGTGTTCCGCGCATCCATTTTAGTGAATGTGCATTTCCCTGTTCCCCGCTTTATCGCTTCTGGCCAGCACATAATCATCCTGATCGCCGGGCATCGGCGTGCCGTCGCTGTTCAAGTGCACAAGGGTGGCTTCGTCCTTGATGGCCAGCCGGCGCGCGGGGGCGTCTTTGTTGGGCGTCAGTAAAACCGTGGCGTTTTTGTCGTCCCAGACGTATCTGCCTTTTTCGAACGATTCCCGGTTGTAGGGTTTTGCCGGTTGGATTATCAGCAAGTAGGTGTTGTTGTGTTTCAACGACAAGGTCATTTTGATGCCCGAACACTCCTCTTCGTGGCAAGGCAAATAGCCGTAAAACACGCCGCGGAATTTGCCGGTGGCTTCCGTAGCGCCGGCTTCATGCGCCGCATGGTCCATCACGTCGCCGTGCTTGGTCATCTCGCGCGCCTTGAGCGCCTTTTCCTGGATTTCCTTGTCACTCTCCGCCCACGCGGCGTTGGACAGGGACAGCAAAGCGCCGAAAATCATCAACGATACATTTTTGGTCAGTTTTGTGGTTAACGTTTGCATATAGGGTTTCTCTGTTGCTAGTCGCCTTTGCACAGCAAGGCGGGCATCATCACCCAGCGCCGGCTGGTGAAATGCCCTTGGCGTTGCAAAATTGAGCGTTTCGCCCTGGTAGATCGTGTTTGAAAAAGCCGACCGCGCCGCTTGGCCGCAGGGCATCACGCCAATCCGGGCTTATGGTGATGGTCAAGGTGCGCCCCGCCATTTTTCTACCTCTGCAATAAAATTGCCGATTAAGTGTGACAACATGCCAATAGGTTGTCTATCGGCGTAATGTGTTCGGCGGGGCATTCAGACTGCGACAACCTCATCCAGGTTGGTTAATATGGCAGCCGGTAGCGTTCTGATCCTTTAAGAAGGACGCCTACTTGTTCGCGGAACGCTTGGCATTGATTCATAAACAGATTTAGGGGCGATTCTTGAGACCAACAGTTTATGTGGAAACGTCAATTGTCAGCTATCTGACATCAAGGCCAAGCAATGATATTCGTGTAGCTGCAAACCAGAACACGACTGTTGAATGGTGGGAAACGCGCCGTCCTGTCTTCGATTTGTTTATTTCTGAATTTGTCGTAGTCGAAGCGGCGTCCGGTCACCCGGATGCCGTGAGCCGTCGCCTGGCTGCTCTTAACGGTATTCCAGAGCTTATGTCTACCGAAGATGTTCGAATGCTTGGCAAAGCGTTAATCGCAAGGGGCTCATTGCCGCCTAAAGCAGAAATCGATGCTTACCATATTGCGATTGCGGCAGTGCATGGTATGCAGTATCTGCTTACTTGGAATTGCACTCATATTGCTAATGCCGTTATGCGACCTAAAATCGAATCGCTTTGCAGAGACCACGGCTATGAACCGCCAATAATTTGTACGCCACAAGAACTTATAGAAGGCTGATTTTATGTGGGAAGATCCAATAGTAAAAGAAACCCGCGAGCTTCGAGAAAAATACGCTGAGAAGTTCAATCATGATCCAGACGCTATTTTCGAGGATATTCTTAAACGCCAGAGCCAGACGGAGAGGGAAGTAGTATCTCTACCCCCACGTAAATCCCAATTTGTGCCCAAGGCAGCCTGACTTTCGTTCCCTCTTCTTCGTGCTGCCCCAAGCGGTTATTTGCCCGTTCGGTATCGCTTCACTGCGACAACCTCATCCAGGTTGGTTAATATGGCCTCGACTCACTCGCTCCGATTTAGACCATGCCCCCCCGTTTCGTCCATTTACGCTTGCACACCGAATACTCTCTGTCCGACGGCCTGGTGCGCATCAAAGCCCTGGTCAAGCGCGCCGCCAAGCTGAACATGCCGGCGGTGGCTGTGACCGATCAGGGCAACCTGTTCGCCCTGGTCAAGTTCTATAAAGCCGCCACCGGCGCCGGCATCAAGCCCATCGCCGGGGCCGACGTGTGGCTGGTCAACGACAACGACGTGACCGCGCCTTACCGCTTGACGCTGCTGGTCAAGAACGCAGCCGGCTACGGCTCGCTGACCGAATTGATTTCGCGCGGCTATCTGGAGGGCCAGCAACAGGGCGTGCCGATGCTACGAACCGACTGGCTGGCCGAGCACCATCAGGGGCTGATCGTGCTGTCCGGCGGCAGGGAAGGGCAGGTCGGCCAGGCGCTGCTGGCGGGCCGGCTGCAAGAGGCCGAGCAGGTGTTGCAGCGCTATCTGGAATGGTTCCCGGACAGCTTTTTTCTGGAGTTGCAGCGCACCGGCCGGCCCCAGGAGGAAGTGTATATCGACGCGGCGGTGGAATTGGCGGCGCGGCTGGACGCGCCGGTGGTGGCGACCAACGACGTGCGCTTTCTGGACGGCGATGAGTTTGAAGCCCACGAAGCGCGGGTGTGCATCCACCAGGGCCGGGTGCTGGACGATCCGCACCGCCCCCGAACCTATAGCGAGCAGCAATACCTGCGCAGCCCGGAAGAAATGCTGGCTTTATTCGCCGATATTCCTTCCGCGCTGGAAAACACCGTGGAAATCGCCAAGCGCTGTAATCTGGAACTGACGCTGGGCAAGCCGGTATTGCCGGATTTTCCGGTGCCGGAGGGGATGACGCCGGAGCAGTTTTTCGACAGCCAGGCGCGTCAGGGCCTGGCCGAGCGGCTGATCGAATACCCGCCCAAAGGGCCGGTCGAGCCTTATTGGGAACGATTGGACATCGAATTGTCGGTGATTTTGCAGATGGGTTTTCCCGGCTACTTTTTGATCGTGGCCGATTTTATCCAGTGGGCCAAGGCCAACGGCATACCGGTGGGGCCGGGGCGTGGTTCCGGCGCCGGTTCACTGGTCGCTTATGCGCTGAAAATCACCGACCTCGATCCCCTGGAATTCGACCTGCTGTTCGAGCGCTTTCTCAACCCGGAGCGCGTGTCGATGCCGGACTTCGATATCGATTTTTGCATGGAGCGGCGCGACGAGGTCATCGATTACGTGGCGCGCAAATATGGCCGCGAGCGGGTGTCGCAAATCATCACTTACGGCAGCATGGCGGCCAAGGCGGTGGTGCGCGACGTGGGCCGGGTGCTGGGCCATCCTTACGGCTTTGTCGACCGGCTGGCCAAGCTGATTCCGTTCGAGCTGGGCATTACGCTGGAAAAAGCCCTGCAGGACAGCGAAGACCTGCGCAAGCAATACCAGGACGATGAAGAGGTGCATACCCTCATCGACCTGGCCATGAAGCTGGAAGGCTTGTCGCGCAACGCCGGCAAGCACGCCGGCGGCGTGGTGATCGCGCCGACCCGGCTGGTGGATTTTGCTCCTCTTTATTGCGAAGCCGGCGGCAGCAATCTGGTCACCCAGTTCGACAAGGACGACGTGGAAGCGGTGGGCCTGGTCAAGTTCGACTTTTTGGGCTTGCGCACGCTGACCATCATCGACTGGGCGGTGCAGACCATCAATCGCCGCCGCGCCGCCGCCGGTGAGGCGGAGTTGGACATTACGCAAATCCCCCGCGACGACCCGGCCAGCTATGCCTTGCTCAAGCGCTACGCCACCACGGCGGTGTTCCAGCTCGAATCGCGCGGCATGAAAGACCTGATCCGCCGTTTGCAGCCGGACTGCTTCGAAGACATCATCGCCCTGGTGGCGCTGTTCCGCCCCGGCCCGTTGCAGTCGGGCATGGTGGATGATTTCGTCGCGCGCAAACACGGCAAGGCCAAGGTGGATTATCCCCACCCCAGCCTGGAAGGCATATTGAAGCCCACCTATGGCGTCATCGTTTATCAGGAACAGGTGATGCAAATCGCCCAGGTATTGGCGGGCTATACCCTGGGCGGCGCGGATTTATTGCGCCGCGCCATGGGTAAGAAAAAGCCCGAAGAAATGGCCAAGCAGCGCGATATTTTCGTTGCCGGCGCCACCGGGCTGGGCGTGCAGGAAACTATAGCCACCTACATATTCGACTTGATGGAGAAATTCGCCGAATATGGTTTCAATAAATCCCACTCCGCCGCCTATGCACTGGTCGCGTACCAGACCGCTTGGCTGAAAGCCCATTATCCCGCCGAGTTTATGGCGGCGGTATTGTCGGCTGATATGGACAACACCGATAAAGTGGTGGTGCTGATCGAAGAATGCCGGGACATGGCGCTGAAAGTGGCCGCGCCGGACATCAACCATTCGGAGTTTCATTTTACCGCTTTGGCCGACGGGCATATTTTGTACGGCCTGGGCGCCGTCAAAGGCGTGGGCGAATCGGCGATCAGCGACATACTGGCCGAGCGCAAAAAAAGCGGGCCGTTCCAGAGCCTGGTCGATCTGTGCTGCCGGGTCGATGGCCGCAAAGCCAATCGCCGCGTGCTGGAAGCGCTGATCAAATCCGGCACGTTCGACAGCCTGGACCCCAACCGGGCGCAGTTCATGGCGGAATTGTCCATCGCCATGAAAACCGCCGAACAGCACCACCGCATGGGGCAGAGCGGCCAGGAAGATTTGTTCGGTCTGGGGCCGGCGCTGCCGGAACTCAACGCCCCACAGCACGCGGCAGCCGTCGAGCCCTGGCCGGAAGACCTGCGCCTGGCGGAAGAAAAAGCCACGCTGGGCCTGTACCTGACCGGCCACCCCATCGACCGCTATGAACAGGAACTGTCACACATCGTCACGGCGCGCCTGAATAAGATCGCCGAACTGGCCGAATCCCGCTCCAGTGGCGGACAGGGCTACGGCAGAAACCGGGGCAACGAACAGCCCGCCACCGTCGCCGGCCTGGTGATGGACTTGCGCACGCGCCAGAACAAACAAGGCAAGCGCATGGCGTTCGCCGTGCTGGATGATCGCACCGGACGGCTGGAAGTGGCGGTGTTTGCCGAAGTGTTCGACAAATACCAGGGCTTGCTCAGCCGCGATTGTCTGGTGGTGGCGGAAGGTTCGCTGGGCGTGGACGATTTCACCAATCAGCCGCGCTTGAGCGCCGAACGGGTTTACAGCATCGACGAAGCGCGCGAGCGCCACGCCAAGCAATTGTTGATCAGTTGGCCGGAGGGCTTGAACGGCCAAGGCCCGGCCTTGGTGCAGGAACTGCGCGGCTTGATCGCTCCTTTCCAGGGTGGCGCTTGTCCGTTGGGGATCGAGTATGCCGCGCCGCACGCCAAAACGCTGCTGCGCCTGGGCGATGCCTGGCGCGTCAAGCCGGTGGATGAATTGCTGCATCGCCTGGAAAAGCGCTTTGGAGCGGAGCGGGTGCGCTTGAATTACTAGCCGTCTGGTCTGACTGCCATACAATCAAAAAGCCTTAGTGATTCCGCGAGGACGCGGCGGCTTTCAAGAAGCCTTAGTGATTCCGCGAGGACGCGGCGGCTTTCAAGAAGCCTTAGTGTTTCCGCGAGGACGCGGCGGCTTTCCATCGTGGCAAGCGGAGCTTGCCTATTCGATTCCGTTCGGCCACGCTGAACGCAACCTGTCTTTTTTCGAGTCACGCCGATGAAATTTCCTTATGGCCTTAGCGATTTCAGCAAACTCATCCTCGACGGTTATTTTTACCAGGATCGCAGCGGCTGTATTCCTTTGTTGGAGGCAGCCGGTGATCAATTGGTCTTCATCCGCCCGCGCTGTTTCGGTAAAAGCCTGCTGTTGTCGATGCTGGAGCACTATTACGACCTGAATCGGGCAGGGCAGTTCGAGGCATTGTTCGGCGCACTGGCCGTCGGCAAAAATCCTACCCCCCTGCGCAATCAATACTTCGTGATGAAATGGGATTTTTCACTGGTGAAATCCCAGGGCGAAGTGCGGGAGCTCGAAGCGGCTTTGCATCGGCACATCAATCTGTGCGTCGAACACTGCGCGCAACGCTACGGACTGACGGTTCACGTCGACGCGGACGACGCCATTTATTCCTTCGGTGCCTTGCTGAACGTCATACAAGCGACCGGCCACAAGCTCTACCTGCTGATCGACGAGTACGACAACTTTGCAAACGAAGTGTTGATGTCCAGGCAAGGGCACTACGAAGCTTTGCTGTACGGTGAAGGCTTGCTAAAGACGGTGTTCAAGGCGGTGAAGGCCGCCGCCGGCGGGCAGGGGCTGGACCGGGTATTCATTACCGGCGTGTCGCCTGTGGTGATGAGCGATATGACTTCCGGCTACAACGTGGCCGAAAATATTTATCTGAATACCGAGTTCAACGATTTGTGCGGGTTTACCGAGCGGGAAATCGCCGGCGTGCTGGAGCGTATGGCGGGGGAAAACTCGGCGTGGTCGGCAACCCAAGCACTGGATACCATGCGCACTTTCTACAACGGCTACCGCTTCTGCGACCAAGCCGTGGACAGCATTTACAACCCGACCTTGAGTTTGTATTTCCTGAAGCACCTGCAAAAGCACGGTGAATATCCCGACCAGATGCTGGACGAAAACCTGGCGATGGACCGCAACAAGCTGGTCTACATCTCGCGCCTGCCCCACGGCGAAGAGATATTGATCAAGGCCTTGAGCGGCGGCGACGCGCTGTCGATTCGGCAACTGGCGCGGCGTTTTGGCGTGGAGGACATGCTTAATGCGGCGAAGGACCAGACCTTTATGCTGTCCTTGCTGTACTACTTCGGCGTGTTAACGCTGGCGGGAGCTGGCCGGCTGGGCAATCGGCTACTGAAAATACCCAACCTGGTGGCCGAGCAGTTATACGTGGAGCGGATGCAGGACTTATTACTGCCGACTTACGAAGACCGTATCGCCATCCATGATGCTGCCGACACTTTCTATCTCTACGGCGACTTGCAACCGCTGTGCGATTTTATCGAGCAGCGCTATTTCAAAGTACTCTCCCTGCGCGACTACCGCTGGAGCAACGAGCTGCTGATCAAAATCGCCTTCATGACGCTGTTGTTCAACGACAACCTGTACATGATGGTGTCGGAAACCGAGGTCGATCACGGCTACATCGACCTGAGCCTGATCGTCCGGCCCGACAAGCGCCAATATCAAGCGCTGGATTTGCTGCTGGAATTCAAATACCTCAGCCTGAAGGAACTGGACCTGTCGGGCCAAGAACTGGCAGCCCGCTCGCGTGATGCCTTGGCCCAGCTTCCCGCCGTGGCCGCCAAGCTGGAGGAAGCGGCGGAGCAGGCCCAGCGCTACGGCGCCGCGCTCACGGCGCGCTACGGCTTGACCGGATTGCGCTGCTACGCGGTGGTGGCGCTGGGCTTCGAGCGGGTGGTGTTTATGGAGTGCACAGACTGAGCATTTGGCCCCTCTGCCTGGATCATGGGGCGGCGGACGGGGTGTGTCCCTGCAATAACCTTCCCAATAACCCTGCGTCCATGGCTTGCTCCTCACCGGTGGCTTCCCCACATCGCTGCACGATCGACCATCCTTGCGCTTCAAAGCCGTTCCGTTCCTGCAGAGCCAGCTTCAGCATTTCGTTGCCCATTTGCTCGACATTCGCCAATCCCGCCATGACTCCCAGGCGCAAGCCTTTCAAGGCGGCTTTTTCCGCCGAGGGAGCCAGTTGCCGGTGGATAAACCAGGGCAGCAGCCAGGAAATGCCGATGAGCAGGCCGCTGTGGATGGCAAAGTCGCTGCCCAGGTAATTGGCGTGGCTGGCGGCGCTGGCCTGGTAGGCGGTCAGCACTTGATATCCCACCCAGCCCAGCGCCGCCAGCGGCAATACGACGGTCAAAAACGCGGTGCAGCGCAGGGCGAAGCGTTGCAAGGCGTTGCCGGGATTGGCCAGCGCCAGGCGCAGGGATTGCTGTGCCTGGCGCATGATCAGGCTGGGCAGGCCGGGTTTGAGTTGTTCGACGCGGCTTTTCAGGGCGCTGTGCGACAGGCCGGTTTGGCTGGCTTCGACGACCAGGCGGTCCATGGCGTCGTCGACCAGGCTTTGTGCCCAGTCGTCCCACAGGGTATAGGCCGATGGGGTTGCGCTGCCGCTGTTGGTCTCGGCTTTGGTCAGCTTGAGCTGGGGGCGCAACGGGTTGCCGTCGCGCGCGACGAAGGCCTGCACATATTGCTGCATGGGCCATTGCAGGCCTTGCAGCAGGTGTAGTTCAGCCTGCTCCCACTGGTCTTTCCAGCGCTGCTGCAATTCCTCGGCGCCGGCGGCGCCGGCCAATTTTTCCAGGCAATGCGCCAGCGTCTCGGCCAGTTGTTGCAGGCGTGCCTGGCGCGTGCGCTGCTCCAGTTGGCCGACGGTGTGGTGGTCGCACAGCGAGTGGATGATCTGCGCCAATTGCGGAAAGTCGTCGGTTTGGCGGGCGGCGGCGGGTTCGCGGCAGTCGGTGCAGAGGATGACCGGGTCGGTGAATCCCGCGCGCGCCAGCTGTTTGCCGAAGTCTTGTTTCTGGACCTCCTGAGCGCGGTCCCACTGGTTCATGATGAACAGCCAGGCGTGTTCACTGCCGTGCGATTGCAGCAAACGCCAGGCTTTTTCGTCGCGGTAGCGCTCGGGGCTGACCACGTATACCAGCACGTCGATGTGCGGCAGCCAGGCCATGACTTGTTCGCGGTTGCCGTGTTCCGTGCTGTCCATGTCCGGCATGTCTATCCACATGATGTGGCGCTGGCCGGCTTCCTGGTGGCGGGCGATTTTGACTTTTTCCAGGGGGAAGTCGCCGGGCAGGCGTTGCAGGTGCACCGATTCGTGCAGGAAAACCGACACTTCGCGCGAGGTGGGTCTTTCCACGCCGGTGCGGGCGACGGGCTGGCCCGCCAGACGGTTGAGCAGGCTGCTTTTGCCGACGCCGGTGCCGCCGAAAAACGCCACCACCAGGGGGCGGGCGACGTCGTGCTCGAATAAGGTATCGGGCGTGTGGTTTTCGAAGCGGCGCAAAGGGATGGCGTGTTCGTCCACCAGCCAGCCGGCGGCCACGCCTTGCTCGGCCCATAGGCGTGCTTGCTGGGCCAAGTGTTGCAAGTCTAAGGCCATGGCTTTTTAGTGGTCATGATCAAGGGCAGCTTGGGCGGCGGCGAGCGTTTTGGGGGGGATGGCGAATTTGTCGGCGTTGTTCATATGGTCGGGCAAATGCAGCAGGTGCTGTTCGGCTTGGGCTTGCAGCAGCGCGGTGAAGGCTTCGTGCTGGCGCTGTTTCAATTCGGTTTGTACTTTATCGAGGTAGCGGCCCAGCGCGCTTTCCGTCAGCAGGCTGGTGATGGAGAACAGGGCGGGGGCCAGCACCATGTCGTGCAGGCCGATGCCGCCGGCGTGGACGGCCAGCACCAGGGATGCCGCGTCGGCGGTAGCGCGCGTGGCGCGCAGGCTGTTGAGTATGGCCGGGTGTTCGCGCAGCCGCTCCATCAGGCGCCGGGCGGCTTTTTCGATGTCGGATTGGAAGTCCAGCTGGTAGTGCCGGCAGGCTTCGTCCAGCGTCTGCTGGTGCGTGGCGCGCTGGTTTTGCAGCAAACGGCTCAGTTCGCTCCACCAGCCGTACAGACGGCTGTCTTGTTCGCGCTGCTGCAGGATGCCTTCCGCCAGGCGCAACAGCAGGTGTTCGGTGGCTTTGTTCAGGGTCAGCGCTTCGCTGCCGGGCGTGGCGGTTTTGTCGCCGTGGCTCCAGTGGCCCAGGCGCGTGATTTGCCGGATCGGCCAGGTGATGGCGCGGCGGGCGTAGAGCAAGGGCTTGGCCAGGCCGGGTATTTCCAGCAGGGTGAGCAGTTCCACCAGGGTGCGCTGGAATGTTTCATAGTGATGCGGGTGGTTGAGGTAATCGCGCTGGTAGAGCGCGACGGCGCTGTCGACGGCGGCTTGCACCTGGCGCCGCCATTCGGCCCGGGCGGCTTGTTCGCCCATGACCGGCTCCAGCCAGGCATGCCAGTAGTTGCTCAGCAAGCGGTATTTGGCTTGGTCTTGCCGGGTTCTTTGTACGCCGTTGATCGCCAGTGCCAGATTGGTATACAGCGCGTGGTTGTCTTCTTGCCAAGCGGCTGGTCCCCAGTCCTGGCGATACGGCAGGGAAATCACCGGCGGCGGCGTACCGTCGCGCCATTCCTGCCAGCGACGGCGCAGCGAGGCTTCGATCAGTTCGCGCGAGTCTTCGGCGACTTTGTTCAGGCACAACACGGTGGGCTGCTGCAGGGGGGCCAGGCGTTGCAGCATGTCCCACACCGACTGGTCGGCGTATTTGTCTTTGCTGAGCACCACCAGCAATACGTCGGCCAGGGCGGCGGTACGCAGCACGCCTTCCCGGTAGCCTTCCGCGTCGATGGAGTCGAAATCGGGCGTGTCCCAGATCACGCAGGACGGCAGCGGATGGTCGGCCTGTGGCGGCAGGGCGGTCAGCGCGTAGCATTCATAGCGCTCGTGCGGTAGTTGCTGCGGGGGCAGGCGCTGAAAACCGGCGTAATAATCGTCCAGCCAGTCCAGTTTGCTTAAGTTTGCATTGAGGCAGAAACCTTGCGGATGGACGGTGTGGCCGGCCAACGGGCTGACTTGCGCGGCTTCTTGCCGGCACAGGCAGTTGACGATGGAGCTTTTGCCGGCCTGGGTGGGGCCGATGACGGCGACGTGGGCCGGACCCGCGTGGCTGGCGGGCAGGTTGATCAAGCGCAGATAGGCTTCGGCCAGGGCCAGGGTCGGCAATTGGTTTTGCAGGAAGGGCGCGCGCGGCGAATCGGCGGGGGTGTGAGCGATTACCGCCAGATAGCGTTGCCGCAGCAAACGCACAAAGTGCAGCAGGGTTTCGTCGGGGCTCAAAGCGCTGGTATCCAATGAAAAATTAACCGGTGCCAGCGGATTGTACCGTATCCCGTGCGGTAGCTGTTTGGCTTGGGAGGTGGGCGGTAAGGACACGGGGTTGCCGGACGGGGATATCGAAGCCGGGAATTTTACTACAGGAGCCAAGGCGGCGCTGCGCCTGCCTTGAATGCGATCAGGGCGAAACAAAACGGGACGCCTGAGCGTCCCGTTCGGCATGTGCCGGCAAATGCGAGGTCGCGATGCCCCATCGCACGGGGGCCTGCAGGTTAATCCACGCCGATGAGTTTTTCGGCAAATGCCTTGAGCGCAGCCCTTTGCTCGGCTTTGTTCATTTTTGGATCAAGATCGCTGCTGTACAAACGCAGCTCTTTGATGATCTCTTTTTCATTTTCGGTAATGGTAAAGCCGCAGGAGGATTCGATCAGCGTCAACAGCTTCGGCATGTATTCCTGCAATGCCAAGCGCAACAAGTAGGCCGGATCCACTTCCAGAATCTTGGCCAGGGCCGGGATGCGTTCGATAGGCACCTTGGTGGCGCCGGATTTGAACATGGATACGATGTTGGGTTTGGAAAAGCCAAGCTCCGCCGCGATTTCCATCTGCGTTTTCGGGGAAAGCTCGATCAGAGCGGAAATGACGTGGTGAAAAGTTCCCTTTGAAGAGTGTGCTGGCAAAGTCATGATAAAAATCTCACTTATTATTTTGTAAAAATAAGTTGCGGTTTGATCTGGGCAAGCCGCAACCCTTGAACCTATGTTACGGCCAATACGCTCAGAGGAACATTCAGTACACGGGCAAAAGCTTTGTGTACCTTGGTTGTGCCTGTGCGCTTACCGGTTTCGATCTGACACAGATACGGCGTGCTGATGCCGACGGCTTGTGCCAGTGCGTCCTGGGTAAGCCCGCGATATTCGCGCCATGCTTTCAGCGTATGAGTGCCGGCCATCTCGGCGTTCCGCACGGCGCTGGGGATGTGGTAGCCTCCATCCCTGTCCTTGATCGTATTATATGACGTAACGCCCTCTTTATCTCCATGATTTTTTGTTAACTGGTTCCATAAATCGATAGGTACCACCGCAAACAGGCGGTGCCCCTCATGCTCGATGTATTGTACGGTATTCATGCTGCACTGGCTCCTTGGCATTTGGTTGTCAGCTCCAGATTTAAAGCACACTTTGTGTGGGCTTTAACGCCTGTGGGATGAATCAGAGGGGTACGTTGGAAATGTTAGCTTATTGCTAAGATTTGTGCAAACGGATGTGGGGTTTTGTGTAGCGTCATCCAGGTTGTAGGCTTTATTAAAAGCTTTTTGTATATGCGTAGTTTTTTTTCTGACTCAGTGGGTTCATCAACGCGGCGGCTTTTCGACTGCGCCTATCGATGTAGGGTACGCACAGCGTACCCTACAAATTGGCTTGACCATGGAGATATTGCTTCGATTCAGGACGGTTATTTCCGGCCAAATTCTAAGCCAATGCCGCCTTCATCCTTTCCATGGCTTTTTGTAAGTTGCTCATGCTGGTGGCGATGGAAAGCCGGATATTGCCGTCACAGCCGAAAGCGGAACCCGGCACTAAAGCGACGCCGTTTTCGATGAGCAGTTCCGCCAGCGCCAGGTCGTTCGCCAGGCCCAAGCGGTCGATGACGCCCTGGGCGTTGGGGAACACGTAGAAGGTGCCGTCGGTGGTCAGGCACTCCATGCCGGGAATGGTGTTCAATGCCTCCACCACGAAATCGTGGCGTTCCCGGAAAGCTTTGACCATGTCGCGGATGAAACTCTGATCGCCCTTGAGCGCCGCTTCGGCGGCTACCTGGGAAATGGAGGTGGGGTTGGAGGTGCTTTGCGACTGGATGTTGTCCATGGCCTGGATCAGCGCGACGGGACCGGCGGCGTAACCGATGCGCCAGCCGGTCATGGAATAGGCTTTGGAGACGCCGTTGAGCACCATGGTGCGCTCGTACAGTTCGGGGCAGGCGTTGAGCATGTTGCAGAAGCTGCCTTGCTGCCAGAGTATGTGTTCGTACATGTCGTCGGTGGCGACGAGTACCTGGGGGAAATCGCGCAACACTTCGCCCAGGGCTTGGAGGTCTTCCAGGCTGTAAGCGGCGCCGGTGGGGTTGGACGGGCTGTTGATGACGAACAGCCGGGTTTTATCGGTGATGGCGGCGCGCAGCTGGGCGGGCGTGATTTTGAAACCCTGCGACTGGGGCGCGGCTATAATGACCGGCTTGCCGCCGGCCAGCAGCACCATGTCCGGGTAAGACACCCAATACGGCGCGGGGATGATCACCTCGTCGCCCGGATTGAGGTAAGCCTGCGCCAGATTGTAAAAACTCTGCTTGCCGCCGCAGGATACCAGCACTTGGCTGGTTTTATAGCTCAGGCCGTTTTCCCGCTGGAACTTGTCCACCACCGCCTGCTTCAAACTGGGGGTGCCGCCTACCGCCGTGTATTTGGTGAAGCCGTCGTCTATGGCTTTTTTGGCGGCGTCCTTGATGTGCTGGGGGGTGTCGAAATCCGGCTCGCCGACGCCGAGTCCGATGATATCTTTGCCCTGAGCTTTCAACGCATTGGCGCGGGCGGTAATGGCCAGGGTGGGGGAAGGCTTGATGGTTTGGACGCGGTCGGACAGCAGTATATTCATCGTTTAAGAGGGCGTAGAGCTAAAGTGGACAAAAGGTTTATCGTCAGCCGGACAATCATAACCGAAGATGGTGAAATTCAGCAGCCCTATAAAGGGAAAAAATTCAAGCTATACAGTCCTTTTGCGCCGGCCGGCGATCAGCCGGAGGCAATACGGCAGTTGGTGGAAGGCTTGGGCGACGGCGAAGCGCACCAGGTTTTGCTGGGCGTAACCGGTTCGGGCAAGACCTTTACCATGGCCAACGTCATCGAACGGCTGCAATGCCCCGCGCTGATTCTGGCGCCCAACAAAACCCTGGCGGCGCAGCTCTACGGCGAAATGAAGGAGTTTTTCCCGGAAAACTCGGTGGAGTATTTCGTCTCTTACTACGATTACTACCAGCCGGAAGCTTACGTACCGTCTTCCGATACTTATATCGACAAGGACGCCTCCCTCAACGAGCACATCGAACAGATGCGCCTGTCCGCCACCAAAGCCATCCTGGAGCGGCGCGACACGGTGATCGTGGCGACGGTGTCGTCCATTTACGGCCTGGGCGAGCCGGCGTCCTATTTTGAAATGGTGCTGCACCTGGTGCGCGGCGACATGATAGAGCAGCGCACCTTGCTGCGGCGCCTCACCGAATTGCAATACACCCGCAACGACACGGAACTGAAGCGCGGCACTTTCCGCGTGCGCGGCGAAGTCATCGACGTGTTTCCGGCGGAATCGGAAAAAGAAGCCGTGCGCATCGAGCTGTTCGACGAAGAAATCGAGCGCCTGTCGCTGTTCGACCCCCTCACCGGCGAAATCCTCTCGCGCACCGCCCGCTTTACCGTTTACCCGAAAACCCACTACGTCACGCCGCGCGAAAAGCTGCTGGAAGCGGTGGAAAAAATCAAAGTGGAGCTGCGCGCCCGGCTGGAAGAGTTGTACGCCGCCAACAAACTGGTCGAAGCCCAGCGCCTGGAGCAGCGCACCCAGTTCGACATCGAAATGATTTTGGAAGTGGGCTATTGCTCCGGCATCGAAAACTATTCGCGGCATTTATCCAGCCGGACGGCCGGCCAGCCGCCGCCGACCCTGTTCGACTACCTGCCGGAAGACTCGCTGCTGTTCATCGACGAAAGCCACGTGACCGTGCCGCAAATCGGCGCCATGTACAAGGGCGACAAGTCGCGCAAAGAAACGCTGGTGAATTACGGCTTTCGCCTGCCGTCCGCCCTGGATAACCGCCCGCTGACCTTCGAAGAATTTGAAGGCCGCGGCATGCAGCGCATCTACATTTCCGCCACGCCCAGCGCTTATGAAATGGAGCACGCCGGCGGCGCGGTGATCGAACAGGTGGTGCGTCCCACCGGTCTGGTCGACCCGGTGGTGGAAATCCGCCCGGCCGCCGCCCAGGTGCAGGATTTGCTGGGCGAAATCAACCGGCAGGTGGAGAAAAAAGAACGGGTGCTGGTGACCACGCTGACCAAGCGCATGTCGGAAGACCTGACCGAATACCTGAACGATCACGATATTAAAGTGCGCTATTTGCACTCGGACGTGGAAACCGTCGAGCGGGTGGAGATCATCCGCGATTTAAGGCTGGGCAAGTTCGACGTGCTGGTGGGCATCAACCTGTTGCGCGAAGGCCTGGACATACCGGAAGTGTCGCTGGTCGCCATCCTGGACGCCGACAAAGAAGGCTTTTTGCGCTCGACCGTGTCGCTGATCCAGACCATGGGCCGCGCCGCCCGCAACCTGCACGGCCGGGTGATTCTGTATGCCGACAAAATCACCGGCTCGATGGCGCGCGCCATCGAAGAAACCGAGCGCAGGCGCGGCAAGCAAATCCAGCACAATCTGGACCACCACATCACCCCGGTCAGCATCAGCAAATCCATCGCCGACATTCTGGAAGTGCCCATCCCCGGCCAGGGCTTGACGACGGGCGCCGCCAAAGCCTGGCAGGTAGCCGAACCGCAGGCCGAGTACAAAGTCAAAAAGCCCGCCGATCTCGCTAAGCTCATCAAACAGCTGGAAGAAAAAATGTACCGGCACGCCAGGGACTTGGAGTTCGAGGAAGCCGCGCGCTTGCGCGATGAAATTCACCGGTTGCGGGAAAGATTTGTGGATATGGCATAGTGACGTTTCTGCGGAAATGCATGCCGGGCGGGTTATACCCGTGTGGGGTGCGTGAGGGCATGGAGACGACGTTGCGTCTGGTTTTCAGCCGATATTTTTCGATAGCCAGTCCAGCACGCCCATCCCCGCCGCCCGGCCGCTGGACAGACAGGCGGTGAGCAGATAGCCGCCGGTGGGAGCTTCCCAGTCCAGCATTTCACCGGCGCAAAACACGCCGGGCAGGGCGCGCAGCATCAAGTGTGCGTCGAGTGCTGCGAAAGTGACGCCGCCGGCGCTGCTGATGGCTTCATCCAGCGGCCTGGGCGCAGTCAAGCGTAGCGGCAGGCTTTTGATGGCCGCCGCCAGACCGGCCGGATCGGCCATCGTTGCTGTCGGCAGTATTTCGCGCAGCAGGCCGGCTTTTACCCCGTCAATGCCCAGTCTGCGCAGTTGGCTGGAGAGCGAACGCCCTCCGCGCGGCTTGGATAAATCCGCCAGTATGCGTTCCGGCGTGCGGTCCGGCGCCAGATCCAGGTGGATGACGGCCTCGCCACGGCTGGCCAGCGTGTCCCGCAGGCTGGCGGAAACTGCGTAGATAAGGCTGCCTTCCACGCCGTTGCCGGTGATGACGAATTCACCCAGCCGGCGCTGTTCTGCGCCGGCGGCGTCGGTGTGGGTCAAGGCTACCGGCTTGACCGGCTGGCCGGCGTAGCGCTGGCGAAAGTGTTCGCTCCAATCGGCGTCGAAACCGCAATTGGCCGGCTGCAACGGCGCCACGGTTATGCCGTGGCGTTGCAGCAGGCCGACCCAGGCGCCGTCGGAGCCGAGTTTGGCCCAACTGCCGCCACCCAGGGCCAGCACGGTCGCATCGGCCTGGATCGTAACTTCGCCCTGCGGCGTGGAGAACATCAGCGCCCCGTTTGCGTCCCAGCCCATCCAGCGATGCCGGGTGCGGAACTCGACGCCGCTGCCGCGCAGACGGCGCAGCCAGGCGCGCAGCAGCGGCGCGGCTTTCATGCCCACTGGGAATACCCGCCCGGACGAGCCGACAAACGTTTCCACGCCCAAGCCTCGCGCCCATTGCCGCAATTCCTGGGCGCCGAAAGCGGCCAGCATGGGTTCCAGATCAGGCCGGCGTGCTCCATAACGGTCGAGAAAAGCTTCGGTGTTTTCGGCGTGGGTCAGGTTCAGCCCGCCTTTGCCGGCCAGCAAAATTTTGCGGCCCACCGTGGTCATGGCGTCGTAGACCGTCACCTCGACTCCAGCCTGCGCCAGCACTTCCGCCGCCATCAGCCCGGCCGGGCCGCCACCCACCACCGCTACCCGGTGTGGCATGGGGGTTCCTGGCCGGCAACGGTGCGACGGTTGCGGCGCCGAATATCGACAGCAATCAGTTCAGACATGGAAAAGTTCAAAATCAGGGATGCAGGGTTTTTCATTGTACCGGACTGCCTGCCACAAAACGCCTGCGTATAGCGGGTGAAAACGATAGAATCGCCGGCAAGCGGCCGCTTTGTTTCTTTGATAGGGTGGTGCGCGAAGTGGATGACGCAAGCTTCCATAACTCTCCCGCTTGTCAAGGAGTATTCCCGCATGTCGCACCTTCCTGAATCCCCGGACGCTGACCGGCCCGTCGGCACCCTGGCGCTGTTGGCCGGCGCCGCGCTGCTGATGACGCTGGCCTGGCTGTTTCTCTATTTCGGCGTGTTTTTGCCGCGCGGCGCGCTGAGCTGAGGTGAGCCATGCACATTAATCCTTTGGAAAAAAAATGGCTGTACCTGGCCGTGGGCATGGTCACTTTGTTGGTGGCGGCGATTGTTTATACCGCCCTTGAGCACAACATCCATCCGCCCAGCCACGTGGAAACCATCGATTCCGCCAAGCTGCACCTGGGCGGCGAGTTTGCCGAAGACAAGCTGGGCGTGACCAGCCAGGCCGACGGCGGCGTGCGCGTCACCCTGGTGGCGGGCCGCTACGGTTTTTATCCGCGCCGCATCGAGGTCCCTGCCGGCCGGCCCGTTACTTTCCGTATCGCCAGCATGGACGTATTGCACGGCGTGCACGTGCCCATGACCAATATGAGCACCATGGTGGTGCCGGGCTACGTGGCGCAATTGACCACCGTATTCCCCAGACCGGGGGAGTATCCCATGCTGTGCAACGAATATTGCGGCATGGGCCACGATCACATGTGGAGCCGCCTGACCGTGGTGTCCGCAGACAACTGGCATCCGGGGAAATAAGCCATGTGCGATCAAAAAACCAAACAACTGACCCTGGCGCATTTCTGGGTGGCGTTCGGCGCTTTCGCCCTGGCCTCGGTCATGGGCTTTTACCAGGTCGTGGAACGCAGCGGCCTGATTCCGGCGCTGCAATCGCCGGGCGTGTATTTCGCCTCGGTCAGCACCCACGGCGTGCTGATGGGCTTTGTGCTCACCACGTTTTTCATCATGGGCTTCGGCTATCACACCGCGGCCAATCATGACGCGCCCTTTTGCCGCAGCGCCGCCTGGGCCGGCTTTTGGACCGCCGCCGCCGGCACCTTGCTGGCGGCCCTGCCGCTGCTGACCGGCAAGGCCTCGGTGCTGTTCACGTTTTACCCGCCGCTGCAAGCGCATCCCCTGTTCTACCTGGGCGCCACCTTGCTGGTGGTCGGTTCCTGGGTCTGGTGCGTGTTGATGGTCATGGCGGTCGGTGCCTGGAAACAAGCCCACCCCGGCGGCACCCTGCCTTTGCCGCTGTTCGCCACCGGCGCCAACGCCGTGCTGTGGTTGTGGAGCAGCGTCGGCGTGGCGCTGGAGGTGGTGTTTCAACTGCTGCCCTGGTCGTTGGGGCTGGTGGACACCGTCGACGTCGGCCTGGCGCGCACGCTGTTTTCCTGGACCTTGCACCCCATCGTTTATTTCTGGCTGGTACCGGCTTACATCGCCCTGTACTGCTTCGTGCCCCAGGCGGCCGGCGGCAAGCTGTTCAGCGAGGAACTGGCGCGCATCGCGTTTGTGCTGATCCTGGTGTTCGGCCTGCCCATCGGTTTCCATCATTTGTACATGGACCCCATGCAAGCCTCCGGCTGGAAACTGGCGCACGGCGTCGGCACCTACGTCGTGGTCATTCCCACGCTGATTACCGCCTTTACCGTCATCGCCAGCCTGGAAATGGCCGGGCGCAAGCAGGGCGGCCAGGGCCTGTTCGGCTGGATCGGCAAACTGCCGTGGACCCAGCCCATGGTATTGGCCGCCATCCTGTCGCTGCTCATGCTGCTGCTGGGCGGTTTCGGCGGCCTGGTCAACGCCAGCTACGCCATGAACGCCATGGTGCACAATACCGCCTGGGTGTCCGGCCACTTTCACCTGATCTTCGCCGGCACCGTCATCACGCTGTACTTCGCCATCGCTTACCGGCTGTGGCCCAGCCTGACCGGCAAA